>JBEKFB010000077.1:0-16509 GCA_050013535.1 Bryobacteraceae bacterium | reverse complement strand
AATGTTCTCGCTATCTGCCTCTTTCTCGCGGTTATAGCCGGCGCCGCTCTCATGGCCCGCCGCAACTGGCGGATGGGACGTGTGGACCGGCGTGGCGCCATCGTGTTGGCGGGTTCGCTGGCTGTCGTAAATTTAGCGGCTGGCCTGCTCCTGGGAAAAAACGTGCCGGCTACCGATGAGTTCGTTGAATTTCTGAGATCTACAAGCTGGTGCCTCTACATTGGCGCGCTGGTCTGGATGGCCTACCTGGCGCTGGAGCCGTGGGTGAGACGCCAGTGGCCGCATTCCATCATTTCCTGGACCCGCTTGCTGGCCGGGCACGTCCGCGATGCGCGCGTCGGAGCGGACATCCTGGCGGGTATCTGCTTCGGTGTTGTGTCGAAACTCGTCGATGAGGTGATCAACTCATTCGAGGTTAATGCCGGGGGACTGCCCGATCAGACGTCGTCGCTTGCCCTTGTGGGAGGGCGCTTCACCATCGCGCCCTGGGGCAATGCCCTGGTCGGCTCGCTATTTTCGTGCTGCTCTTCGCGGCCATCGCCGGGCTATCCAGCCTTCATCCCGCCTACGATGCGGCCGACGCCTTCATCGTCTTCACGCTGTTCACTTTTGTGATGTTGCGCTACGGCCTGGTGACGCTGGCCAGCATGTTCATGGTTAACGCCGTGCTGGGTTCGTATGCGCTGACCTGGGATTTCTCGGCATTCTACGCGGGCGGTTCCGTGCTGGCGCTGGTTTCGATTGCGGTGCTTGCGGGGCTGGCGTTTCGATACGCGCTCGGCGGGCGCGCTATCCTCGGCGACGACTTGTAACTACATATATTCCGGCACTTCAATCCCCAGCACCGCCAGCGTGCGCTCCAGTTGCGCGCGGAAGTAGACGGTCATCCACAACAGGAATGTTCGCTTCTCCGCGTCTTCCTCCTGAAGGACCGGAAACAGGTGATAGAAATTATTGAACGCCTGCGCCAGCGTGAACGCATACTTGGCCACGTTCGCGGGTTCCCCCGCGGCAACGGAGCGTTGAATGGACGAATCGGCTTTCGACGCCGCCAGCAGCAGTTGCCACAACTCCTCGGATGCGAGTTGCCGCTCCATGGCGGCTTCGCCCAGCAGGGCAAGAAAGTCCGGCAAGGCCTCGCCGCGCTCCTCCAGTTTTCGTACAATATTGCCCGCGCGCACCGCCGCGTATTGCACATACGGCCCGGTTTCGCCCTCGAAGCTCAGCGCCTCCTGAAAATCAAAAGCAATTACCGAATTGCGCGTGTATTTCAACATGAAATACCGCAAGGCGCCCACGGCGATCTGCGTAGCCACGCGCAGGCGATGTGCGGGTGACGCTTCCGCGTGCCGCGATTCCACTTCCTTCAAGGCGTTGTCGATCAGCTTGTCGATCAGGTCGTCGGCCTTAACTCCGAGCCCCTTGCGCCCGGAGACTTCCACATACGGCCGCCGCTTGTCTTCTTCGGACAACTCGATTCCCAGCTCGACGCAGGTACTTGGCGAGAGCGTCACCATAGCATAAGAGAAGTGCACCGAGCGGTCGGCCTGCTCGTTGTACCCGAGCGCGCGCAGCCCAGCCACTACGACGTCCTGCAGATAGGACTGTCGCGTATCAATAACGTTATAGACTCGCGCAGCGTGCCCGAATTCCGGCGCGCCACTTGCCGAAGGCTCCGTTGTTGAGACCCACACCACGTGCCCATCCGGATAAGTGTGCCATTGGCGGTAACGGAAATCCTTGCCGAGAATTCCGAACTTCCACATCTGATAAGCGATGTCCTTGCCCACGTAGGTCACGGTTCCGTTCGAGCGGACAATCACCTTGCTGTCCTCGTCGCCCGTGGAATCCGAGAACGCCGCGGCGGGCATCACCCAGCAGCCGCTGTTCTTTCCTTCGGTCTCGAAGTAAATGGCCTTTCGCTCCTTCAACTGCTCGAACGCAGTGGCCCAGAACTGCAGATGCAGGATCTCGCTCTCGCGCGGCAACACGTCGTACTCGACGCCCAGCCGCAGCATGGTTTTCAGGTGCGCGCGCACAATGGCGTTCGCCACGACGTGTGCCATCCGAGCCGTTTCGCCTTCACCGGCCTCAATCGCGTGCAGCGTCGCATGCCGCCACGCGAGGGCGTCCGTATTGTCTTTGAAATACTGGGAGGTCTTTGCGTAGAGATCCCAGCAAAGATAATCGAACGGCGGGTCCGGCGTCGCGATCAAGGCTTCCACCTGCGCCGCGCTCAGCTTTTCCAGATGCTCGAAGCCGGCCACTACGTCAGCCACCTGCACGCCGGTGTTGTCGATGTAATTCTGCACTTCCACGTGCTCGCCGGTTGCTCGCAGCATGCGGACGAACGTGTCGCCCAAAATCGCGTTGCGCAGGTGCCCTATGTGCGCGGCCTTGTTTGGGTTGATGTTGGTGTGTTCGACAATCACCTTGCCGGTCGCGGACGCCCGCGCCCCCGGCTGATACTCAAGCGCCTCGCGCCCATAAACCCCACGCTGAAGACGGACATTGATGTAGCCGTTGCCCGCGATCTCCAGTGCGCTCACGCCGGGAATCGCGCCCACCTCGGCGACGAGCTGACTCGCGATGGCGCGCGGAGCCTGCTTCAATTGACGCGCAAGCTGAAAGGCCACCGGAACCGCCAGTTCACCAAATGACGATTGCCTCGGCTGTTCGAGAGATACCGGCGACTCCACGCCGTGTCTCGCGCGGACCAGATCCGCGAATCGTTGCGCCACGCGCTGTTCGACTAAGTGGAACACTCATCCCAGCTTAGTACGCAGTGTCGGAAGTTCCTGCCGCATTGATGGGAAAGCTACTCTATTGGGTGGCCGATGTTCGTCAAGGCAATCACGGGGGCTCTCTTGCTGGCAGGACTCGCATCTGCGCAGACTCACGTCTCCTTTCCGACGCAGGACGGCGGCCTCATTTACGCCGACCTGTACGGACAGAGCGACCGGTGTGTCGTGCTGGCTCACGGCGGACGCTTTAATAAGGAAAGTTGGGAGAAGCAGGCGCGCGTGCTCGCACACGCCGGATTTCGCGTGCTGGCGATCGATTTCCGGGGCTACGGTGCGTCGCGAGGTCCGGGCCAAGCCGACCCTCTGAGCGCTCCGCTCCACTTCGACGTCCTGGCCGCCGTCCGTTATCTGCGCATGAACGGCGCCAAAACGGTATCGGTTGTCGGGGCCAGCATGGGCGGTGGTGCCGCGGGCGACGCGTCGATTGTGTCTGCGCCCGGCGAGATCGATCGGCTGGTGTTGCTGGGTGCGGCCCCCAACCAGCCCGCGGAGAAACTCAAAGCGCCCGCATTGTTCATTGTTGCCCGCGATGACGCGAGCGCGGATGGGCCAAGAATGCCGTGGATTCGCGCACAGTACGAGAGAGCGCCTCAGCCGAAAGAGCTAATTATCGTCGACGGGTCGGCGCACGCCCAGTACCTGTTTGAGACGGATCAGGGGGAAAGGGTGATGCGCGAGATCCTCCGATTCCTCTCAGTTCAGTGAGCCCCTACACCACCGCGGCCTCCTGTTGGCACGAGAAGAACCGCAATGATCGCCGTGTCGATTCATCGAGTTGCTGCGCCAGGCAGTACCCTCAGATTGCGACGCCTCACGATTCTGAAGGTGAAGTCGATTCGTGCGCATGGGGCTGTCTCAATCCCGCATCAAAGTCCAGATGCGCTTCCGCCGCCGCGGATCCGCGCCAGCGCGTAAAGGACTCGCGGACGATGCGGAAAATCATCGCCCGGTTCTCCTTCAACACCTTGAACCAGGCCAATTTTCCCCGCTGCGGGAAATAGATGCCGCGGAAACACAATCGCGCTACCAGATGACTGATCTTGTACGGCACCGGGGCGTCCGCGATCTTATCGAGGGCCTCCCCGGTTGTCGCCGGACTGTAAGAGTTCGTCCAGGCGTATTGAACTTCTTCATGCACCTCGGGGATGGTCATCTTCAGGGGCGTATGCGCCATTTGGAAGGGTGCGAAGTCCAGCCAATGAGTGGGACGCGTCAGGCGGCCCTCGTTCTTCAGCCGCTCATAAAGAGGCGTGGACGGAAATGGCGTGATCTGGCCGAAAACCGGCAGCCCCGGGGGCCATTGCCGTACCTGCTCCAGTGTGCGCGCCGCAACGCCGGGCGTGTCGTTATCCAGACCGAAAATGAACGATGTAATCGCATAGACGTGGCGCCGCGCCAGGCGCTCGAGTACCGGCCCAAACTCAGCCGGCTTGTTGAAGCTTTTGTTCACGTTTTGCAGATTGGCGGTATCCAGGGATTCCATGCCAATGAAGATCCACTTGCCTCCGGACTCCGCAATGAGGTCCACCAGTTCTTCGTCCCGCAGCAGGTTCGCGCTGATCTGCGCGACCCAGGCGAGCTGTGCGCCGGCGGCAATGATGGCCCGCAGCAGCGACTTGGTGCGCTTCACGTTGATGGCGAAATTGTCGTCCACGAAAAAGACCGCGGCTTTCCCGCGATTCTGCCGCGCGCGCGCCTTCAGCCGCAACATTTCGTCCACCACGCTTTCGTTGGAGCGAAAGCGGATGGAGTCCCCGAAGAATCCGGTCACCGTACAAAACTCGCAACCGTACGGACAACCGCGGCCGGACTCAATCGGAATGAGGTGAAATCGTTCCCACTGCACGCCGAAGCATCGCATAACGGGCCGAAGGAAAGCCGGAATTCGGTTGAACTGCCGCAGGTCCAGCGACTCCCAGGGGATCTTCGGATAAGCGCCGAGATCCGGCTTCTGTTCCTGGCCGAAAGCGTCCACCGGAGCGTATATGTCCTTCAACCGGCCGTGTACCGCGTCTTCGACAATTCGCGGCCACGTCTGATCGGCCTCGCCCAGCGCCACAGCGTCGGCATGGCGGGTGCCGCCGTTCCGTCCAAGGGCCTCATCCGGTAGTTCGGTGACATGGGGGCCGCCCATCGCGACGGGGACGCCAACCGCGCGAAGAGCGTCCGCGGCACGGTAAGCGCGCGCGATCATCCGAGTCATCGCACCGATCCCGACCAGACCGATGCCCTCCCGCTTGACGAAGTCGACGAGTTCGGCATCGTTCAGCGGTTGCGCGTTCCCGTCAATCAGCAACACCTCATGGCCTGGTGGCGTGAGCGCCTGCAGCAGGAACATCCACAGATGCGGCATGAAATTGCCAGTCACGCCATTGTCGGGATTGTAAAGCAGGATTCTCACTGTGCCGTCGCGCCTTGCAATTCAGCGGCCCTATTCGGATCCCGGTTCAAGACGCGGCAAGCAAACGGCGATTGCCCGACCGGCGAGCTCCGAATGCCCGAGTGAGCGGCAAAAACCTGCATCGCCGAAATGCAGATCCTGCATCGCCCAACTGAAGACGGCGCGCCCACCGGCGCGTGGGTAACATCAGTGGACGACGTGTGTGTTGCCAGAAGCTTCATGTGCTGGGACTTCATTGTAATACTCCTTGCACCTTCATGTACTTTTATGTATAAAGTACTTATGAGAATGCCAAAGCGGACCATCGCGACAGCGGAACTGCTGCTCGTTTTCCCGGCCGTCCTTTTCATGACGGCGCTCTTCGTTCGAAATCTGCAGCCGCAACAATATGAGCCGGCCCAGACGGCTCAGCAGATCGTTACGTGGTACGCGGCGAGACCGCGCCTTGGTCTCTGGGTGTTTCTTATTACTTCGCCGTTAGCCGTGTTGGCCATCGGATTCGGGACGCTGCTGCGCGGCTGGAGCAATGACGTTGAACTAAGGCAGGCCGCCTTGCGCACACTTGCCGACGTACGCACACATCTCGCGATGTTGCTGGTGGCTGGATCCACCCTCGCAGCCGGAGGCATCCTCGCGATCGTCGCCCTGCATTTGCTGACAGACTAGATTCGTATCGCTGGTCGACGATCTACGCTTTCCGCGGAGCCACCAGCTTCACTCGCGGAACCTCGGTGGTGACGCGAACCGGTTTGAGGCCGCCGCCGGATTTCGCGAAGGTCACTCGATACTGCTCGCTGAGACGGGCGCTCAGATTGTCCAGAAATGGATGGAGCGAAACCGGATTTCCGAACCCTTGAAACCAGGATTCGCCGCCGGTTTGATCGGTTAGTTGAGTGAGATAACCCTGCGACATGGTGGCGTTCCACGGTCCGCGGCCGACGCCGTGCGCATCGCCCCAATAAATGCTGTACACGATCACGCCCGCGCGCTGCGCGTCCTGAATCGCCGAGTTCAGATACGGGTCGTTCGTGTCCCATGACCGGTAGTAGAGGTCCACGCCGCTGGAGATCAGGAGAACTTCCCGGCGCGCGTCCGAAGCGGGCCATTGCTTCCTGATCAGCTCCGAAAGCGACATGTAGGGACTGGGCGACTGACCAGGTGAGCTGAACGGAACGCGAAAAGCGTGAGCGGCCCGGTCGTGGTCGGCGGTGGGCGCTTGCATAATCTCCACCGACCCGTAACGAAGATAGCCGACGCCAATCTCGGTTGTGGCGGGCTGGTTAGCGATGAACTGACGCAGATCGCCAAACTGATTGCTGAAAGACGAGGGCAACGCGTCGTCAACCAGGATATAAAGCTGCAGCGCGGCCTGATCGCCACGCAGCGGAACCCAGTCGAGGACGGGAAGCCGCTGCTTATCCTGCAAAACCGTTACATCCTGCCGGTCAATCAGTACCGGTGAGGTCCCGTGCTGCGGCTCTGCTGTGACCACCAGGCTAACCTGGGCAGCCGATAGCGATGCAACAGCAGCGATCCAGAGAATGAACTTCATGCGGCACTCCTGCTATTTGGATGTGCCGGGGACGGTTGGGTTCCATTTAAGGCCCGGACAGAGCGGCCGGGCCCCAATGGATCTGTCAATTACCGCGTGTGGCCGTGGCCATCGCGCACTTCGTTCCCATGGAAGCTTGGCATCCGGTCTACCCGATTGCCCGCATCGGCTTTCTCGCCTCGCGCCGGCATGTGGCCGTGGTAGCCGTGGTCGGGATGGTAACGGTTGTCCACGTGACCCCAGAAGTGCTCAGGTCCGTGATACCAGGGACCTGCGCCGATAAACACTCCGCCCGAGAACCATTCCGGGCCGTAGTAGCCATAGGGTGCGCATGCGTAGGGCGGCACGTCGTAATAGCCATAGGGGCAATCCGGCGCCACTCCGACCGCGATACCAACCTGGGGTGCGGCTGTGGCGCTGGTCGCCATCAGACCGAGTCCGATAATCGTCGCAAACAGCAGGATTCTAATACCGCGCATTTACTTCACCTCGCCTGTTAGAAGCTGGTGCGATCGGAAGTGTTTCGAGGGTGGGGCGGAGCCCATTGCGCAGAATGAGTTACGGAGGATGAATAGAATGTTTCACCGTTACTGCGCCATCCAGCCGCCATCGATAACGATATCGGTTCCGGTGAGAAAGGAAGCTGCTTCCGAGCAAAGGTAGAGCGCCAGCGAGCCGATGTCTTCGGGCTTGCCCCAGTGGCCCACTGGAATGCGCGAGGTGAACTGCTGATTCATCTGTGGATCGTTCAGCAGCGGCTTATTCATCTCCGTGGCAAAAGGGCCGGGGCTGATTGCCATCACGGTGATGCCATCCGGGGCAAGCTCCAGCGCCAGGGCGCGGGTCATGCCGAGGAGCCCGGCTTTGCTGGCTGAATAAGCGGCGCGGCCGGGCAATGAAACGTGGCTCATCATCGACGCCATGTTGACGATTCGGCCGTACCCTTTGCCCTTCATGTGCGGCACAAAAGCGCGGCACATCAGGAACGCGCCGGTGAGGTTAGTGCCGATCACATGGTTCCACTCGTCGAGCGTGAATTCCGTGACGTTTTTGCGGACATTGACACCGGCGTTATTAATCAGAATGTCTACCGTGCCGAATCGCTCGATAACAGCCTTCTCCAGAGCGATTACCTGATCCTCGTGCGCGACGTCGCAAGCGAAGTTTGCCGCTTTGATGCCCTCTTCCTCGAAAGGCGCCGGCTTGCGCGAGACCAACGCCAGCCTGGCACCGGCCCGGCCGAGCGATACTGCCATGGAACGGCCCAGACCGCGGCTGGCGCCGGTGATCACTGCGACCCGCCCTTTGAGCAATTGTTCGGGCACGGTCTACTCGCCGGCGAGAGGCGGTGCTTCAGGACTTCCGTGCTCGTCCTCAGTGGAATAGTAGGAATGATAGTACGTGTACTTGCTGTACAGTTCGCCACGGCGCGCGCCGTTCACGACAATGCCCAGCACGTTGTTCTGGCAAAGCGACTGCATTGCCCGGGTGATGGAATCGATGGTGGTGGCTCCGATGCGCACCACCAGAATGGCGCCGTGGCACAGCGTAGCCAGCAGATTCGCGTCAGCAGCGAACAACAACGGCGGACTGTCCAGGATCACCCAGTTGAACAGCTTCGGCAGATGATCGAGCATCTGCTTCACTTCTTTCAGATTGAGCAGCTCCAGCGGATTGATTACCGCCTCGCCCGCGGGCATGATGTACAGATTCGTGCCGTGCACGCGGCGCATGGCCTGGTGCAGCTCGATCTTGCCCTGCAGATAATCGGTGAGACCAGGGCTTCGTTCGGTCTGAAGCAGGTTATGGACGATGGGCCGGCGGAAATCGAAATCGCAAAGCAAGGTGAGATTGCCCGCCAGTTGCGCCTGCGAAAGCGCCAGATTCACCGCCGCAAAGGATTTCCCTTCCGCGGGCGATGGGCTGGTGATCACCGCGGTGTGAATCGGCTGCAGACTCTGCATGTGATTCAGCCGCGTGCGTAACGTCCGGAATTCCTCGCTGGGCGCTTCGCGCGGCTGGGCGGCATTGATGAGCAGCGCTTCCGGCGACGGCCGGAATGGAATCTCTTCCACCTTATCCAGCAGCCCGTCCATGGGCGTTTCACTCGCTGTGAAGACGCCGGCTGCTGAAACGGCCGCCGTGGGTGCCGGCGCCTGGGTCTTGCCGCTGTCCGGAGCGGCAACACCTTTTTCTGCTTTCCTCAGCGCCTCATGAACTCTGCTCATAGCCTTCCTTCAGACTTTGGTCGCGTAGTAATACAATACCGACCCGGACATGATCACGGCGCCCAGCAAGCACGCTGTCGACCATGCCAGCCAGGAAAGCCGGCGGCGGCGGCGTACCACGAGGTCGTTTTCGAGCAGCGGAATGCTGCCCAGAATCGACAACTTGGTATAAGCGCGTACATCCTTCAGATTCTTGAGTGAGGTGTCCTTCATCTCGCGTCCGCCGGCCAGAACGAAACCTACGGCGAATCCAAGCGCCGTCGCCACGGCGATAATCACCGGCCGCTTCGGTTCCGTGGGAGTTTGCGGCAAAGATGCCGGGTCCAGAATATCGAGTGTCTCGCCCTGTCTGGTGTTCTCCAGTTTGGTCGCCATTTCCGACTTGTTCTTCTTGGCGTTCATCTCATCGTATTGCTCACGGGCGAGGTCGCGGTCGCGCAGAAGGTCCGAGTATTCCTTTTCGCCCACGGGAACGCCCTCGATGCGCGTTTCAAGATTCCTGATATTGTCGGCGAGCTGGGCCATTTCCTTCTGCCGGTCTTTCAACTCAAGGTCCTTGGCTGCAATCTCGCCTTCAATGCGGCGGATGTCGGCATCCAGATCCATTAATTCCCGGTTCCCCGCCGCTGGCCGGGGCGCCGCAGTTGCCGCATCCGGCGGTTTGTCCGCTCGTTGCTTGACAAGGGCGTCGCGATCTTTGCGTGCCTGCGCCAATAACCCCATAGCGCGCTGCACGTCAGGGTAGGAATCCTTATAGCGCTCGCGGAGGACAGCCAGGGTATTCTCCAAAGACACGATCTGCCGCTCCTTGTCGGCGATCCTGTCGTTCGCGTCGGCCGCCGCGGGCGACTGGTCTGCGCCCGTGGCCTGCCGGATGGAATTGTAGCGGTCCTTCAGAATGCGGAGCTGGTTTTCGGAAAGCAGCTTGTCCTGGTTAATGCGGCTGATGGCCGCGTCGAGGGTGGTCATCTGCAACTGGAGGCTGCTCAACTGGGTCTGATTCGAGTTCATCTGGTCCGGCAGGCGGCCCATGTTTTTGATCCGGAATTCACTCAACCGCTGTTCGGCCTCTTCCAGCTTCCTGCGGGCGTCGTCGAACTGGCCTTCCAGAAACTCCGTCGTGCTGCGCGACGCCTGTGATCTTTCCTGAACATTCTGGCTGACGAACCGGCTGACGATGTCCTCGCAGACTTTCTGCGCGATCAGCCGGTTGCTGTACCGGAAACTGATCTGGAACGCCGTCACCGCTTCGCGTCCCACCACCTGCTGATCGACACCGCCGATCTTTACATCTTTCGATTGCATTTGCTCGATGATGTCTTCCATCGGCTCTCGCGCCCTCTCCTTCGGATAGAGATTCAGCGTGTTGATCATGTTGGTGAGATTGCTGCGGCTCAGAATAGACTGCGCCATGGACATAACGTGATTGGTCATGTCCTGGTTCAGGTTGGTTTGTACGAGAGCTTCCGGCACCTGCGGCGGAACAACCTTGATCACCGCGGTGGATACGTAGGTGTCCGGCCACATGAAGGCAATCACCACGCCCGCGACCAGAAACGCGAAAGCCGGACCCAGTATCCAGCTCCGGTGCCGCCTCACGATGTCAATGTAATCCTCGACGTCCAGGGGACGTCGCGTCGCGGCGGAGTTGTCGACCGGCTGCATGAGCGCTCGGCCTTCCTACGGCACGATGATGTGGTCGCCGTTTTCGAGCAAAATGTTCTGCTCCATCTTCTTGCCGTGGCTGACTTCCTTGTAGTTGAACTTGAGCATCGTGGCGCCCCGCAGAATTCGGATCTTCGTCGTCTTGGCGAACTCCCGGAATCCACCCGCGATACTGAGTGCTTCTAGTATCGTGGTGGGCGTAACCAGCTTAAACTCTCCAGTCTTATTGACCTCACCGTCAATGTAATACCTCTTACTGTTTACCGAGACCAGCGAGACGGTGACCTCGGGGCCATTGATGAGCTTGGTGAGGGCCGCGGTGATGTCTTTGCCGAGTTGTTCGGGGGTCAGGCCGGAAGCCTGCAATTCGCCGATCAGGGGGAAAGAGATCTTTCCGTCCGGACGAACCACTTTATCGCCGGTGAGATCGTTCT
This sequence comes from Bryobacteraceae bacterium, assembly GCA_050013535.1. Classification (GTDB taxonomy): domain Bacteria; phylum Acidobacteriota; class Terriglobia; order Bryobacterales; family Bryobacteraceae; genus CAWACP01. The sequence continues at coordinate 5,425 of JBEKFB010000077.1, read as the reverse complement.
CTCTCCACACCAGGACGTGAAGCACGTCCTGGACCCCGATTATGTATTTGTGGGGGTCCACTGCAACAGGCGATGCGCCGCCTTTGGTCTCGCCCGCCGGCCCGGACACGGTTTGTGGAGGCTGCGATTGCTCGCGCGGGGTGGGCCCACTCATGTCCGGGACAGTCTGGGCGGCTGCGACATTGCCGGCGACAACCGCGATCAGCAGGGCGAACGCCAGGGACAGGCTCGATCTATTCATTGACCTCAACCTTCTTTGCAGGCTGTAAACTGCGACGCGTGGACTTCAGGACACTCCATTTTACACTGCTGCCCGAAAAAATTGCTTCGTGAGCCCGGTTTCCTGGGCTTCTGGCCGCCACCGCGCCCGGGCGCACTGGTGATGCGCAAAATCCAGCGTTCATCGATACTATCGGATGGGCGGAGTGCCTGCTTTAGTTTGCGCAACCTGCCGCGCTCGAGAGCGTACAACTATCTATGCAGAACTGGATTGGACGGGACATACGGCACGGCGCGCGGGTGCTCGCGGCAACGCCGGGCTTTGCCGCAGTCGCTATTCTGACGATCGCACTCGGGATCGGCATGAATGCGGCGATGTTCAGCGTGGTAAACGCCCTGCTCCTCAAACCGCTGCCGTACCGTGACGCCGGCCGAATCGTCATGGTTTGGGGCACGTGGCCGCAGCGCGGCTTCCCCCGGCTGCCGCTGTTCACGCCGGAGTTTCTCGACATGCAGCGCGGAAATCGCGCCTTTGCCGAAACCGGCGGGTTCAAGCTGTTCAGCGCCAATCTCACCGGCGCAAGCGAACCCGAACATCTGGACGGCGCGCGCGCGACGGCCTCGTTTTTCTCGATTCTTGGCGTTCCCGCTCTGGTGGGTCGAGTCTTCACCCCAAGGGAGGATGTGGCGGGGACAAATCGTGTTGTGGTCCTCAGCTATGGCCTGTGGCAACGCCGTTTCGCTGGCGACCGTGACGTAATCGGCCGGAACATCGCGCTGGACGGCGCAACCTACACCGTGATCGGCGTCATGCCCGAGGATTTCCGCTTCAGCATGAGCGTCAACCTGAGCAAGGTGACCTCGCCGCCCGTGGACTTCTGGACGCCTCTGGCGATGAAGCCGGATGAGCAGCAAGCCTACAATTCTGTCGACTTCTACACGCTGGCCCGGCTCAAGCCGGGCGTTACGCTGGGACACGCACAAGCCGAGGCGGCGTCTCTCGCGCAGGCGCACTTCAAGGCCAACGACCTCGACCTCGGAATGGGCATTCACGTGGCTCCCTTGCCGGAAGAAATTCGCGGGAGCCTGGGTACGCCGTTGTGGATTCTGTCGGCGGCGGTCGGATGCGTGCTGTTGATCGCGTGCGCAAATCTCGCTGGCCTCCTGCTCGCCCGTGGCGCGTCGCGCAGAAGGGAGATGGGCATCCGGTTGGCGCTTGGCGCGAGCCGTGGCGCCATTTTCCGCCAGTTGCTCGTGGAGGCGCTTCTGCTGGCCGTTTGCGGGGGAGTGCTCGGCACGCTGATCTCGGTGTGGGTGGCGCGGGTGTTCGTCGTTTTGAGCCCCGAAGATCTACAGCAGCTCGGCCATTTCGGTCTCGATTACCGCGTGCTGGTCTTCGCCGGATTGCTTACGCTGATCACTGGAATCCTCTTCGGTATGGCCCCGGCTCGCCGCATGTCGAGGGAAGACGTCGCCGGGGTGATCAACGAAGCCGGCCGCGCTTCCACGGGACGTTCGGAAGCTCTGCGCTCGGTTCTGGTGGTGGCGCAGTTGAGTTTTGCGGTGGTGGTGCTGGCGGCGGCGATGCTGCTGGTGCGCAGCCTGGCGAACGTGCTCTCGAACGACCCGGGATTTGTCCGGCACAGCATTCTGACCATGGACATCCCGTTACCGAAATCCCGCTATCCCGACGCGCAGAAACAATCGGACTTCTTCGAGCACGCGCTGTCCAGCGTGCAAACCATCCCGGGTGTGCTGTCCGCGGCCATCGTGGAAATAGCGCCGTTCACGCAGGCGCGCGAGAGGTTCATCGACATCCAGGACAGGCCGGTGGCAAAAATCGGCCAATTGGCGCTGGCTACGGCCACCTTCACCAGCTCCGACTACCTGCGTGTCAGCGGTGTGCCCTTGCGCATGGGCCGCTGGCTGAACGACAGTGACCGTCGCGGGACCACGGGCGTCGCCGTCTGCGATCAGCTCTTCGCGAACGCCCACTGGCCGGGCGAGAATCCCATCGGCAAACACATCCGCATCGGCGGCGGGAATACCGGTCCGTGGAGCACTATCGTGGGGGTGGTTGGCTCGACGCGGCAATACGGTCTCGATTCCGATCCGCGGCCCGCTCTTTACCTGAGCTACCTGCAGGACACTCGCAGCAAAATGACGCTGGTGGTGCGCACCGAGGCGGATCCGCTCGCCATGGCCGGGGCGGTCCGCGATTCGATCCGCGGTATCGATCGCGATCAACCGGTGGCCAACGTGAAAACCATCGATCAGCTTGTGGCGAAATCCGTCTCAACCCGCAGTTTCCCGGCGATTCTGCTGGCTACGTTCGCCGGCGCGGCGCTGTTGCTGGCGGCGCTGGGGATTTTCGGATTGCTGTCATGGTCGGTGGCGCGGCGAACACGGGAGATCGGGCTGCGCATGGCGCTTGGCGCAACGCGCGGCAATGTGCTGTGGCTGGTGACCGGCCGGGCGATGTTGCTGGTAGGCGTTGGACTGCTCATCGGCGGCGTTGGAGCGCTGGCCGTGACCCGCGTGCTGCGCAGCCTGCTCTATCAGGTGAGCGCGACAGATCCGGTGGCATTCGCCGCGGTGGTGTTTGCGATGTTTGTAGTGGGTGTGGTGGCCTCGGCTCTTCCGGCGTGGCGTGCCGTGCGCGTCGACCCGGCGGATGCGTTAAGAGCGGAGTGAGGTGTCCTAATCCACAATCGCTACCAAACGCGATTCGATGATGCGCTGATCTGAAGTGATTAGCCGCAACCGGTGCACTCTTGCCGTGGCGACGATGGCGCGGTCGGCGGGATCGGAGAGGGTACCGCCCATCGTTGCGACCTCCGTCGCGATGTCGACGGTGATGGGCAGAACCTGAAACGCTGGATTATCGTCGAGAGTGCCAAGAAGCTCGGCCGGCGTGCTCTTCATGCGATGGCGCCCTCTCGCGAAAAGCACCGCGATCTCGAGCAGGGAGATCCCGCTCAGAGCAACGGGCTCGCCTGTCCTGGTTGCGTCGTTCAGCACGCGGGCTTGTTCGCGTGATAGCCTTGCGGATTCGCTCAGCCAGCGAACAATGATGTGAGTGTCCAGCAGAAACCGCGGCCGCAAGGCTATTAATCGATGTCTTCGCGGAGGACATTCCACAAATGCGACGTGTCCTCGTTGACGATATCGCCGACGATTTTGATCTTTCCCACCCACGCGCCCATCGGGGACTTGTAGCGAGGTTTCTTCGCGGGCATCATGGTAGCCACGGGACGGCCACGCTTAGTCACCGTGATGGTGCCGCCCTTCTCCTCCAGTTCGTCCATCAGCGCCAGGCACTTGGCCTTGAACTCCGTTGCGCAGACTACCCGGTCCTTCATGTACACAATTATACGCCGCGCGAGATGGTCATCTGACCAGATGGGGATCTCGCTGTTAAGCCGTGACCACACCCGCGATCCCACGTTATCATATTCTGGCGCTCGCGCCGCTCTGCGCGGACGACCACTGGATTTCGGTCCACGCCGGGCCGTTTCAGGTCTTCTCGGAAGCGGGCGACAAGCCCGCGCGGACGGCGTTAAACGAACTCGAGCAGCTGCGCTACGCTCTCGGCTCTGCGCTGGCGAAGCAGGACCTGCAACTGGTCTGGCCCATCCATGTCCTCGTGTTTCGTCGAAACGGCGCACCCGCACCGCTCCCTGCCCCAGCGCTCTCACGCGACGCGTGGATCATTGCCGTTGATGAAAACTCGCTCCTCACACCCGCGATCAAGGCCGACGTCGCGCGCCGCCTTCTTGACGAGAACACGCACAAGCTGCCCGATGCGATCGACAACGGCCTGGTGGCACTCTTTTCCACGCTCAGCGTGAAAGGAACGCTGATCACAATCGGCGAGCCGGTCCCGAAGCCCACGACAGATTGGGCGCTGCTGCAGATGCTGGAGACCGATGAGAACACCGCCGGCGAGGTGCACATCTTCCTCTCGACTCTGGAGCAGGGCGGCGACATCGGCGTCGCCACGCGCAACGCATTCCGGTTCAATGAAGCGGAGCTGGAAAAACGGCTCACGGCGTATCTCGCCGCTGGCCATTTCGCGGCGCGAACGTTCGGTGGGGCGGCGATCAGTCCCGACCGCGATTTCCACATCACCCAGCTCGACACGTCCGAGACAAAGCGTCCGGCGTGGAGGCATCGGAGGGTCTGGGCCTCGCTGCGCTCGCAAGAGGCGATCACGCCGCTGCACAGAAGAACTTTGCCGACGCCATCGCGGTGCATTCGAAAAACGCACGCGTCTGGTATGAGGCCGGTCTGCTGGAATCAACGCCCGATAAGAAACGAGCCGATCTTGTGAAGGCGGCCGAGCTAAACCCCAAGTGGGCCGATCCATTGGTTCGCCTCGCCGAAACCGAGCCGGGACCCATCCGCCGTACGTTCTGGCTGAAGAAAGCCGCCGAAGCATCTCCGCGTGACATGGCCCTTTGGAAGGCGTTGGCCAAATCGGCCGCCGAAGCCGAGCAGTTCCCCGACGCTGCGCGTGCCTGGGCCATGGCCGAAAACGCCGCGGGAACCGAAGAGGAAAGGCAGAAAGTGCGTGACGAGCGGATCGCGGCCGAGCAGGCAAACCTCGATGCCCAGGACGCCGCCCGCAAGAAGGAGGAGGATGAACGCGAGCGCGAACTCGAACGCGTTCACCAGGCTTCGCTCGCCGCAATTCACGCCGCCGAAGCGAAGGCCAACGCGCAGCTCAATCCCGATGGCACACCGTTCTCGAAGGAGGGCGCGGTCGAGTACGGGGACCTGGCGAACAGCGGCCCATCGGTCGACGGCGTCTTCGAGCGGTTCGACTGCCTCGGGCAGCAGGGCAGTCTGGTGATCCACACCGCACAGGGAAAACTGGTCCGGTTACTGGTTGCCGATCCCACCCAGATCACCATCAACGGCAGCGAAGGGGCCCTGGCCTGCGGGGTGCAGAATCCCGCACGCAAGGTTCATGTCAGCTACGACCGCAAAACCGACGCGAAAACCGGGACCAGCGGCGAAGTCCGCGGCATCCAGTTCGTGCCAGAAACCGTAAGTAAAGCACCGTGATCCGCATTCGCCAGGCTGTTGAAGCCGATGTTCGGGCCATTGCAGAAATCCAGTTCGCGTGTCCGGAAACCGCCCAGTGGCCGGTCTCCGATTATCTGCGTCAGGATTGCTGGGTCGCCGAAGTGGATGACCGCGT
>JBEKFB010000076.1:0-15863 GCA_050013535.1 Bryobacteraceae bacterium | reverse complement strand
TTATGATTCCGCGGGACTAGACATTCTCCTCTGGTGCCGCCCTGCGGTCGTCCCAAAGCTGCCTCATCTCGCGCCCCAAACCGTCGAGATCGGGATAGATTACCGATTCGGTGACGCCGCAATCTCGCAACTCCTGCCTGATCGTAGGTCGCGAGCTGGCGGCAATTGTGATTAGCTTTATAACAGAATCCGGCTTCTCGAATTCCTCGGAGAGCCAATTAGGTTCTGTTCCGAAAACGATGAATCGGCTTCGTTGGGCGGCGATGCGTCGCGTGATAAGAGGGAAATCCAAGACCAAAGGCGGACGCGGCACGTTGATTTCCGCGAGATCCTCGTCATCGGCGGGTAGATACGCATCCTCCCACTCATCCTCACTCAGTTCCCAGGACGGGTGCTTTACGACGTAGGCTTTCCAAGCGTCCTGCAGGATTTTCACGTCGGGGAGCTGTTTGAGTTGTTCGGACAGCCGGTAGGATTCGAGGACATAGACGCGAGCATCATGACGATCATCCTTCTTGTTGCGCAACGCAAAGTGCAGGGCCATCAACGCACCGTCTGACCAGTCGAGCAAGCGCGTCGGACCTTCGTGGTGTTGCATTAAGAAGTACGAGTCCCAATCCCAATCTTCCTCCGGTGTCTTTTCATCGGAGCGCACGATGGCGTTGCGCCGGAACTCGTCGTACAACTCGTTCTCGATCTTCAGCAGCTTCCAGATGGGTTTGAGCGAGACGTCAACACTCGCAGGACGATAGAGTTCCGGACGAAGGCTCGTCCCTCCGTAATCCTTGCTCTCGCCGCGGAACCAGAGCTCCTTGTGCTTAGCGAGTCCCCATTCTCGACGAAAATCGCTCACGCAGTCAATAAACTTGCCGAGAGAATCCACTGGGTCTTTTGAGGTCGCCATTTCGGATAACTCGCTGCGAGGCTTGATACGGCACTATTTATGACTATACTCGATAATCCGGTCTGGTAATCGCCGTCTATTGTGCGGCGAACGCCTCAATGCGACCTTCACACCCACCACGCCGCGCCCGCCTGCTCGCGAATGACGATGCCGTTCAAAAACTCGGCCGCCTTCGCCAGGCCTTCGTCACCCGACATCAGGCTGTCCTCGTGCTCAATGGACAGCACGCCGTCGTAACCGAACATGCGCAGTGTTGAGACGAACTCGCGCCACCACCCGGCGTCGTGGCCGTAGCCGACCGTGCGGAAAATCCACCCGCGGTTGCGCTCGTCGGTATATTTCTTGGTGTCGAGCACGCCCGTGAGCGGCAAGTTGGCATCGTAAATCTGCGTATCCTTGGCATGCACGTGGTAAATCGCGTCGCCCAGTATACGAATCGCCTTGATCGGATCGATGCCTTGCCAGAACATGTGAGGCGCAGCATGGTCTCCGGGCTGTAGGCCACAAATCCGGGATGCATCTCGATGGCGACGCGAATGCCGTGATCGGCCGCGAAGCGAGCATGCTCCTTCCAATAAGGAATCACCTTCTTTTCCCACTGCCACGCGAGCAAGTCCGAATACTCGGGAGGCCATGGGCACGTCACCCAGTTCGGAAACTTCGCGCCATCGTGATCGCCGGGGCAGCCGGAGAAATCGATCACCGTTGCCACCCCCAGCTTCTCGGCCAGCAGCACGGTCTTGCGACTGGTTTCGATGTAGCCCTTCGCCGCAGCCGCGTCGGGGTGCAGCGGATTTCCATGAGAGCTCAGCGCGCTGATGTGGAAACCGGAGTCGTCGAGCTTTTTCCGAAACTCCGCCAGCTCGCCGGCATGATCCAGCATGGTGAGCGGACAGTGCGGTCCGCCGGGATAATTGCCGGTGCCCAGCTCAACGGTGTCGATTTTCAGCCCGCGCAGTTTCGCGAGCACGCGCTCGAGCGGCAGTTGCCCGAGCACCGCGGTGAATACGCCTACCTTCATAATTGCCTCAGCGTATCATTTCGAAGCCGACAGGGTTCGAATGCTGACCTGATTGGGCGTTGGGAAGTCGGCGGGCACCTTCTGCGTGACATTGCCGGTGGCTGCCCACTCGGCCCCACGCTGCAGCGTGACGATGAAGTCGACACTCTGCATGGCCGCCACGTCGTGTCCCAGCGTGGTGTGGAAGACGCGGCCCTTTCCATATCGAATCGTCATGAGCATGGGCTCGTTCTCGCCCGTGCCTTTGTTGGCCGGGTCGGAGTGCGCGGTGGCGACAATGTCCACGTCCTTTGCCGGACCGCACAGGCTGTCGTAGAGCTCGTCGGGCGCGTGCATCCAGACCGCAGGCAGTCCGCGCGCATTGGGATTATCGGAGTCGCGGATGGTCACCTGAAATGGCAACCGGTTGCCGTGGTGCCCACACGCTTTGCCCTGTGCGTTCTTCCGCCCACCCCAGCCGCCCACGCCGATCATCTCGTTGTACGCAGGCCAGTCCGGGAAGGCGTTGTCCGAAGCATGATAGCTGACGAATCCTCCGCCCTCGCGAACGTATTTCTCGAACGCGGCCGTCGTGGCATCCGGCCACGGCAGGCCGTTGTAGTTGGAGACGACAACATCGAAAGCCGCGAAATCCGGCCGAAAACCGCTCATGTCCGGGCCGGGCGGCGCGGTCGCGACGGTCACCACGAACAAGCCCGAGTCTTCCAGAATCTTCTTCAGAACCGGCGTGGTCTCCTGCCAGTGATGATTGTTCTGGCCGTCGATGATGAGGGCTTTCAGCTTGTTGACGGATCTTGCAGTGGGACGCTGTCCTGAGCCCTGTTCAAGGACCAACGTGGTCTGACCGGGGGCATGATAATAAGGAACCGAGATTGTCTCGATGGTGAGAGGCACGCATTCGGTCCCGAGGTGGACACACGCTCGGGGAGTGTCAGTGGCCTGAGGATTCGCATTCGTCTGAGCCCATACCGTTCCGAAAGGCAACGCGAGAGTGAGGGTGACGACGGCCCGCGAGACGGCCACCCGTCCAGCATGTCATATCTGTATAATCACCACGTGAATCGGCGCAGCTTCCTTCAGGCGGCCTCCATGGCTGCAGCTCCGTTGCTTGTTCCGGCCTCGTCGCTGGGGAAAGGAGGCGCGGTGTCGGCGAACAATCGCATCACCATGGGTATGATTGGCACCGGCAATCAGGGCACCGGCGATATGCGCGCGTTCCTGGATGACGACCGCATACAGATGGTGGCCGTATGTGACCTGAACCGCGAATCTCCCGGCTACTGGAATGGCGCGATTGCGGGACGCGAGCCTGCGCGGCAGTACGTCGAGTGGCATTACGCACAGGAGAAACGCTCGGGCGCCTATAAAGGCTGCGACACCTACCACGATTTTCGCGAGCTGCTCGCGCGCAAGGACATCGATGCAGTGGGCATCGCCGTGCCCGATCACTGGCATGCTCTCGTGGCCATCGAGGCGGCGCGTGCGGGGAAGGACATCTACGGGCAGAAGCCGCTTGCGCTCACTATCGTCGAAGGCCGCGCCATGGTGAAGGCCGTGGCGAAGCATCAGCGCGTGTTCCAGTGCGGCAGCCAGCAACGCTCCGACGCGCGATTCCGCAAGGCCTGCGAAATGGTGCGCAACGGGCGAATCGGCAAGCTGCAAACTGTGAAATGCGGATTGCCGGGCGGCACTCCCGACTTCAGCAAAGATGGAGCAAGGAAAGCCACGGAGCCTGTTCCCGACGGCTTCGATTACAACTTCTGGCTTGGCCCCGCGCCCGAGGCGCCCTATTGCCCGGCCCGCTGCCACGTGGATTTCCGCTGGATTCTCGATTATTCCGGCGGCCAGATTACCGACTGGGGAGGGCATCATCCGGACATCGCGCAATGGGGCATGGGAACCGAGGACACCGGGCCGGTGGCGATTCGCAACGGCCGCGCGACATGGTCGGCCGATGCGCCATGGAATACCGCCACCAGCTTCTATTACGAGGCCGATTACGCCACTGGCGTGAAGTTGATCGTCTCCAGTTCGGAACGCCAGGGCGTCATGTTCGAAGCGACTGACGGCTGGGTGTTCGTGACCCGCGGGGCTATCGAGGCGAAGAACTCGGATCTTCTCTATGAGAGCGACGACGGCCCTTCGGCTGTGCATCTCTACCGCAGCGACAATCACTATCGTAATTTCGTCGATTGCGTGCTGTCGCGGCAGCAGCCCATCGCACCCGTGGAGACCGCGCATCGGTCCATCAGCATTGCGCACCTCGGCAACATCAGCCTGCGGCTGGGGCGCGATCTGAAGTGGGACCCGCAAAACGAGCGGGTCATAGACGACGACGCGGCGAACGGAATGCTCTCGCGGCCCATGCGCGCGCCGTGGAAGCTGCCGGAAGTTTAACCTGGCTTCGTTGAGCTACTTCTCCGGTTCGTCGTAGCTGCCCAGCCGGCGGATCCAGATGTTCCGGAAGCGCACTGCGTTGTGGTGATCCTGCAGAACCAGGGAATCCTCGGCGGGCTGTGGTTCATAGTGCGCCAACTGGCGGTGCAGAGTGGGCCCCATGATGGGCTGGTGATTTTGCACCACCACGCCATTGAAGATCACCGTGACGTACGCCGGCTTCGCCAGCTTCTCGTCCTCAAAGCGCGGCGCTTCGAAGATGATGTCGTAGACCTGCCACTGACCTGGCCACCGGCCGGGGTTCACCAGCGGCGGCCACTGACCGTAAATGGCGGCAGCCTGGCCATCGGCGTAGGTGGGATTGTGCCACGGGTCCAGCACCTGAATTTCGAAGCGGCCCATCAGGAACACGCCGCTGTTGCCGCGCCCCTGGCTGGTTCCGGTAACATCGGGCGCTTCCGCCCATTCGATGTGCAACTGACAGTCGCCGAATTTGTCCTTTGTGGAGAGCTCGCCGGTTTCCGGGACCACCTCGAAATACCCGTCGCGGACGGCCCATTTCGCCGGGCTGTCGTCCTTCGACTTCCATTGCGATAGATCGTGACCATCGAATAGAACAATCGCATCCGCCGGCGCGCCGCCGGGCACATCGGACGGGGTAACCGTGCGCGGATGGGGACGGTCCGGATCGTGCACGTGCCAGGGCAGGCCAGGAAGAATCGGCGTGTCTTTGTATCCGAGATCGTGATTCGCCGGTGGCTGCTGAGCCAGCGCGGATATTGCCCCAATCGCAGCCAGGAAGAACAGGGCTGGCGCCTTGACGAACAGAACCGTGGTCTTCATGTCGGTGTACACGAGCGCCAGTTTAGCAGGTGTAGGGACTCTAACCAGTACTGCGATGCCAGCTCTTGCCTGGAATGGAATGTGCCGGCGCATGAGCCATACTCAGAGGAGATGGACAGCACTGCGCGATTTGACGACGACTTCCGGCGGCATTTTCGGGAGCTGTTGATCTGGCGCAGAGATGTTCGGCGCTTTCTCACCACGCCATTACCTGACGGCCTTCTGGAAGATCTCCTGAAGCTGGCTTCGCTGGCGCCATCGGTTGGATTGAGCGAGCCATGGCGCTTTGTCCGCGTGGAAACTCCCGATGTGCGCGACCGCATCACCGCCGAGTTCGAGAGCGCCAATGCCGACGCCCTGGCGGGCCTTTCCGGTGACCGCGCCGCTCTCTACGCCAGGCTGAAGCTGGCTGGCCTGCGCGAAGCGCCCGTGCATCTGGCCGTGTTTACCGACCGCGGCACCGGCAAAGGCCACGGGCTTGGCCGCCAGACCATGCCGGAGACGCTCGACTACTCGGTGGTGGCTGCGATTCACACGCTCTGGCTGGCCGCGCGCACAGTTGGCGTGGGCCTGGGGTGGGTGTCGATTCTGGATCCCGCGCGCGTTACGCGCATTCTGGAAGTGCCGGAGTGCTGGTCGCTCACGGCGTACCTGTGTCTTGGGTATCCCGAAGAGGAAATGGATTTCCCGGAGCTCGAGCGCGCCGGATGGGAGAAGCGCGCGGGCGCGGAACTAAGCATTCTGGCGCGCTAGCGCGCCGGGCATCCTTGCGCGTTAGCGAACCGGTTCAGCTTGGGCGGGATAAGTAACTCAGCGGAATTGCCAGCGCCATGGCGAATCCCAGTGTGTTGGCGAAGACCAGGCGCGGGCGCTTAAGAAAATCCCCGAAGATCCAGCACATCAGATGCACGGTGAAAACGGCAAAGGCGACGTTGGGAAACCAGTTTCGAGGCAGCGTCAATGCCGGACATGAAAGGCACATTGCGCTGTTGGCGAGGATGCCGATTGCGGCGGCTCGCACTCCCTGCGTGAACAGGGCAGCTCTCGCCGGCTGTTCGTGGGAAACACTCTCCATACCGTTCTTATCGGTCCGCTGAATCGAACGCAGAGCGAAAAGAACCTTACATAAAGCGGTACCTTCGTACAATGAAAGAACATGGCAACCGTGAACAGTTTTGGGGCTGAATCCATCCTGCGGGCCGGTGGGCACGAGTACCGCATCTTCCGGCTCGATTCGCTGGAGAAGCGCGGCATCGCGAACGTCGGGCGCGTTCCGTACTCGATTCGCATTCTCCTCGAAAACCTGCTGCGCTTCGAGGACGGCCGCACCGCGAAGCCTGCCGACATCGAATACGTGGCGAAATGGACTCTCGGCGCCCCTGCTCAGGAAATCAACTTCCGTCCCGCTCGCGTTCTTCTTCAGGACTTCACGGGCGTCCCCTGCGTGGTGGATCTCGCGGCCATGCGCGACGCCCTCGCCGCCATGCACGCCGATCCGAAACGCGCCAACCCGCTCATCCCGGCGGACCTGGTGATCGACCATTCGGTGCAGGTGGACAGCTTCGGCACATCCGACGCGTTCGGCCTGAACGCACTGCTCGAATTCCAGCGCAACCGCGAGCGATACGCGTTCCTCAAGTGGGGACAAAGCTCGTTCCGTAATTTCCGGGTGGTGCCGCCCGATACGGGTATCGTTCATCAGGTGAATCTGGAGTATCTGGCATCGGTGGTTTTCACCGAAGGCGGCGCGGCATACCCGGACACGCTGCTGGGCACCGATTCGCACACCACCATGGTGAACGGCCTCGGCGTCGTTGGGTGGGGCGTGGGCGGGATTGAAGCCGAGGCCGCCATGCTCGGCCAGCCCATTTCGATGCTGTTGCCCGAAGTAGTGGGATTCCGGTTGCAGGGCGCGCTGCCGGGTGGCGCCACGGCTACGGACCTGGTGCTGACCGTCACGCAAATGCTGCGCAAGCGCGGCGTGGTGGGCAAGTTTGTGGAGTTTCACGGTCCGGGCGTGGGCGCGCTTAGCCTTGCCGACCGCGCCACCATCGCTAACATGGCGCCCGAATATGGCGCGACCATCGGCTTCTTCCCCATCGACGACAAGACCCTGGATTACCTGCGTATGACCAACCGGCCTGCTGATCAGATCGCTCTGGTGGAAGCGTACGCGCGCGAGCAGGGCCTGTTCCTGACGGCGAACTCGCCGGAACCCGAGTATTCGGACCGGCTGGAGCTCGATCTCGCCGCGGTAGTTCCTTCGCTCGCCGGGCCGAAGCGCCCGCAGGATCGCATAGAGCTGCCGAAGGTGAAGGAGAATTTTCTGGGCACGCTGACCGCGCCGGAGCGCTCGATCCCGATCACGATGGACGGCGAGAAGACTGCGGTGGGCGACGGATCGGTGGTGATCGCGGCGATTACCAGTTGCACCAACACGTCGAATCCGTCGGTCATGGTGGCGGCTGGTCTGCTCGCGAAGAAGGCCGTCGAGAAGGGCCTGCACACGCAGCCGTGGGTGAAGACCAGTCTGGCGCCGGGTTCCAAGGTTGTCCTCGATTATCTGAATGACGCCGGGCTCATGGAGTACCTCGACGAGCTGAGGTTCAATCTGGTGGGCTACGGCTGCACTACGTGCATCGGCAACAGCGGGCCATTGCCGGAACCTGTCGCCGAAGCAGTGCAAAAAGAAAAGCTGGTTGTTGCGGCGGTGCTCAGCGGCAATCGCAATTTCGAGGGCCGCATCAACTCGCTGGTCCGCGCCAACTACCTTGCTTCGCCGCCGCTGGTGGTGGCGTACGCGCTGGCGGGACGCGTGGACATGGACATCCAGAATGAGCCGCTGGGTACGGGCAAAGACGGGCCTGTGTATCTGAAAGACATCTGGCCGACGCCGGAAGAAGTGGCGAAGGTAGTGGCGAAATCCGTGCGCCGCGAATTCTTCGAGAAGGAATACAGCCAGGTCTTCGAGGGCGAAGCGAACTGGAATGGCATCGCCGTGCCCGCCAGTGAGATCTACGAGTGGGACGCCGACTCCACCTACATCCGCAGGCCGCCGTATTTCGACGACATGGTGGACCCCGGCCGGCCCATTGTGGATTTCTTCGGCATGCGTGCGCTCGCCATCCTCGGGGATTCCGTGACCACCGACCATATTTCACCCGCGGGGTCGATTCCGGTGGACAGCCCCGCCGGGAAGTACCTGATTGCTAAAGGAGTGAAGCCAGCCGATTTCAATTCCTATGGTTCGCGGCGCGGTAATCACGAGGTGATGGTTCGCGGCACGTTCGCCAATATCCGCCTGCGCAACGTGCTGGTGCAGGGTGTGGAGGGCGGCTGGACGCGTCATCTCCCGGACGGCGACAAGATGTTCATCTACGACGCTTCCGTGCGCTACCAACACGATAATGTTCCGCTGCTGATTATCGCCGGGAAGGAATACGGATCGGGGTCATCGCGGGACTGGGCTGCCAAAGGGACCTTGTTGTTGGGCGTCAAGGCGGTGATCGCCGAGAGCTACGAGCGCATTCATCGCTCGAACCTGGTGGGCATGGGCGTGCTTCCGCTGCAGTTCCTTGCGAATCAGGACCGTAACACGCTGGAGCTGACCGGCGACGAGACATTCGCTGTCACCGGCCTCGCTGCGGCCATCGATGGAGGAGCGCGCCGGGCCACCGTAGAAGCCTCGAGAAAGCGTTTTGAGGTGCAGGTGCGGCTGGACACGCCGATGGAAGTCGAGTACTTCCGCAACGGCGGCATTCTGCCGTATGTGCTTCGTCAGCTAGCGGTGGTCTAATATGGCCGAAAACCACATTGTTCCCGCGCCTTCGAACCGCTGGATTCTTCTGCACTATCACATCTTCAAGAACGCCGGGAGCACCATCGAGTGGATTTTCCGGCGCTGTTTGGGAGATAGATTCGCGACGCTGCACGGTCCGAGGGAAGATTCGGTTGTGGCGGGGCCGGAGCTCGATTCATTCCTGCGCGCCAACCCCGAAATCGCCGCCATCTCCAGTCATCACCTGCGCTATCCGCTGCCCGCTATCGACAACGTTATTCTGTTCGACCTGTGCTTTTTCCGGGATCCTCTGCGGCGGCTTGCTTCGATGTACCGTTACTTTCGCGCGACAGGCGCGTCCGATGAACTGGCTCAATGCGCCCGAACGTCAACAGCGCCCGAATTCTTCGATCTGCTCCTGCGCGATCATCCGCACCTGATTAACGACGTACAGGTGAACGTGATGGCCAACGGCGGCGTTTATACGCGTCCTCCAACGGCGGGAGATCTTCGTATCGCTCAGGAGCGTCTTCGACAGATCGCCGTCCTCGGCGTGGTGGAGATGTTTGACGAAAGCGCGGTGACGGCCGAGTATTTCCTAAGGCCCACGTTTCCCGAGTTGCAGTTCGAATACCTGGCCCAGAATGTTACGACGCCATTGGACCGCGAAGGACCACCGCCCCAGGACCGGTTTCGCGCCGAGATCGGTACGACGCGGTTCATGCAACTGGAGCGTCTGAATCGCCTCGATACACAACTGCTGGCCTTCGCGAAGGATGAACTGCTGCGGCGCTTCGAGATGGTACCCGAACGCAATGAGCTCATGACCTCGTTGCGGCAGCGCTGCGAGACTCTGCGGGCGGCGGAGGCGGGATCGTCCCCGGCCACGCCGGTGTTTAGCTAAATTCCTTTAAGTATTTGCTGGTACGAGGGCACCATCTTCCCGGGTTTTTTCCACTTAGTACTGCAACGAGGCTCGAAAACCACCGCCTGCGTTGGCGATAAGAAAAGTGAAGAGGGACACGCCTCCGGGTTCAATATGCGGGGAATCGAATCGGTCATTGACGAATACCTGAAGCACATGCAGGAGCGCGCGGACGCGTATGGAGTGGTGCAAGCCGATTCCCAGACGCTGAGCTCCCGGTTCCGGGAATGCCTGGAAGCCGGCGATATGGCTGCTGCCGCCACGTGTGGCGAGGAGCTGGCGGATGCGGTGGATCATGTTTGCGCCGTCGGGAGGCAGCATGTCAGGCGCGAGCTGGCGTTTGTGCGCGAGCTCGTGTTCTACTGCGCCATTTGCAAAACGGCCGCCGCAGAGGCGACACTGCGGGAGCACGTAGGAATCGGCGAGACTCTGGACAGCTTCATCACTGAAGAAATCGCATATCTCGATCCCGAGCAGGCGTAGTTCGCGCGCCGCCACCGGCGGCAACCAATGAAGATTCCGCAACGTCAATAAATCTGAAAGCAGAAGGCCTGGTTGGAACCCGCAGGTGACAGCGAGTATTCGCCGTTCTCCAACATTTCCTGGGCTTCGAGGCGGTACAGGCGATCGCCGATCTTAGTCACCGACAAATGATACGGTCCCGACGCTCCTTTGTGATGCACGCCTCCGGTGACTGAGACGGAACGTTCCCCGTTGCGCACTTCGAACCGCCATAGCTCCAGCGAAGCCGGGTCGAGCGACTTCGTCTCAAGAATGAAAATCGGTTCGGCCAGCGGAGTCTTCGCCGCTGAGCTGGCGCCCTGGATTGTGAACGTGGACGACTTCTTCTGCGACGACTGGGATGCCGTCACCGCTTCGGTGGGAACCAGGTCGCTCGCGTGAAGCAGATAAGGGAGATCCGGCTTCGGCGGCAGCGGGCCTTTGTAATCGGCGGCGAACAGGACTGGGCACAGGAGCACGGGCGCCAACAAAAGCTTACGGACGGGCATTCACTTGTGATTTTATCAGGCGGCGTGATAATGGACAGTGCCGATGCTGATTGTTCACGTTCACGCTCACGTAAAGCCGGAAGCCGTGGAATCGTTCCGCGTGTCCACCATCGAGAACGCGCGCCACAGCGTGCAGGAACCTGGCGTTCTCCGGTTCGATTGCGTCCAGCAGAGCGACGACCCAACGCGATTCGTGCTCGTAGAGATCTATCGCTCGCCGGAAGACGCCGCGGACCACAAGGAAACGGAGCATTACAAGCATTGGCGCGATGCCGTGGAGGACCTCATGGCCGAGCCGCGTTCGCGCATGATGTACTTGCCCGTATTTCCGCCGGCCCTTTGAGCGCGCGCCGTGAAAATGACCTTTGAGTTCGCCACGGCCTCGCGCATCGTCTTCGGCGCAGGTTCGGTGCGTGAAGTCGCGTCCGCTGCGCGTCAGTGGGGATCGCGAGCATTGGTGGTCACCGGCGGGAACCCGAACCGCGCGGGAGGGCTGATCCGGCAACTTGAGTTGGCGGGACTATCGCTTGCAGCGTTTCCTGTGCGGGGCGAACCAACGGTTGCCGCCATTCGCGAAGGTGTTCGCGCGGCGCAGGAAGGACGTCGCGATGTGGTCATCGCCATCGGCGGCGGCAGCGCCATCGATGCCGGGAAGGCCATCGCCGCGCTCATGACGAATGGTCCCGAGCCGCTCGACTACCTCGAAATCATCGGCCGTGGTCAGCCAATCGCAAATCCCTCAGCGCCATTCATCGCCATTCCAACCACCGCTGGCACGGGGTCGGAAGTAACCCGTAATGCCGTGCTCGCATCGCCGGAACAGGGAGTCAAAGCAAGCCTGCGCAGTCCGCATATGCTGCCTCGCCTGGCCGTCGTGGATCCCGAGCTTACTTTCAATCTGCCCGCCGCACTGACCGCGAGTACCGGTCTCGATGCCTTAACGCAACTTCTCGAAGCATGGGTCTCGGTTCGTGCGAATCCGATCACCGATGGCTTCTGCCGGGAAGGTCTTCCGCTTGTGGCGCGGTCGCTGCGCCGCGCGTTCCACAACGGCGGCGATATTGAAGCGCGCTCGGACATGTCGCTTGCGGCGCTGCTCAGCGGTCTTGCTTTGGCCAATGCCGCGCTCGGCGCAGTACACGGATTCGCCGCGCCGGTGGGCGGGATGTTCGATGCTCCTCACGGCGCGGTCTGTGCCGCGCTGCTTCCGCATGCCACTGCGGTGAATATCGCGGCGCTCAATTCTCGTGAACCGGAAAGCGAGAATCTGCGACGTTACGCCGAGGCCGCGCGCATACTCATCGGCAACGCCTGTGCCAGCGCTGACGATCTGATTTCCTGGCTCACCGATCTCTGCCGTGATCTCGAAACCCCCTCACTCGGCAAGTACGGCATCGGCGGACAACACGCGGCGTCCCTCGTGGAAAAAGCCGCCCGCAGCAACAGCATGAAAGGCAATCCCATCGCGCTTACCGCTGCGGAACTGCACGAGATTATCGCGAGAGCGCTGTGATACGCCGGTTTTCCATTACTAATCCCGCGACCTGACAATCCGACGGACCGCTACTGCCGGGCTCTGGCCACGACATACAATCTCTCTAGTTCATAGGCAGTTGAGCTTAGGTCGGCAAATGGCGACGCATCCGCGGAAATGGGATAAACGAAACATGGCGTTTGCAACGGGGTCGGACGCAGCCGTCGGGCAGGAAGCGAAAGGTTGGGAATTCGCCGTCGCCTCAGGTATTCTCGGCTGGCTGCTGGACGCGTTCGACTTCTTTGTCATGGTGTTTCTGTTCGACGCGCTGGCGAACCACTTCCATGTGCCGAAGGCATCAGTGGTGTACACGCTGACTCTGACGCTCGCGATGCGGCCGCTCGGTGCCTTATTCTTTGGAGCTCTCGCAGACAGGTTCGGGCGCAAGCGTCCACTGATCTTCTGCGTTCTGTACTTCTCATTGATGACGGTACTCACCGGACTCTCTCCGAACTACACTTTCTTTGTCATCTGCCGTGCGTTGTATGGCATCGGCCTGGGAGGATACTGGGGCGTCGGCGCCTCGTATGCCCTGGAGAGTTCGCCGCGCCGGTTCAGGGGCCTGCTTTCGGGCATGATCCAGGCTGGCTATCCAATCGGCTACCTGCTCGCGTCGGTCGCAATGCAGACGCTTACGCCGGTCTTTGGCTGGAGGTCGGTGTTCTTTGTGGGCGCGCCCGTGGCGGGATTGATTGTGGTGCTGACGCTGGTCGCACCTGAATCCAGGGCGTGGCGGCAACATCGACCCGCATCAATGGAGCAGATTTCTGGCGCGTTGCTTCAGCACAAGGGAATCTTCCTCTACCTGCTGCTGATGATGAGCATGCTGCTTTGCCTGTCGCATGGCGCACAGGACCTCTATCCGGACTTTCTCAAGTCGGTGTCCGCCATCCGTACGAAGACCGCGCTGGGAATGAATGCGTTGTATGGCATTCCGATTCTTTACAACGTCGGAGCGATCGCAGGGGCACTTTTCTTTGGCCATCTATCGCAAAGGACAGGCAGGCGCAGCTCCGCTATGCTGGCATTGGCTATCGCCCTGTTCTCGATTCCAGCATGGGCGTTCGGCGCCTCGCTCGCAGTGCTTGCTGCGGGCTCCTTCATGATGCAGGTGGGGGTGCAAGGAGCATTCGGTGTGATCCCGGCACACCTGAATGAGCTTTCGCCGGATGCGGTGAGGAGCCTTTTCCCCGGGCTGGTTTATCAACTTGGGGTGCTGTTGGCTTCACCTGCCACGGTCGTAGAATTCATATTGCGCGACCGATTTGGATATCCCTGGGCTCTGACGATGTTCGAAGCCGGGGCTATCGTCCTGATGATCGTGATTTTCTGGTTTGGCCCGGAGGCAAGGGATCGCAGCTTCCTGCGCAACACGGTAACGTAATGAAGCAAGGTCTAAGTGCGGTTTGGAGGGGCTCGACGCCCAGGAGAATCCCGTGAACGAGAAACGGATCGGCATCATCATGAACGGAGTCACGGGACGCATGGGGCTTAACCAACACCTGGTCCGTTCGGTTCTGGCAATCCGAAAACAAGGTGGCGTCGAGCTGTCCGATGGGTCGCGCCTGGTCCCCGATCCGATCCTGGTGGGACGCAACGCGGTCAAGCTGGAGCAGATCGCCAGGGAGCATGGCGTAGCGCGCTGGACCACGAATCTCCCCGGTGCTCTCTCCGATCCAAACGACTCGATCTACTTTGACGCGCAGGTGACCAGGTTGCGCGCCCCCAGCGTGGAAAGGGCGATAGCCGCCGGCAAGCATGTTTATTGCGAGAAGCCACTCGCCGTCGATTCAGAAGTGGCCTTACGCCTGGCCGCCCAGGCCAGGGCCGCGGAGGTCAGGCACGGCGTAGTCCAGGACAAGCTCTTTCTGCCCGGAATGCGCAAGCTCAGGCGGCTCGTGGATAGCGGCTTCTTTGGAAGAATTCTTTCGGTGCGCGGCGAGTTTGGCTACTGGGTCTTTGAGGGCGACTGGCAACCAGCCCAACGGCCCTCGTGGAACTATCGCCAGCAAGACGGCGGCGGCATCATCGTGGACATGTTCTGCCATTGGCGCTATGTTCTTGACCACACATTCGGCCGGGTCCGCGCGGTGCAGTGCCTGGGCGCCACTTCCATTCCGGAGCGGGTGGATGAGAATGGAGATCGCTACCAGTGCACGGCGGACGACACTGCTTATGGGACATTCGAACTCGACGGCGGCATCATCGCACAGATTAATTCCTCCTGGTCGTTTCGTGTCTACCGCGATGAGCTTTTCAGCTTGCAGGTGGATGGCACACTAGGGAGCGCGCTCGCCGGCCTGCGTGAATGTCGAACACAGCACCGCGTCAATACGCCTCGGCCGGTCTGGAACCCGGACATCGCCAATCCATTCCAATTTCGCCAGCATTGGCTGGAGGTGCCGGACAACCAGGTCTTCGACAATGGATTTAAGGTTCAGTGGGAGCTTTTTCTTCGCCACGTTGCTGAAGATGCCCCATTCCCTCATGATTTTGTTGAAGGGGCCCGGGGCGTCCAACTGGCTGAGTTGGGACTCAAGTCGTGGCGAGAGCGCCGCTGGATCGACGTGCCGGACCTGAGGGCGTGACTTTGGCGACACCTCTGAAGCTCGTGGGGCCCGACGGTTCCGAATTCAAATACACGCCCGCATACGAGCCACTCACGCCGCCGCAGTGTGGCAGGTTTGAGACGAGAGTGGCCATCGCCGCCGCACATGTCGTCGTCGACCCCCTCCGTACACTGGACCCTCTCGCTCATCCGGTAATTGACTGGGACGCGACAATCGCCTACCGCGATTATCTGTGGTCGCTTGGCTTTGGTGTTGCCGAAGCCATGGACACGGCTCAGCGAGGCATGGGCCTGGATTGGCCTTTGGCTCTCGAACTGATCAAGCGCAGCACGGCGGCCGCGCATGCCCGCGGCGCTTTAGTCGCCAGTGGCGCCGGCACCGATCATCTGTCCGCGGGGAATTCGATCACCTTACAAGACGTAACAGATGCCTACCTGGAGCAATGTGAAGCGATAGAAGCTGTCGATGGCCGCATCATTCTGATGGCCAGCCGCGCCCTGGCCGCGGTCGCCCGTCACGCGGACGATTACGCGTCGGTCTATGCCACGGTGCTCTCTCAGGTTCGCCGTCCGGTCATCCTTCATTGGCTCGGACCCATGTTCGATTCAGCGCTCGAAGGCTACTGGGGAGCAACGGCGTTCGCGGAGGCCGCCGAGAACTGCCTGAACATCATTCGCGCGCACAAGGAGAAAATCGATGGCATTAAAATGTCTCTACTTGACCCGGACCTCGAAGTCTCGATGCGCCGCCGGCTTCCCGGCAATGTGCGTATGTATACCGGCGACGATTTCAACTACCAGCAACTGATTCAGGGAGACGGGCACGGTCACAGCGATGCGTTGCTCGGGATCTTCGATGCCATTGCGCCAGCCGCATCACTG
>JBEKFB010000075.1:0-14496 GCA_050013535.1 Bryobacteraceae bacterium | reverse complement strand
TACACTCAAACTACATGCTCAACCGGGGCTATGCCTACACCACAATCATCAGCAGCAAATACCATGGACAAACCCTGCTCTCCCACTTGGCAAGCCTTTACCCCCACTCAACCCCACAAGCCTGGCAACAAAAACTGAACAACGGCGAAGTCACCCTCAACGGCGTCGCCGCCACCGGAAGCGAATCGGTCACTTTAGGCCAAACCCTTGTCTGGAACCGTCCACCCTGGATCGAACCAGACTCCCCTCAGCACTTCGACGTGCTGTTTGAAGACCCCCATCTGTTGGCCGTAAACAAACCCAGCGGGCTCCCCACCCTCCCCGGCGGCGGCTTCATGGAAAACACCCTCCTGCGCTTGGTGCAAAAGCAAACCCCCAACGCAAACCCTGTCCACCGGTTAGGCCGAGCCACCACCGGCATCATCCTCTTCGCCAAAACACCGCAGGCGGCCTCTAATC
The DNA here is from genome assembly GCA_050013535.1 of Bryobacteraceae bacterium. Taxonomy (GTDB): domain Bacteria; phylum Acidobacteriota; class Terriglobia; order Bryobacterales; family Bryobacteraceae; genus CAWACP01. The sequence continues at coordinate 14,037 of JBEKFB010000075.1, read as the reverse complement.
TATTCGCAAACTGGAACACACCCAAAATTCAAAAACTCTACCGGGCGCTGGGTCAAAACATTGCACAGCACGACGCCTACGAAATCCTCACACCCATCGGCCTCGTACGGCACCCGCTCATCGGTTCCGTGTGGGCCGCCAACCCAAGTGGCAAACCGTCAAAGTCATTGGCAAAGGTGATCTCACGCACCACCAGCACCACAACATTTGAGGTAATCCTAAATTCGGGCCGCCCTCATCAAATCAGAATCCATCTGGCATCCATCGGCCATCCCCTGGTAGGCGATCCTCTGTATGGCTTAACCGGCCAGCCTCTTCAAAATCTCCCCGGTCTCCCCGGCGATGGAGGATATTTCCTGCACGCCCAATATCTGAAATTCCACCACCCCATCACCGGAGAACAAATCAATCTTGAGGCAGCGTTGCCGTCTGGATTCCCATTGCATCAGTAGGTTCACGGCGGGAGTAAAGCCGAGGCATGGTCGGCGACACCGGCGCGATCAGCAAGCTCTTTTCGGGTGTCGGACCAATTTCAAGCAGAATCGATCCGACAACGTGTAGCCTTTTCCTGAGACCGTGGTGGCACCCACTGGATTTGCGCTGGAAAGACAACGAGATGCGAAAAGGGTTTACGAGAAAACCGAAAGCGGACGAGCCCGCGACGCCAGGCAAGAACTACATAACTCCGAGCGGGCTGCAGCGTCTCCAGGATGAGCACCGGTTTCTGCTCACCAGGGAACGCCCGGCCGTGACGGAGGTGGTGGCGTGGGCTGCCAGTAACGGCGATCGGAGTGAAAACGCCGACTATCAGTACGGCAAGCGGCGGCTGCGGCAGATCGATGGGCGGATTCGCTTTCTCAGGAAGCGAATCGAAGCTGCGGAAGTGGTGGACCCGGAAACTCCAAGAACGGGGCAAGCGGCCACGAGAGCATTCTTCGGCGCGACCGTGCGCTATGCCAACGCCGAGGGAGTGGAGCGAGTGGTGAGCATCGTGGGCACCGACGAAGTCGATCTCGACCGTGACCACATCAGTTGGGTGTCGCCCCTGGGGCGCGCGTTGCTAAAGTCGGCAGCAGGCGACAGCGTTGTACTCCAAGCGCCGGGCGGTACCGAAGACCTGGACGTGCTGGAAGTGTGTTACGAGCGCATTTCAGTGGAACCGTTCCGTGAGCCGCCTGGATCCGAGTCCTCGTCAAAGGGACCCTCTCGCCGACCCATTCCAACTGACGAAGGTTAACGAGGCGGCACACGAGAATTCCACGGCACGAGCAAGGACGAATTGTGAGCCGACCAGGGCCTTCGTTCCGCTATCATCCCACCCCATGTGAGGATCGCTCGCATGCAATGAGTAGTGTTCACTCAATCCGCGCTCGTATGCGTTCAGCCACTCCCGAGAAACGTTAGATCCCTATCGAAAGCACCCCGTCCCGAACAGCGGTAACCTCCTCGAGAACTCCTGGCAGGGAGACTTCCGATAGGGATCTAACGTTTCTCGGTCCTAATCCACTGGAGATCGAGCGAACTCGCGGCACATCAGCCGCTTGGGTATGATACGGCCAAGTGCATTTCGCCTTGTCGCGAAGAATGGTCCTTGATTGCGACGTGGCCCCTCACTGGTAAATCAGCGTTTGTGTCGCCGCAATTTCGTACAAGGTGATCTCGATCCAGCCCAAAACGGCGCTAACGGGCGGGAGTCATTTCGCGCAGTTTGTAGACCAGCTCGACGGCCACGAGGTCGGCGATCTCGCACAGGCTCGCATGGCTGCCGGCGGGCAGCGCGTCCGCTGCCGCCAGAACCTCATTCATCGCCGGAGACAGCGGCCCGGCGGCCGGCACGCGTAGCGATGCCTTGAGTATTTCAATCTCGCGCCGCATCGGCACGTTGGCGTCAAGGCGCGCGGTAAACAGGTGGTGCACTTCGGAGTCGTTCATAACATCGGCGGAATAGTCGTGGATCAGGCTTTGAAAAGGTTCCGATTGCCGCGACGCCTCGCGAAGCAATGCCGTCAGTATTTCGCGGTTTGCCGTCATGCCTTCTTTGTTCTTCACCACCTACTTTCGCATGATCGTCTGCAGGTACGGCGGCAGGATGAGTCTGAAGAATGCTAGGTGCAGGAGAACGCTGTGCCCGGATGGGACAGTGATTGAGTTCGTGGAGCTTCTCGGGAGCAGCGAGGGCCCGGAGGTGTAACTGACGAGCAGGTGGACGAGTGGGTTGCCGCGTGTCCATCGAGGTTGCTGGACGACCCGGCCAGGTGGCTCGATCAGGTGCCATTGCCTGGCATCCGACCTCAGTTTACCCGCCATGCCGACAACAACTCGAACTCGCGCTTTATCACTCACTTGGTAAAACTGCCACAGAATCCACCCACGATTCTTGCTGACGAACCATCTTGGGAGACTAAACCCTTTGGCGTCGACGGATCAACCCGACACTGGCGGCAGCAGGCGCGAGCAATGACAGTGAGGAAGGTTCCGGGACCGCGGCGATCGTGAAGGTGGCGTCGAAATTGGCGTGGGTCGGGCGGGGCGCGGTCGTATACACATCAGCGCTCGTGCCTGTTCCAGTATAATTGTCCCCAATATTTCCGTAGCCACCATTGATCGTGAAAGCAATTCCGCACCCATCGACAACGGCATTGCCGTCGGCGCACTCGACCGTCCCAGAGTTCGAAGTGGGGTAAAGGATATTGTCGCCGGGGATGAAGGCACCGTCGGGCGGTTTGCCCACCAAACAGCGCGACCGCATCACCGTTATCGTACCCACGTGGTGCGACCTGCCTCAGTCAACGGTTTGCTGACAAGCCCTCCGAGTCCGTTGGTGGACGCGATGACTCTATCCGGAGCGCGCCGGCGTTCTCGATCCAGTCTGGCGCACATCGGGCTATACTCAACCAAATAGCGAAACGCCGTTCCGAGAAACAAGATGCGAAGAAGGCTGGCCAGCGGACACATCTCGATCCTGTTGCTTTGGGCGTGTGTCGCGGCCCTGCATGCCCAGACGGCCGAGCCTCCAATGCTGCGGATCGAGACCGGCATGCACACGGCGATGATCAAGCAAATCAGCGTGGACGCCGCCGAACGATTCCTGGTGACGGGTTCCGACGACAAGACCGTTCGGGTGTGGGAACTGGCGACAGGACGGCTGCTACAAACCATTCGACCGCCAGCGGGGACAGGAAACGAAGGCAAGGTGGATGCCGTAGCGATTTCGCCGGACGGCAAGACCATAGCGGCGGGGGGATGGACCGGGTGTGATTGGGAAAAATCTTGCTCCATTTACCTTTTTGATCGCGAGTCCGGGGTTCTTCGACGGCGCGTGGTGGGCCTGGCCAGCTCCATCCAGCATCTCGCGTACTCACCGGACGGCCGGCTGCTGTTCGCGGGTTTGGGCGGTGAAAACGGAGTTCGGTTATATAAAACAACCGACTACTATCTCGCCGGATCGGACGCGGATTATGGGTTCGTCTATGGGGCAGCGTTCAGTCCCGACTCGCGGCGACTCGTTACGACGTCCTTCGACGGTTTCATCCGTCTGTATGACGTCTCCACCGGGCTGCGACTGTTGCGCAAGGAGAAGGCGGCGGCCGGCGGGCGGCCTTTCGGCGTGGCGTTCTCGCCGGACGCTAGCCGGGTGGCGGTCGGCTACCATGACGCTCCTTGCGTGGACGTCCTGGCCGCCGGGGACCTGTCGATCCTGTTCTCTCGCACGGCAGTCAACGGGAATCTCATGAGGGTTGCCTGGTCGCGCGATGGGAGCTACCTGTTCGCCGGCGGCACCTATGGGACAGCCGATGCTTCTACCATCCTTCGCTGGAACGGGGACGGCGGTGAAGGCAAGGAGTTCATCGCCGCTGGTGACACGATCATGGATCTGATTCCGCTCCGCAACGGACGGCTTGTTTTCGATTCGGCCGACCCCGCCTTTGGCATTCTGGACCAGAGCGGCAGCCGGATTCTCTGGCGCGGACCACCAGTAGCCAACTTCCGCGACGCTCCCCTGTATGCCTCCGCCGACGGGCTGCGAGTGGGGTTCGGATATGTGGACTTCGGCAAATCGCCGGCCGTGTTTTCCGCCGGTGATCGCTCGCTCAGCCCGGGCGATCTTCCTTCCTCCGTCTCCGGCCCGCTGACCACAGGACTTAACGTTACGGACTGGCAGAACTCGACCTCGCCGACGCTGGGCGGCACGCCTTTGAAACTGAAGCAATACGAGAAGTCGCGCAGCCTGGCCATCGCTCCGGACCAGCAGTCTTTCGCTCTTGGCGCCGAGTGGCACTTGCGCCTGTTTGACCGCCGCGGCGAACAGAAATGGGAAACTCCGGTGCCCGGGGTCGCCTGGGCCGTCAACATCCCAGGGGATGGCCGCACCGTCATCGCCGCCTTCGCCGACGGCACCATTCGCTGGTACCGCATTGAGGACGGAAAGGAACTGCTGGCCTTCTTCCCCGCTGCCGACCACAGGCTCTGGGTCATGTGGTCTCCTTCCGGCTATTACGACGCCAGTCCCGGCGGCGAGGATCTCATCGGCTGGCAGGTCAACAACGGCCATGAGGCCGCTGCGGACTTTTATCCGGCCTCGCGTTTTCGTTCGCTGAAGTACCGGCCCGACGTGGTGTCCCGGATTCTTTCCACGCACGATGAAAACGAAGCGGTGCGACTGGCCGATGCCGAGTCGGGCCGCCGCCGGGACACGCAGGCGGTGGTCAGCGCTCTGCCGCCGGTGGTGCGCATCGTTTCGCCTTCGGACGGCGCCGAGGTCTCGTCCGCGGAAGTCGCGCTGAGGTATTCGGTCCGCAGTGCGTCGGGAGATCCGGTCACCGGTCTGCGCATCCTGCTGGATGGGCGTCCGTTGCCTGAAGTGCGCGGAGTCACCCCGGCCCCCGCGGCCCCTCAAGGTACAACCATGGTGACGATTCCCGCGCGCGACTGCGAGCTGTCGGTCATTGCCGAGAACCGGAACGGAGCCAGCGAGGCGGCCAGCATTCGGCTGCACTGGCGCGGAAGTGCGAGCGAGAATGAACAGTTCACTATTCAGCCTAAACTGTACGTGCTGGCCATCGGGATCAGCGCCTATCCGGAGCCATACACGCTGCACATGGCCGCACGCGATGCGACGGATTTCGTGGAGATGATGAAACGTCAGAACGGCCGATTGTACCGGGACGTCGAGACGAAGCTGCTCACCGATGCCCAGGCGACGCGCGACAACATCCTGGACGGGCTGGACTGGATCCAGCGCGCCACCACGCAGCACGACGTGGCCATGATATTCCTGTCGGGGCACGGGGCCAACGACACCTTCGGCACCTATTACTTCATGTCGGTGGATTCCGACGCGGAGCGGCTGAAGCGGACCGGGCTGGAGTATTCGCAGATCACGGAGACCGTGCGTGATCTGGCCGGCAAGGTGCTCGTGTTTGCAGACACGTGTCACTCGGGTAATATCATGGGCGGGCGGGCTCGCGGCGGCCCTCCGGACATCAACGCGCTAATCAACGAGCTGGCCAGCGCCGAGAATGGCGCGGTTGTTTTCGCGGCATCTACCGGCCGGCAGGTGGCCCTGGAGCGCGATGAATGGGGCAATGGCGCGTTCACCAAAGCTCTTCTGGAGGGTCTGGCGGGGGGCGCTGACTATCAGGGCACGGGCAGGATCACGGTGAACATGCTGGACCTGTACATCTCCGAGCGGGTGAAGGAGCTGACTAACGGTGCGCAGACGCCATCGACGACGAAACCGCAGACGATTGCCGACTTCCCGATTGCGGTGAGGTAGCAACGTTGAGGAGAGCGTCCGCCAGCCTCACGGGGGACAGACGGGTCCCGACACAAGGGGTGTGTAACGATGTCCGAGTCAGCAACTCTGAATCACTACTCGGAGGCTGCCTGATCGAGTTAGTCCCTCAGGCGCAGGTGAAAGAACCTGCGTTCACGTTCGCCCGGATTCCCCAAGTAGCTTGCGGGACCTTTCGGCCAAGGCCGAGATTGTGTTGGTCAGGCGTATCTTACGCAGGCACGGCTATACGCCGGACAAGCCATAGAAGGCAACGAAGACGGCACTGGAACGGGCAGAGGTTTTGTCGGCAACCTGGGCTGTTTGATTTCACTATCTGCCACGGCAGCCGCCGCCACGCGCAGGCTTCAATTCGTCTTGGTGGGCAACGAGCGGAAAGTGACTCGCTGCACGGACCAATTAGCGGGAACGGCCTTGGCCGTGCCACGCCTGCGGCTGTTCACGCCGATGTTCAGTAGCAAGTCCGCCAGCGGATTACCCGTGCCGCGACTCGCCGAACGGGCCCGCACGCCCTCTGCCGGGAAAATCCGCGGGTCCAGTTCATCGTCGGTGACCAGAAGTATATAGGTGTCCAGACCGAAGGGCGGAGCAATCGAGAAATCGTATGGGTCAGAAGTCATCTGGATCTCCGCCGACGGAGTCTCGCCTCCCGGAACGTGATTGCCCACATTGCCTTCGCCCCCAGGGATCAGCACGTTGGTATTCCCGTCGCGGTCGATGGAGATGACATACACCCACCGTGACGGAATTTGCCCTGTCTTCGCGATGGCCGCGACCTCCTCGGGGTTGGCGATCAGCCAGACCTTGTACTGCTCGCCTTCCGTGGTGACATCCTTGCCCGGCGTCATGTTGGTGGTTGTACCAACTCTGCGGAGGGCCAGACGATAAGGGAACGCACCGGCGGGCGTCGCGCCGCCGCCGGGAACGTCCAGCGTCGCCCAGCCGTAGATACGGTTCAGCGTGAGAGCCTTCCGGCGAAGATTGTCCGTGCAATCGGCATCGCGTGCGGGAACCCAGTCGGTGCGTACCGGCAGGTTTGTATCGGCCTGATCGTCGTCGGTCATGCCGGCCCGCACCCACGCGTACTCGAAGCTCTTGCCGTTCCACTTGCCGGCGAGAATGTACTGATCTTTCTTCGGCTTATCGGGCTGGCTCTGCACCCTTACGGCATCGTTGGCAGTGCCGTCGCCGAGTTCCAGTTTGGCAGCATCCATCGCCGGCATGGGAAAGTTGACGTAGAGCGCGCGCCGCCTCGTGGCGACGAGCGGGCGCAGTTGCCGCTCGGCCAGCGATTTCCCAAACTCCACGGCGGGAGTAGAAGGCGTGGGCATTAGCCGCCAGGCGCCATTCATCCACCAGATCTGCAGCAGATCCACGCCAGCGGGCAACGGAACCGTAGGATCGGACACGATCCGTACTCCCGTGGATTCGAGCTGGCTCAGCACAGCGGCGTCGTGTGCCAGGCTCTCCGCGGTGGGACCATCTTTCGCGTAGTAGATGGTGAGCGCGTTCTTATCCGGGACAACCCATCGGTCCAGACGGAAAACGGCGCCCTGGGGGTTCTCCGTGAAGCTGCCGTCGTTTATTTCCGCGACCGATTTTGTTGGACCAGTGCCTTCTTCGCGAATATCCAGACGGATCGGCGAGGCGACCGAGACGCTCACCAGTTGGCATCCGGGATAAAGGCCGGCCAGCGTACCCTTGTCCAGCACCAGGCTGCCGTCGGCTTGCATCTCTTTCACGCGCGTCACCATGCCCGTGATGGAGTTCGGCCGTCCGCCGAACATGTCGAGATCCAAGCGCTCATCTCCATAAATCTCGGGGTGCTGGGCGGGCTCGGTCAGGCCAACGTCAAACTTGACGTCGTCGAAGATTGTGCCGATGGGCTCGCGAATTCCGTGATCCTGGAGTTTCCTCAAAAGCGCAGCGGTGAAAGCACCGTGTGGATGCGTCGTGTCGCCGTCTTCTTTGGCCTCCTCGGTTTCGTAGGCGGCGGCGAGCAGCAGCACGGGGTGGGGAAGGCCTGAAGAAAGTCGGGTGGGCAGCAGAGCCTTGTGGAAGGCATCCTGTGGCCCCGGGTCCACGACATACCGGCGATCTTGTGCCGCGGCCTTGCCGCGCGAGAACTGCTTCGCGCCGCGGCTCAGCCCGCCGCTTTGGCAGCTATCCGCGATTACAGTGAGGAAGACGCCCTTCTGCCCGGCCTTGAGGTAAAGGCGGTCCAGCTCTTTGTTGCGAATGTCGGGGACGCCATCGGCCGCATCGTAGGGCACCAGTGTCTGGTCGAACCGGTCGGGCGCGGTTTCGTCCTTCACGTACCGGTTGCGGATCTGCGATCCGTGGCCGGAGTAAAAAAACACTTCCACATCACCAGCACAGGTGGACTCGTCAATCAGGTGACGCTGAAAGGTATCGAGAATGTTCTGAGCAGTGCCGTTCCCTTCAATCAGCCGGACGACGTTTTCTCGCGGAAAATCGAAGCCGGTGGATTCGAGCAGATCGGCAAAATCGTTGGCGTCGTTCACGGCGCCTTCGAGGTTATCGAAAGGCCTCGGTGCACTGGTTCCCTGAACGGGCACCCGCGTCACCGACGGCTTCTCCACGCGCACTCCTGGAGGCCGCGAACCAGAGTACGTATTAATGCCAACCACCAGCGCACGCTTCGCCGGCTGGCACTGGGCCATCACGAGCGCCGGCAGGAAAACCGCGCCACACAGTGCCGCCAGCGCAACCGAACATCGCACAGGCACCGGATACTACCCCTTGCCTTTCGTGGTCTCCCTGGGCGACTTGGCGCCTCCGTCCCCACCCTCCGAACCCGTTGCAGCTGGCAAAGTAATTGGCGCAATTTTCATTTGCAGCGTGAGGTAGGTGACCTCCGGAATCGTCTTGAGTGCCTTCTGGTCCACCGGCAGGTTGGATTTGTCCAAGCGATCCACCAGCCAGCCCTGGTTGATTTCCAGATCTGTCAGCTTCGAAGCCAAGTCCGTAGTTTGCGTCAAGGGAACCATCACGTACTGACCGTCCTTAAGGGGAACAAAGGTTGGGGGAAAGCTGGGGTCCTTCAGCGCATACTGGGTCGCCGCCGCGTCCATCAGCGGACTGCTCATGATGAATGACGCGCGCTCTTCGAGCAGGCTGTAGATGGTGGTGAAGGCTTGCATGGCGGCGACGCTCACGGCAGGAAAGCCGACAAGCGGCGAGGCGATGCCCGCGATCTTGACGCCGTCCCGCAGAATCTTGTGCAGCGGGGACTCTTTGGTCATGGACGAAACATTCACCGCGAACTTGCCCAGGCCGCCGGGGAGAATCACTTTGTTGTCGCCGCTCAGCAGGTTCGGTTGCTGGAATCCCAGAGTCTGCAGGGACGGCAGCTTGCCGGCCTTATTTGTGTAAAGCGATGCCAGCGCCACCCAGGCGGCCGGGGCCAGAATGTTCATGAAAGACTTCGTTTGCACACAGTCCACTCGAAGTTGCGCCGAAGTTAATTCCTTGATCGATTTCGCGTCGGCATTTCCCGGCCGAAACTGGCCCAGCGCGATGCTCACAGCGACGTCGCCGTTGTGATCCAACAGATCTTTCGGTTTGAGCTGATCCGTGTACCGCAAACCCGCAGTGTCGTAGTAAAGGTAGCGAACGTCCTTGTTCTCCACCGCGGGCCTCCCAAGGATTCCGTGACGGCCTCTTCCCTTCCTCGGATCGACGCTGTCATAGAAGCTTCCCCAGAAACCACTGGCGTCGATCAACGAAGCGTCGGAGGAATCTTGTGGAGCGCCGGCGATGGCTCGCGCTGCCAGCAATCCCGACAGCCCTCCTGCTGTCAGGATCTCCTCGAAGAACGTTCTGCGTGAATCTTGCATGACAGCCTCCCGCGGATGAGAAGTTTCCCGATTATAGCGGCTGCCGACGGGAATCGACAACCCGCGAAAGGAGAACGTGACGCAAGGCGGCGTTTATCGGCGAAGATGGAACATTAGTTGAAGAATGGCAGGTTCAGGAAAAAGCAACCGCTGGATGTGGTGGGCGGCGGCAGGCGTCGCGGCATTGGTGATAATTGCGGTCTCGTTTTTCGCGCTGCCCCGGCATGCTGCCCTGCCGGACAATACTCCACAGCCAGCGCCCGAGGAATCGCCAGTTCCCAACTCCGCCGCCCCGAGCCAGCCACTCCAGCCGAACTCCCTGCTTTCGCCGCCGAGCACCCCGGAGCCGCAAGCCTCTGCGGGAATTCAGGTCCGGCGCTATCCCAACCTTGAGGCACCCGACCGCGTGTCGATGGGCCAGTCGTTCTCATTGCAGGTCAGTCTGACCATGGAGCCGCTGTCGAGCGCGGCGCAAATCCAGCCCGGCTATGGTTCCCGTATCGACACGGAAGGACGGCTGAGCATGACGCTTCCCGCGCGTCCGGATGGAAGTCCCTGGCCAATCGACGTTGTCCTGACCGCGGCCGACTTCGACATCGCCAATGGCCGAAATCACACCCGGCTCGATTTGCCGGCGGACGGCGATTCGACGCCCGGTGTATTCGAGCTGACGCCGAAAACGGCACGAACGACAGGCAAAGTCTCGGTTACGTTCTGGCACAATGGCACGTATCTGGCGCGCGCCACGCGCGTGATCGGCGTCGATACTACGCCGGCTCCAGCCGCCCATGGGTTCGTAGAGGAAGCCGCATCCATCCGAGCTGTTGAGAAGCCGGCAGACCTCACTGTCTATGTGCATGAAGATCGCGCAGGCGATCGCACAGTTTGCGAACTCACTATCGAATCCCCTTATCTGCAGCCAGGAAGCGCGCCATGCACACCCGCCGAAGAGCTGCGGCCGTGGCTGACCGCACAATATGACTCGATAGCGCGGGCCTCGGAGAGCGCGCGTGGGGTGAGGGTGCGCAATGCCGCCGCTGCGATGAGCCCCGAGCAATCGATGGCCATGCTGCGGGGAATTGGCCGCGAGCTCTACCGGCGCGCCGCCGGCCCGTTGTTCGACAATGCCTTCTGGAAACTGGTAGACCGGCAACGCAGCGGCGGCTTTCAATTCCGCACAATTCAGATCTACACCAACAACCCTTCCCTCCCCTGGGAACTCATGGTGCCGGTGCACGGGCAGCGGTCAAGAGACGGTTTTCTGGGTACGGAATTCGAGATCGCCCGGTGGCACATCAACGACGAGGTCACTTCACATGACCGGCCTCCGCAACAACTGGACATACGCCAGGTGGTGGCCGTCGTGCCCACGTATTCCGGCGGGATGGCGCTGGCTCACCAAAACGACGAGATTGCGGCCATCCATCAGTTGCGCGGATTCCGCGAGGTGAACGGGCAACTGGCCAGCATTCAAAACCTGCTCAGAGACCCACCCGACGGCATCGTACACTTCGCCGGACATGGCGTAGCAGAGCAGGGCGCGGGCGGAGTGGTTGAATACGCCCTTCAACTCGACGGCGCCGCGAGTCTCGACCTGATGAGCTGGAGAGGGATGATGCATGACGAAGTCCGGTATCACCCGCTCTATTTCATCAACGCGTGCGATGTTGGACGGGCCAATCGCGTGCTGAATTTCGTGGATGGCTGGGCGCCCACGGTGCTGGACGGCGGAGGAAGCGGCTTTATTGGCGGCTTATGGTCACTTTCGGATAAGGGCGCCGCTGAGTTCGCAGAGCACTTCTATGGGGGCCTGAGGGATGCTTTGGATCGAGGCCAATCTGCCTCGGTTGCGGAACTCGTTGCCCGCTCACGTAGAGAATTCTTCGACTCTGGCGATCCTACATTCCTCGCCTATGTTTTCTATGGCGATGTGAATCTTCGGATGACGTCGCGGTAACGCACGCTATCCTGATATTTAGATGAACCGCCCCCTCATTGAGCGATCCGCTGATGTTTTGACGGCTCCAGCCGGGGCCGAGTAATCCCGTGGCGTGCCAGCCCGGCGCCTGTATTCCATCCGTCCTGTGCGGCCTCCGGGCAAAATTCCGACTGGACAGCCGCACCTGCCAACGCTTTAGCCGGTTAACTGCCAAAAGGTCACGCTGATCCTGCAGCGACCGCAGGAGCCAACGGCTCTAGAGGGCCAAGGGGCCAATAGGGGGCTGGGACCTGGCAGTAGTGGCAAGAACGGCAACCATGAACAATCTAAAGTAGATAAGTTAATTATTATCAATAGCTTGCCGGACTCCGAGTCCAGCCGCCCCTACCGATTCAGACTTGCCAAACTATCCGCCTTGGAGGATAATCGGGAGGAAAGGAGGATCTTATCTTGGCAGTCCTCAATATCAAGGACAACGAAGCGCATGCTATGGCGACCGAACTCGCCAGGAGAACCGGCCAAACACTAACCGGTGCGGTCAAGGACGCGCTACGCGACAAACTCCAGAGGGAACGAAATCGCGGATCGGACTCCTCCCGTTTGGTTGCTCGCGTTATGGAGATTGCGCATCGCGCTGCTTCCCGGCCCGTTCTCGATCCACGCAGCCCTGACGAGATCATCGGTTACGACGAGTATGGTGTTCCGCGCTGATGGTCATCGATTCTTCCGCGTTTCTCGCCATTTTATTTGAGGAACCTGAAGCGGAAGCCTTTGCGCGGGCCATCGCCAGCGATCCAGTCCGGCTCATGTCCGCGGTCAGTTGGCTGGAGACGGTGCTTGTGGCCGAAGGCCGGCTTGGCGCGGAATCGGCGGACGATGCGTTGCTGATTCTCAACGATCTGGAAATCCAGGCTGTTCCATTCGATCTCGAGCAGATGCGCGAGAGCCGTCGGGCGTGGCGCCGCTTTGGCAAGGGCAAGCATCCAGCAGGCCTGAACCTAAGTGATTGTTGTTCCTATGCACTTGCATCAACGCGCTCGGAGCCGCTGCTTTTCAAGGGCAATGATTTCTCGCGCACGGACATTCCACCCGCAGCGTGGTAGAGCGCTTTACTCTACGTTGAACCCCTCCACAACAATCCTCGGTTTCTCCCCGCGCGTATCGGCGTCGTCCACGTCCGTGATAATCGTCTGGCGCTCGCCGGGCATCAGCGCGAGGTAGTTGTCGCTGTACAACACAGGCAGAATACGGTCGCCGGTGGTCTCGCGCACGGCCTTCACCTTCACCATTAGCGCTGGTGTATCGGAAGCGTTGTGCAGTTCCGTGATTAGCCGCCAGCGCTTGCCGTCGCGCTCCACTTTGGTTTCCGCTTCTACTTTTGCTTTGGGCAGGTTGCGAATGGCCCGGTAATTCTCGGCTCCATCGATGCCACGCATATAGAAATTCGTCGAGACAACGCGATTGCCGTCGGTCAATCGCAACCGGATGAACTGCACGGGGGAAGCGCCGGACGGGTACTCCATTTTTATCGGCGTCTCGACGCTGTCCTCATTGCTGTTTACCGACGCGGTTTTCTCCCACTGGACTTCGCCGTCCATGTTCCGAATCTCCACGTGCACGCTCAGGCCTTTGTGATTGCCCCCGCTGTAATTGACCACCTCCACGTTGTCGGTGAGTGGATTCCACTGTATGTGCAACGGCTCCGATGCCTTCTTGCACCCGAAGTACGCGGCGGTCGGCTCGAAGAAATAATCGTACGTCTGCCAGGTGAGAGAGGTCCACGCAGGATGGCTCATCCAGATAAGCAAACCCATGCGATGCTGGCTCTGCGCCTCGAACATCGCCCGATAGCCGTTGTAGTTGACGAACTGCGCCAACTCGTCCCAATCGACTATATTGTTCGCTCCGCCGTAGTTACTGTCGATGTTCTCATCGAATACTTGTCCCGTCTGCGCGCCGTGCATGGTGAAATCATGCACACCCCACATGCGGCCCTGCGGCCACAGGTCGGATTCCGCCATCATCGCCCGCAGGCTGTCCACGGTGACAACATTGGGCATGCCCAGCTCACTGTGCAGCTTCAGCGTGGCGCGGTCGGTGAAATAATACTTTGTCGGCATGACGCGATAAGGTCCGTGACCGCTCACACCATCGTCCGCAGAACTGGGGATGTAATATGAGCCGGGCTGCAACTCGGCCAGGCTCCGGCGAATGCCATTTTCGATTACATCTGGCGGAAAGCCCTCGTTGCGGCCGACGTACAAACCGATGGACGGATGGTTGCGGATGCGCCGGACGAAATCGTCCACGTTGTTCAGGAACATGGCATTGTCATCCGGATTCGGACCATCCCAGGGATTGGCCAGCCAGAAATCCTGCCATACGACGATGCCGTAGCGGTCGCACGCTTCGAAAAATGCGTCGTCGCCCACCTGGCCCACCCA
>JBEKFB010000074.1:0-14523 GCA_050013535.1 Bryobacteraceae bacterium | reverse complement strand
ACCTCTTCGATGTTCGACAAGTGCTTCATCACTTGAATCAACCCAAGCACCGCTCCGATGATGCCTATGGTGGGCGAGTAACCGCCGGCCGCCTCGAACACCTTCGCTTCCGCTTCGGCGCGCTCATGTTCGATGGAGATCTGCAGCTCCATCATTTTCCGCAGCTCCTGAAGATCGGTCCCGTCGACGGCCAGGTTCAGCGCCTTGCGCAGGAACGGGTCCTGAATCCTCTCGGCTTCGGCTTCCAGACAGACAATGCCGCCTTTGCGCGCCTTGGTAGCGTAGCCGATAATCTCTTCCACGGCGCTGTCGGCGTCCATGCTCCGCTCGAAGAGGACGTCTTTGAACCGTTTCATGGCGCGCATGATCGTGCTCAGAGGCGTGCCGATCATCATGGCGCCGACGGTTCCCCCAAAGACGATGAACGCCGCAGTGATCTGCGTGACATCGCGGATGCGGCCACCCTCCAGAATCAGCCCGCCAAGAATGCCGCCCATAGCGGCCGCGATCCCGCCAAAGGTGGCGATATCGGGTCTGATACCGCCGCCCTTTTTGGCCTTCCTTATCGCCTCGGGCTTCCTGGGGTCCTCAGCCATGGTGCTTCAGGAAACCTGCCTCGGCCGCGGTGCGCAGGATCTCACGGCGGAACCGGATGACCCGGTTCACTACTTCGTCGGCGGTTTCGAGAACCATGAATTTCTGACCGGTGGTAAGGCTGACGACGGTGTCCGGCGTCACTTCGACGTGCTCGATAAGATCCGAGTTGATAACGAGTGGAATCCGATTGATGCGCGTGAGCCGAATCATATGCCGGTACAACTGGCTTATCGGCGCTGGCGACGTAAGTCGGAGCGGACATCTCCTTTATTTGCCTTAGTCCTTTGCAGGATTAAAGGCGAGTCCGGCTCGCGAAGGCTGGGCCTTAGTTCAGGAGCTTCAGAATCGCGCGCAATTCCTGACGGATCTCGTCGAGTGAGCCCGGGGCGACCTGCTCCGGAAACAGGCCGGTTTGCTTACGTTGCGCGCTGCGAGAGGGCGCCGGGGATGGTTTACCGCGTCCTTCCAGAAACTTCCGCGCGCCTTCGATGGTAAATCGCTTTTCGTAGAGGAGGCGCTTGATCTCAAGTACCGCTTCCACGTCCTTGCGCCGGTAAAGGCGATGTCCCGTTCCCGATTTCTTAGGCATCAGGGCGGGGAACTCGGTTTCCCAGAACCGCAGAACGTAAGGCTTGATGCCGGCCAGCCGGCTGACCTCGCCGATGCGGAAGTACAGTTTGTCCGGAATCTCTTCCACGGATGCTTGCGCGGCAGATTCCGTCATCCGACCGTCATTCTACCGCACGGCGAAGGCGATCCCCGAAGCGCTCGCGTGCCGGTTGATTGTGAGAAACTTGGCCGGTGAAGCGTCATTCTTACGAAGTCCGTCTGGATTGGACCGGCAACAACGGCGACGGCACCAGCACGTACCGGGGTTACCGCCGTGACCACACCATTACCATCGCGGGCAAGCCACCGCTGGCGGGATCAAGCGATCCGGCGTTTCGTGGCGACCCATCGCGCTACAACCCGGAAGAGCTTTTGGTGGCCAGTCTCTCCGCGTGCCACATGCTCTCCTACTTGCACCTCTGTGCCGTCAACGGCGTCGTGGTGACCGACTACCGGGACGACGCGCGGGGGACCATGGAGGAGACCGCGGATGGGGGCGGTGTGTTCACCGAGGTAACGCTGCATCCCGCGGTCACGATCAGCGTCGCTTCGGATGAAGAGAAGGCCCGGTCGCTGCACGAGGATGCTCACCGCCTCTGTTTTATCGCGAATTCGGTCAAGTTCCCGGTGCGCCACGAGGCGCGGATCATTCGCCAGGAAACTCCAGCGACACTGGCGGGTCCGCCAGAGACTGAAAGCGCGGGATCCTGATTTCGCTTCCATATTTCGAGGACAACAGCGGAATCAGGCCACGGTCGAGGATCGCTTCCGCGGCGCGATCGGTGAGCAGCGCTTCCCCGGCGGGCTGGAATCGCGCTTCGCCATCTTCACGCCACGAATACGAGAGCATGCCGTCGAGATCGCGGCCGGCTCCGGCTTCCCCGAAATCCGTCCACGACTGGCCCAGCAAGGCCGCGCACGTGAAGACCGGGTTTGCCCACGCCAGGTCGCCGATTGCAACATGAGATCCCATCTCTTCGAAAGGAAATTCTTCGCACGGCGATGACTCCGCGCCATAGGGCAGCCTCATCAATACGCGCGGCAGAACGAGGCCAATCCACGCAGCATCGGCGCCGCGCCGCAGTGCGTTCCAGGCGTTTCGAGTGCCTTCCGGCAACTCACGCCACTCGGCCTGGTCGGACAAGCCCCCGGCGCTCTCGCAACCAAGCAGCATCGGATGAGCACCCGCGATCACCGGGACACCAACACCTGCGCCCGCCTGAGCGAGGCTGCGAAGCGTGGCGATATCGGCGTCCCCGGGGCCGAACGTGTAGTTCGCCAGCAGCACACTCCACTCGTCATCCGTGGCTTTGGCCAGGCGCGCGGCAAGGTGCGCCTTCGAAATATCGAGCAGATACACTCGGATATCCGAGTCCGTATCCACACGGCGCGTGACGAAATCAAGGCCGCGCCAGGCGTTCTCCACCGTTCGAAACTGCGGCGCATGCAGGATGGCTCGCATCACCAGACCGGAAGCCTTCTGCGCGTCGGATTCGCGCCGCTCTTGTTGTGCGCTTTGTTTTGGCTGCGCGTGGGTAGTGGCAATGCGGTGCAGTGCCTCATCCCACTCACCGCGAGCTGGCGCGGGAGGGGCACTGGTGTAACGCTCTTCCGTGCTGGCGAGAATGTCGTCCAGAAACCCACCTCCCGCTGGTTTGGCAGCGGCATCGGGAGCGGCAGGAGGAGGAGCCGGAGCAGGTGGATCAGGCTCAGCGGTGACCGTGGCGCGGATGGCTTCGAAGAGAGGAAGCCGCTGATACAACTGGTCCGGGTGGAAGCTATCGAGATCGGTGATTTCGAGCGAAAGCGGCTTGCCATCGCCGCCGGACAGCGGCAGTTCGATTCGCGGCCGCACACGCGCCAGGACGGCTTCGAGATTATCCCGGTCCACTGCAAGCGGCTTCGAAGGGCGCTCCGGGTTGGCGCCCGCAAAATCGCCCGCGATGACGATGTGAAAAGACACGATTCGCGACCTCCGAAGGATGCTACCACAGTTGGCAGCCTAGTAGGACCCGAGCGCCGGACCGCTCAACCCGCTCGCGCTTATGGAAGCGATCCTAATAACCTATCGCTTCGCGCGGAACGGGCAGGCCGTTCGCAGGCACACGCTACAATATCCATTCATGCCCGGATTGCTGCAGGGGAGAACGGCGCTGGTGCTGGGTGTCGCCAATCGATGGAGTCTGGCGTTTGCTATCGCGCAGGCGTTCGCCCGCGAGGGCGCCACCATCATTCTCGCCTATCAGAGCGAGCGGCAGAAGCTGACGGTCCAGGATTTGGCGGCCGAGTTAGGGTCCGCGCGCATGCTGATTTGCGATGTTTCCAAAGACGAGGAGATTGACGCACTGGCCGAAACGCTGCGGTCCGAAGGCGTCCGGCTGGATGTGTTGGTCCACAGCGTGGCCTTCGCGAATCGCGAGGATTTGAGCCGCCCTTTCATCGAAACTTCGCGCGCGGGATACGCTCTGGCGCAGGATATCAGCGCTTACTCACTGGTAGCGGTGGCGCGCGCGGTCGCTCCGTTGATGAGCCAGGGCGGGGCGATCATGACGCTCAGTTACCTGGGCGCTGTTCGCGTCTTTCCGAATTACAATGTTATGGGTGTGGCCAAGGCGGCGCTGGAATCGATTGTGCGGTACCTGGCGAGCGATCTTGGTCCGTCTAATATACGTGTGAATGCGATTTCCGCCGGCCCGGTGAAAACCGTTGCGGCCCGGGGAGTAAAGGACTTCTCCAGGATGCTGGACGGCGCGGCGCGAATCGCGCCTTTGCGGCGCAATACCGATCCGGCGGAGGTAGCGGACGCCGCCGTGTTTCTGGCCAGCGATCTCGGCAGAGGAGTCACCGCCAACGTCCTGTATGTGGACGCGGGCTATCAGGCGATGGGCATTGTGGGGGCTGAAGATTGAGGCTCGCCATCATGCCTGGACGCGATTGACAAGTGGCAAAATCGACTCGTAGGATTGTGAGTTTGGGACTTAGGACAGAACCGCGCCCAGGATGCGCCACGCGCCGAGTGCGATCTCACACAACCTTTACCAATACGTCTTTCAATTATGATCAAAGTCACCGGGCTTACCAAGCGATACGCGCGTAACATCGCCGTCGACAACATTTCCTTCGAGGTGGAGAAGGGGCAGATCGTTGGTTTTCTCGGGCCCAACGGGGCGGGGAAGACCACTACCATGCGTGTCCTCACCTGCTTTCTTCCTCCCACCGCCGGCACCGCTTCGGTCGCCGGATTCGACGTCCTCGATCAGCCGCTCGAGGTGAAACGTCACATCGGTTACCTGCCGGAAGCTCCGCCGGTTTATCCGGAGATGGAAGTGGGCGAATACCTGGGCTTCGTCGGCAGCCTGAAGGGGCTGAAGGGCGCCGATCTGGCCAGGCGCGTGGACGAAGTAGCCGGGCGCTGTGCCGTCGCCGACGTGAAGAAGAAGCTGATCGGCAAGCTGTCCAAAGGTTATCGGCAACGGGTTGGCCTCGCGCAGGCGATAATTCACAATCCCGATGTGCTGATTCTCGACGAGCCCACCGCCGGGCTGGACCCTAATCAGATCATCGAAACACGCAAGCTGATCCGCGATCTGGCGGGCGAGCACACCATCATCCTGAGTACGCACATTCTGCCGGAAGTGGAGCAGACCTGCGATCACGCCATCATCATCAACAAAGGCAAGGTGGTGGCCAAGGATTCAGTGACCAATCTTCAGAACCGCGTGCGCGGGGCCGAATCCGTGGTGATTGCAGTGGAAGGCCGCGATGAAACTCTGGAATCCCCCGACGTGCAGAAGAGACTTGAGAGCGTGTCCGGCGTAAGCCGCGTGGTGCCCCGCGATCACCGCGGCAATCTGCTGACCTTCGAAGTGGAAAGCCTGAAGGAACGGCCCATTCGCGGAGATCTGGCGCGAGCGGTGGTGGAGGCTGGCTGGAACCTCAACGAGCTGCGCTCCGCCGCCATGACGCTGGAAGAAGTCTTCCTGGAATTGACCGGCGCGGATGCGACCACGGCCGCCGCCGAACCCGCCGGAGGCGATCAATGAGAAACATCTGGATCATTTTCAAGAAAGAATTGCACGGGTATTTCGTTTCGCCGATTGCTTATCTGCTGCTGACGATGTTCGCGGTGATTTTCGGATTCTTCTTCTGGAACGCCGTGCAGTATTTCTCCAACATGAGCATCGAATCGCAGATGCAGGGGCAATCCTTCCCGATGAACATCAATGAGATGATCATCCGGCCGCTGCTGTCCAACGCGGCTGTGATCGGCCTGTTTTTCATTCCCATGATCACCATGCGGCTGTTCGCCGAGGAGAAGAGGTCCGGCACCATCGAGCTTCTGGCCACGTCCCCCATTCGCGACACGGAGATCATCCTGGGGAAATGGCTCGCATCTCTGGTGATGTATGCCGCGCTGCTGTTGTTCACGGCGCTCAGCTTCGCCTTCCTGTTCAAGTACGGAAACCCTGATTGGAAGCCGCTGGCGATTGGTTATCTGGGACTACTGTTGCAGGGTGGCGCGCTGCTTGCCGTGGGGACGTTCATTTCGACGCTGACGCGCAATCAGATCATCGCGGCGGCGGCAACGTTCGGCGTCTGCCTTCTGCTGTGGATTCTGGAATGGGACAGTTACGACACGGCAACATGGGCACAGGTGATGGCTTATTGCTCAGTAATTAGACATCTCGAATCGTTCACGAAAGGCGTCCTTGACACGAAGGACGCCGTTTATTATTTGTCGCTGATATTCCTCGGGCTGTTCTTAACGTCGCGCTCGATGGAATCGCTGCGGTGGAGGTCGTAGATGGCATCGGCATGGATTAGAGCACGGCAGACGCGCTACGCCGCTTACGCGACCGTATACATCCTGGTGATTCTGGCGGTGCTGGTGGCGGCGAATTATCTGGCGAATCGCTACAACAAGAGTTACGATGCCACCGCCAACAAACGTTTCACGCTGTCTGATCAAACCGCCAAAGTGATCAGGGAAGCAAAAGACGACGTTCGCATCACCTACTGGGATAAATCTACAAGCTTCCAGCAGGGTCAGGATCTTCTGGACCGGTATGCCAACCTTTCGCGAAAGGTGCACGTCGAGTACGTCGATCCCTTCAAGAACCCGCAAATGGCGCGATCAGCCGGAATCAAAAATGTGGGAACCGCGACCATCGACATCGGACCGAAACATGAAGAAGCGAAGACGTTCGATGAAGAGGGTGTCACGGGAGCCATCGTACGAGCGCTGAAGGGCGGCCAGCGAACGGTTTGCTTCGTTCAGGGCGATGGTGAACACCAGATCGACGATACCGATCAGAACGGCATCTCGCAACTGAAGACTCTGCTCGAACACGACAACTACGCTTCGAAGTCCATCAGCCTCCTGCAAAAGGGCGGCATACCGTCCGATTGCACGGTTGTGGTGGTGGCTGGTCCAACAAGTGACTACGCGCAACCGGAAATCGACGCCTTGAAGACCCTCGTGCAAGAAGGCGGACGCGCTCTTTTCCTGCTGGATCCCCCGCTGAAGGTGCGTGGGCGCGAGGTGGCGGACAACGCGCCGCTCAGCGATCTGCTCGCAGGCTGGGGCGTCACCCCGGAGAAGGATCTGGTGCTCGACGAGAACCCCATCGGTCAGCTTGCCGGGCTCGGTCCGGAAGTGCCGTTGGTGATGAACTACGAGAGCCAGCCGATTGTCGCGCCCATGAAAGGCACGGCCACCGGATTCCCGCTCACGCGCGCTCTCGATACGAAGGGTACGGACAAGACCACGGTGGACAAGCTGTTTTCATCTTCGGATGGCAGCTTCGCCACGACGAATCTTGGCCCGGGCCCAATCAGCGCGGATCCGAAGACCAGCAAGCCAGGTCCGTTTACGCTGGCCGCGGCTGGCTCATACAATACCGGTCAACCCAATAAGCAGGGGCGTTTCGTAGTTGTCGGAAATTCCGGATGGGCCGCCAATGGGTTTATTCGATTTAACGGCAACCGCGATCTCGCGCTCAATATGATGAACTGGCTTTCGTCGGACGAGGATCTCATTTCAATTCGCCCGAAGGAACAGGACGACCGCCGCATCACCGTGAACCAGTCACAGATGAGGCTGATTCGCTCGGTCAGTCAGTTCGGGCTGCCGCTGATCGTGATCGTCGCCGGAATCGCCGTCTGGTGGCGCAGGAGGTAACGGATGCGCGGTCGAGGTTTGTTGATCGCCACCGTCGTTTTCGTGGCGCTGGCTGGTGTCATCTACTGGTCGAACAGAGAAAAGGCGAAGGAAGAAAGCGCACCACCGAAGGACACGGAGACGAAGCTTATATCCGTGCCCCAGCCCGACATCGGCAAAGTCGAGCTGAAGAAAAAGGACGGTCAGGATATCGTGCTGGAGAGAAGCGGCGATGCCTGGCAGATTACCGCCCCCGAAGCATACAAAGCGGACCAGGACGCAGTGAACACCCTGATCACGAGTCTGGGCACGGTCACGGCCGACAGCGTCGTGACGCAAAAAGCATCGAACCTTGGCTCATTTGGTCTGGCCACTCCATCTGAGACCGTCGTCATCACAGGCAAAGGTGGCAAGACCCATACGCTGCTTATCGGCGATGAAGTACCCACGGGTGGCGACGTCTATGCGACGACTGAGGGCGATCGCAAGGTCTACACCGTGGCCTCCTACACGCGAAGCTCAGTGGATAAGAGCCTGAACGATCTTCGCGACAAGCGCCTGCTCACGTTCGATCAGGACAGCCTGGCGCGCGTCGAACTAGATTCCAAAGGGCAGGACGTTGAATTCGGCAAGAACAATCAGGGCGATTGGCAGATTCTGAAGCCGGGTCCGTATCGTGCAGACGGGCTGCAGGTGGAAGAACTCCTGCGGAAATTGAAGGACGCCAAGATGGACTTCTCCGGAACGGAAGACGATCGCAAAAAGGCCGCCACGGCATTCGCCTCAGCGGCGCCGGTGGCGACGACGAAGGTTACCGATAAATCCGGAACAGAGGAGCTGCAGGTTCGTAAGACGTCATCGGGCGATTACTACGCGAAGTCGAGCGTGGCGGATGGCGTCTGGAAGGCCACCAGCGATCTCGGCGACGGCCTCAACAAAACGGTGGACGATTTCCGCAACAAGAAGCTGTTCGATTTCGGATTCGACGATCCGAACAAGGTGGACATGCACGACGGATCGAAGTCTTACGATTTTGTGCGCGGCGGCGACAAATGGTTCGCGAACGGGAAGGAAGTGGACAGCATCGGCATTCAGTCGTTCATCGACAAACTACGTGAGCTGAGCGCGGTGAAGTTTGCGGAGAGCGGTTTCGGCTCGCCTTCCATCGATCTGACGGTCGTTTCGAAAGACAACAAGCGCACAGAAAAGGCTTCCTTCGCGAAGCAGGGCGATGGTTATCTGGCAAAGCGCGACAACGAACCAACGCTGTATCAAGTGGACGCGAAAACTGTTCAGGATCTCGAAAGCGCGGCTGCTGGTGTCAAACCCGCGGCGCCGCCGAAGAAGTGATGGCGTGAGAATCATATGACCGGTCTCCTCACTGATCTCTATCAGCTGACCATGGCGGCCGGTTATTTTGAGGCAGGCAAGGCTAGCCAGACCGGTTGCTTCGAGTTGTTTTTTCGCCGTCTTCCGCGCTCGCGCAATTTCATCCTCGCCGCCGGTCTCGCGCAGGCTGTCGATTATCTGTTGAACCTGCGGTTCACGCGTGAGGAAGTCGATTACCTGCGTGGCCTGCCGCAGTTCTCACGGGTTTCCCCGGAATTCTTCGATTATCTCCTGAAGCTACGCTTCACCGGCGATTTATTCGCCATGGAGGAGGGCACGCCGGTATTTGCCGAAGAGCCTCTCCTCACCGTTCGTGCCCCGCTCATCGAGGCGCAGATTGTGGAGACGTACCTCCTTGCCACCATGGGATTTCCATCGCTGGTGGCCACGAAGGCTGCTCGCATTGCCGAAGTGGCCGGCACCCGAGGCGTTGTCGAGTTTGGCACAAGGCGGGCACACTCACCGGAAGCGGGCGTGTTCGCCGGGCGAGCGGCGTACATCGGCGGCTGCATCGGAACCAGCAACACGGAGACCGGATTCCGCTTCGGCATTCCCGTGTTCGGCACGGCCGCGCATGCGTGGGTACAATCCTTCCCGAGCGAACGCGAAGCGTACCTGCGCCTGCAGCAGATGCTTGGCGAGTCCACCGTGTACCTGATCGACACCTACGACACGGTGAATGGCGCGCGACTCGCCGCGGAACTGGGCCGGCCGCTCTGGGGCGTTCGGCTCGATAGCGGCAATCTGGTGGAGCTTTCGCACGTGGTCCGGCAAATCCTCGATGAAGCGGGATTGCGCGATGCGAAGATCATGGCGACGAGCGATCTGAACGAATACCGCATTCTGGAATACACCGCCGCGGGCGCGCCCATCGACGCGTTCGGCGTGGGCACGGATCTGGCGACGTCCGCCGATGCGCCCAGTCTGGGGGCCGTTTATAAGCTGGTGGAGCTCGAAGAAGACGGTGCGACGCGATACACCGCCAAATACAGCGAAGGCAAATACACCATGCCCGGCGCCAAGCAGGTTTTTCGCTTCGCCGATCACGATCAGATTGCCTGCTCCTGGGAGTGCACGGGCTGCGGACATGGCGACAGTGGCCCGCGCGCGTTGATTGGTCCGGTGATCGTCCAGGGACGTCTGGTGCACGACCTGCCAACCGCCCGCGCATCGCGCGATTACGCCGAACGCTGTGTACACAAGCTCCCTCTGGCCTGCCGCAGCCTCTTTGAAAGCGACGATCATTACCCGATCGACTACAGCGCTGAATTGCTGGCACGATCCGACCGCGCACGAGCCGACCTCCATGCCCGCGCTCACCGGCCGGAGGTTCACCGGTGAACACGGTCTTCGTCGATATCGATACGCAGATCGATTTTCTTTTTCCCGCCGGCGCTCTCTATGTGTCCGGCGCCGAGAAGGCGCTGCCGGTGATTTCCGCGCTGAATCGGCATGCGGAGCGCACCGGCGGGGTTGTAATTTCTTCTGTGGACGCCCATACCGAGGATGATCCTGAGTTCGCCGCGTGGCCTCACCATTGCATTGCCGGAACCGTGGGCCAGCAAAAACCAGCGAGCACATTGCTCGATCGCCGCGTCACTGTTCCGTCTGTTCGGGGCGCGGTTTTCTCGCTGGAATCCTGTCAGCAGATTGTCGTTGAGAAGCAGCATATCGACATCTTCACCAATGCGAATCTTCCGTTCGTGCTCGATCACCTGAACGCTCAGCGCTTCATCGTCTATGGCGTGGTCACGGAAATCTGTGTCCGGTGCGCGGTGTTCGGCCTGCTGCGCGAGGGGAAGCTGGTGGAGCTGGTCACCGACGCGGTCCGCGCTCTGGATGAGAAGAAGGCCGCGGAAACGTTCGACGAGTTCACCGCCGCGGGGGGCAAACTGACAACATCGAATGTTGTACTCGCCTGACCATTTATCATGGTTGGGATGAGCGCCACCGTCTCCACGCAAGAGCACACCGCCGAAACCCAGCACGTGATGGATCTTGAGAAGGACCATCTGCTGCAGACCTACGCCCGCTATCCGGTGGTGCTGCACCGCGGCAAGGGCTGCTACGTTTACGATACCGACGGCAATCGATATATCGATCTCATCACCGGCATCGGCGTGAACGCGCTGGGGCACGCGCACCCGCGAATCGTGAAAGTGATTCGCGAGCAGGCGGGGCTGCTGCTGCACTCTTCCAATCTCTATTATCACGAGTATCAGGGTCGCCTGGCCGAACGCCTGTCGAAGATGAGCGGACTAGCCCGGACATTTTTCTGCAACTCCGGTACGGAAGGCATCGAGGGCGCGATGAAGATGGTGCGCGCGCACGGCAGCCGCATCGGCGAAAAGAAATACGAGATCGTCGCGCTGGACAATTCGTTCCACGGGAGAACGTTCGGCGCGCTCTCTATCACTGGCCAGCCTAAGTATCAGCACGATTTCGAACCGCTCCTCCCCGGCGCTCGCTTTGTTCCCATAAACGACATCGCCGCGCTCGAGCAGATGGTGAATCAGCGGACCGCCGGTATCGTCATCGAGTGGATTCAGGGCGAGGGCGGCATTCATCTCGTGACTTCCGAGTTCGTCCATGCGGCGCACGACCTGGCCCGCCGATACGACGCTCTGCTGGTATTCGACGAAACACAGTGCGGTGTCGGGCGCACCGGCCACTACTTCGGATACCAGACTTTAGAGCCGGTCATTCTGCCAGATGTGATGGTGACGGCCAAGCCGCTGGCTTGCGGCATTCCTCTGGGATGCATTGTGGCGAACGAGCGGGCGGCGGCGGCGATTGCGCCGGGCATGCACGGGTCGACCTTTGGGGGAAACGTGATGGCCTGCCGGGTCGCGCTGGAATTCGCCGACATATTGGACGAGCTGCTCCCGCATATCACCCAGATGGGCGCCTATTTCCGCATGAAACTTGATGAAATGGCCAAGCATTTCCATTGTATTCGCGAAGTGCGCGGCGTCGGGCTGATGCTGGGCGTCGAACTCGAATTTTCCGGCAAACAGATTGTCCTGGATGCCATGGCGGAGGGCCTGCTGATCAATGCGACGCACGACACTGTCCTGCGCTTTTTGCCGCCTTACATCATCACCGAAGAACTGGTGGACCGTTCGGTAGCCACGCTAACCAAAGTGCTGCGCAACGCGAAGCCGCAAGGCTGAGAAGATGCTCGTATCGCTTTTCTCGGCGCCGCTGGCAATTGGCAGCACAGCCCCTGATTTTACCCTCCCCGATCCGCTCGGCCATGCCGTGCACCTCGCGGATCTTCGCGGACAGAACGTCGTGCTGGTGTTCTATCCCGGTGACGACACCACCGTCTGCCGGCGGCAGCTTTGCGAGTTCCGCGATTCGTGGGAAGCGGCTGGCGCACACAATACGGTGGTGTTCGGCGTGAATCCGCAGAATGCGGACAGCCACCAGAAGTTCCAGGCACGCTATGATTTTCCGTTTCCGTTGCTGGTGGATGAGGGCAAGCGCGTAGCATCTCTCTACCATGCCAGCGCCATGATCGTTCGGCGCACCGTGTACCTGATCGGACCGGACGGCATCATTCGCTATGGGCGGCGAGGCAAGCCGCCCGTCCACGAAGTGCTCGCCGCGGCAGAGCGTGCAGATGCCTGACGCCCGTACACACCTCGTAATTGGCACGCCGTGTTATGGCGGCCAGGTAACCACGGCTTACGCGAGCTCGCTCCTCAAGCTGCAACAGGCCTGTCTCCAGCGCGGTGCGACCGATCTCACCGTTCTGATGCAGGCCGGTGATGCACTCATCACACGCGCGCGCCAGAACCTGGTTGCACATTTCCTTGAGAACGCCGCGGCCACTCATCTCCTGTTTATCGATGCCGACATCGGCTTCGAACCTGACCAGGTTTTTCGCCTGCTCGATTGCGACGCCGATATGACCGCCGCCGTGTATCCCACCAAGCGAATCGAATGGGCGAGATTCAGCGCTTTGGCGAAGGCCGGGCGCGTTCACCCTGAATCGGAAGCGCTCTCGTATGTGCTGGAACTGGAAGCGCCCGATCGTCTCGCTCTCCGTGGCCGCTTTGTCAAGGCACGCTACGCGGGCACTGGCTTTCTGATGATCCGGCGCGCCGCGCTCGTGTCAATGATTGAGCATTATCCCGAGCTGCGCTATCAGCGCGAACACCAGACGGACGATCCGTTGCGGCACAGCCGGTGGCGCAGCGCGCTTTTCAATTGCATGATCGACGACGACGGCAATTACCTTAGCGAAGATTTCAGCTTCTGCCGGCGCTGGACCGATATGGGCGGAGAAATCTGGGTGGATCTCGAAAGTCGCCTCAATCACGTCGGCTCCATCGTGTTTGTGGGCGATTATGCGTCGCGCTTCGACAAGCTGCCTGAGTGATCGACGTTGACACCGGGCCCCCTGCGTTTCTGATAGCGTGGTGATTCGGACCTTCATCCGGGAGCCGCCACTTTGTACGAAGCCAGGACTGAACGCTACGATTCGATGATCTATCGCCGATGCGGAAAAAGCGGCGTGCGTCTGCCCGTCATTTCCCTCGGCCTCTGGCATAATTTCGGCGGCGTTGACACCCTGGAAAACTGCCGTGCCATGCTGCGCCGCGCCTTCGATCTTGGCATCACGCACTTCGATCTGGCGAACAACTACGGGCCGCCGCCCGGATCGGCCGAAGAGACGTTCGGTCGCGCGCTGCGCCTGGACCTCGCTCCCTATCGGGATGAATTGATCATTTCCAGCAAAGCCGGCTATGAGATGTGGGCGGGCCCGTATGGCGATTGGGGATCGCGCAAGTACCTCCTGGCCAGCCTCGACCAGAGCCTGCGCCGCATGGGACTCGATTACGTCGATATTTTCTACTCGCACCGGCCCGATCCCGAAACGCCGATCGAGGAAACCATGGGAGCGCTCGATCATGCGGTTCGTTCGGGCAAAGCGTTGTACGCCGGAATTTCCAACTACGATGCTGCCCAGGCCGCGCACGCCATCGAAGTCCTGCGGCAACTCGGCACACCATGCCTGATCCATCAGATGAAATACTCGATGTACCAGCGTGGGCCGGAAGCGGGTTTATTCGATGTACTGGTTCGCGAGGGTGTGGGGGGAATCGCGTTCTCACCCCTTGCGCAGGGCCTTCTTACGGAACGCTATCTCAAGGGCATTCCCGGGGATTCGCGGGCCGCGAAGCCGGACACGTTCCTGAAGCGTGGCGATGTCACCGAAGCGCGCCTCAACCAGATCCGCGCGCTCAATAAAGTCGCTCGCTCACGCGGCCAGTCCCTCGCTCAGCTGGCTCTCGCCTGGGTGCTCCGGCAAGATGCGATGACCAGCTCGCTCATCGGGGCCAGCCGCGTGGAACAGATCGAACAGAACGTTGCGGTGATCGGCAATTTGAATCTGACGCCAATGGAACTTCGGCGTATCGAAAAGATCATCGCCCCAGCGAGCTAATCTACTTGCGGTGGAAATTCAACGTTGCAGTACGGTCTTCGCCGTTGGACGATTCGCGAATCTCCAAAGTCATATGCCTGCCGTCTGGCTGAAGAGTTCGAATCCATTTACCGTTGATGTCTTCGCCTTTGTACACGGCGGTCCATTCAGTGGTCATCGTGGTCCCGTCGAGAGTTGTCTTCGACGCCTGCTGGAACGGGCCAATCTGGTTCTGCTTCAGCGAGCCGTCGGTGGATAGCATCAGGTCGTTGGCCATCACCCCCACATACAGAAGTGGAACGACGCCGTTAACGGGTTCCGCGAACGTCGATTG
>JBEKFB010000073.1:0-14578 GCA_050013535.1 Bryobacteraceae bacterium | reverse complement strand
ATGTAATCGAAGGCCAGATTCTGCAACCATAATGTGAGCCGGTCATACGGTTGAGGGCCGCTGGAAGTCGTCTGCAAGTGGAAGACACCGGAGGCGGGCGTGTATGTGCCACTCACCAGCATGGCGTTGTCGAATAGGTTCGCGTATTGCGGCTCGCCGGTGGAGCTGATGCAATCGAGCGTGGCCCAGTCGATCCAGTTGTACTTGGGCGATTCAATCGGCTGCAGTCCCTGATAGTAGAGATCGAAAGTCAGCACCATGCCGCTGAAGTTGAAATCCGGCAGGTAGCGGATAGAGTAATGCTCGAAGTAGTCGTCCGCGTCCCACAGAATCACAACCGCGAAATCGGCCTGATCGCGAAACACGCCGGTCACCTCGAAACCTGTGGCGCTGGCATGATGGAGCGCGGCCGCGGCGCCGAAACCGTCGAAACCCTGCAGGTGGATGGTGCGGTCCGGCTGTAGTTTGTTGATGAATTCGCTCATTCGAATTCGGCTGCCCGATTATAGAAGGGCAACGTCGCAAACGACGGATCGGCGATATGGGTGTGAGCGAACGCGGAAGGTCTGAACTTACTCAATCGGCAAAGTTTAGGAATTGCGATCAGATTTCGCTCAAACCGGTGACCGAGTGCCGTAAGCGCTCGATTTGCGGGTTCGCGCGGCGGCCACTGCCGGAGTGCGGGAGAAGCCGACCATCGATCCGAGTTCCTTGAACGTTCCGATGATGGAAAGGTGATTGAGCGGGAACTCGAGATAGACATGCGTGATGCTCAGATAGAACAAGAGCTTGAATCCCAGGGAAAAGTCGTAGAAATAAGTTCCGATTGAACCCAGCCACAACACCGCGATTACGGCTATGCGCGTTCGCCCCACCTCGTGCCAGCG
Organism: Bryobacteraceae bacterium; assembly: GCA_050013535.1. GTDB lineage: Bacteria > Acidobacteriota > Terriglobia > Bryobacterales > Bryobacteraceae > CAWACP01. The sequence goes on along the minus strand of JBEKFB010000073.1, from coordinate 13,691 downwards.
AATGATGGAGGTTTTGGAAAACCAGTTGAGGTAGTGATAGGTGTAGGCAAACGCGATGAAGCGCATCACGATCAGGCCGCTGTGCGACGTGAGCATCTGACTCAGCGCCTCGCGCGCTTCCGTGGTGGAATGCGGCGACGGAATGCCGAGGATGGTCAGATTGAGCGTTGAGAAATTGTTCCAGTAAGGGATCAACGCGTCTCTGGTTGGCAGATGGAAACCAGGGTCGACGAACCAGCATGCCACCGGGCAAAGCAGGAAAACGCCGAACGCGATGTAGCCGCTGCGGCTGCGTTCTTTGAGAGCTCCATAGACTATGAAAAAGCCGGTGAAAAGATAGACGTGAACCAGCGTGGGCACAAACAGCGCCAGCGCGACAGTGATGAATGAGGTGGTGTTCAACAGCAGGAACGCCAGCGCGATAACCGGAACCAGACCGAGAATGCGCGGAGCCACCTTGCCCGTCAGCATGAACACCAGAGCAATACCGAGCGCCAGGAATGTGTATGTGGCGTTGCGAGGCGAGGACGTCAGCGTGAATGTTCCCACCGCGGCCAGGGCGCCCAGCAGCCAGAAATCGTATTTGCCGCGTGTGAAAAATTGGCGTTTCTGTAGCCAGGAGATTTCAGTAAGATAGTGCGCCGGTCCGAGAATCGCATAGGCGAAAAGAAACAGCTCGAACGGGATGAACAGAGCGACTGCGCACGAGGCCACCATCAGGCCGATATTCAGGTAATTGATGCGGTCCGAGTTTGCCGGTCCTGGGGATTCGCGCGGACTACCCATTGGAGAGATGATATGCGAAAGTCATTCCGCGCGCCATAGCCCTGTTAGACTTGTGCTTTGCGCCTATCCTCCCCACCTAAGGTCTGCGCCGTCAGCTACCTCAATACCGTTCCGCTGGTGTGGGGTTTGATGCATGGCGAACAGCGCGAGAAGTACGATGTTTCGTTCGCCATTCCTTCTGAGTGCGCCGACCGGCTTGCCGATGGGCGGGCGGACATCGGAATCGTGCCAATGGTGGAAGCGGCGCGCCTTGGCCTCACCATTATTCCCGGCGCCGGGATCGCTTCCAACGGGCCGGTGCGCAGCATTCTGTTGATCTCCAAGGTTCCCTTCGGCGAGATTCGGACGCTCGCCGCCGACACAAGTTCCCGAACATCCGTTCAGCTCGCGCGCGTGATCCTGGCACATCGGCATGACGCCGAGCCTGCGCTCATCCCGCACACTCCGAATCTCAATGCAATGCTGGCAGTGGCCGACGCGGCGCTCATCATTGGCGATCCGGCCTTGGCCATCGACCCGGCTTCACTCGAATGGCGATGGCTCGATCTCGGCGACGAATGGAAACGGATGACCGGCCTGCCGATGGTGTTCGCGGTGTGGGCCGCGCGGCCCGGAGTGCCGGAATCGTGCTATTCGGCCGAAGATTTCATCGACTCCGCGCACTTCGGCATGGCCAACCTCGAACGCATTGTCAACGAGGAGCACCAACGGCGCGGGATGCCGGCGGACCTGGTTCGCGAGTACCTCACCCGCAACGTCGTGTTCGATTTCGGCGACAATGAACGAATGGGCATGCGGCGCTTCCTGACGCTGGTGAACGAACTGTCGGCCGCCGCGCCCGCTGCAAAAATATCCGTATGATGACCCGAAGCGAAGCCATCGACCTGTTTCACAGTGACGATCTGATCGGCATCGGCATGGCCGCCGACGCGGTCCGGCGCCGGCTGCACCCGGAAGGCGTGGTCAGCTACATCATTGACCGCAACATCAACTACACGAACTTCTGCACCGAGTACTGCAGCTTCTGCGCGTTTTACCGGCCAATGGGCCACAGCGAAGGCTACATCCTGCCGAAGGAAGTGATCTTCCAGAAGATCCAGGAGACGCTCGACCTGGGCGGCACAGGCATTCTCATGCAGGGCGGCCTGCATCCCGATTTGAAGATCGAATGGTATGAGGATCTGCTCAGCTCGATCAAGGCGCGGTTCCCGCAAATCTGGTGTCATTGTTTTTCCGCGCCGGAGATCACCAACATCGCCGAAGTGAGCGGTCTCACGCTGCGCGACACGATCGCACGGTTACGCGACGCGGGACTCGATTCCATTCCCGGCGGCGGCGCGGAAATCCTGGACGACGCGGTTCGCCATCGCATCAGCAGGCTGAAGTGCGGTGTGGACGAGTGGGAGGACATGCATCGCACGGCGCACGCGCTGGGCATGCGCACCACGGCGACGATGATGTTCGGCTGCGGTGAGACTGTGGAGCAGCGCATGAACCACTTCGATCTGGTTCGGCGCATTCAGGAAGACACCGGCGGCTTCACGGCGTTCATTCCCTGGCCGTTTCAGCGCGAGAACACTTCGTTGGGGCGATTTATTAAGCAGGAAGCCACCGCAGTGGAGTATCTGAAAACCCTGGCGATATCGCGGCTGTATATGGACAACATCGAAAACATCCAGTCGTCGTGGGTGACGCCCGGTTTAAAGACGTGCCAGATGGGACTGCGCTTCGGCGGCAACGACGTGGGTAGCATCATGATTGAAGAAAACGTGGTGTCCGCGGCGGGTGCGCACCACTGCGCCACAGAGGAACAGCTTCGGCGGCTGATCCGCGACGCCGGGTTCGTGCCCAAGCAGCGGGACACTCTGTATCGGACGTATTTTTTGAATTAAGTTTGCAACGCGCTATCGACGAACGCGGCTGCCGCCGCGTGTCCGGGATCTAGGCCCCCAGCAGTTCCGGCAGCCTCGAAAGCTCACTATCCGTGCTCTCGTTCGGCACAGAGCAACCCGGCGTCAGGATAAATCCGCGGCCGACCTGCTGCTGGGCCAGCGTCCATTGCCGTTTGAGGTCGCTTGCGCTCAGTGAGCGGTAATTCACTTCGTCGATGCCGCCGAGCAGCACACCTGAGAACTTCGCGCGCGCATCGGACATTGGCAGGCCCGTGGTGAAGGTCGAATAGTTAATCGCTACCGCGGGCCAGCCCTTCCAGAAGCGTTCGAGATACACTTTGTCGCCGTGCAGGTGCAGCGTGTTCAGCGGCAGGCCATCGACCGCTTGCAGCACCATGCGGTCGAACGGCTCGCTGAATTTGGCGTAATCGGCTTCGCTCATCACCTGCGGTTCGGCGTTGGCGATGGCCAGGAAGATGCCCGCGGCGCCGGCCTGCGCGGCACGCCGGGCGTGGTTGGCTTCGGACTTCGCGATCACCTCCAGCACGGCCAGGAGCTTCGCCGGGTCCTTCTCTTTCAGCTCGCGAACTTTATCCGGTGACGAAAGATTCTCGGCGACCTTATAAGGATTGAAGATGGTCTCGAGAAAATAAGCGTCGCCCGCCAGACCGTCGCGAATCAGCGACAGCGCCCGAACCTGGCGTGGAAACGGATTGTCCTCCACCTTCGGCTCGTACCAGGCGCCGGCCGGGATCGGATAATCGTAATCGCTCATCACCTTCACCAGATCCGTGCGGAATTTTCGGTGAAATTCGAGAGTGACTCGAGCGTGGGCCTCGGCGGGCTTGTCCTTATCGAGGAAGTGATGCCAGAAAGAGAACGGCGGACGGTCTGTGTCATCGCCGCGCAGCACGCGGTCCACACGCTCGCGGGAAGACATGGCCTGCCCGCGAAGGATCGCCGGGGCCGCCAGAACCGACGCGCCCGCAAGGAACTGACGCCGTGAAGTCATCCAACCTCCGTTACAGCGACTGAATGGAGCTGATGTTATCCGGGTCCATCCAGTTGCGTGAGCCAATCACCTTCTGGACCACCTTGCCGTTGCGATCGATTACGTATGTCTCAGGGTATTTGTACGTGCCGTAGCTGTTGGCGATGCCTTCATCCGGATCGCGCGCGGTCTGGAAGCTGGGGCTGAAACGCCGGAGGAAGCTGCTGTAGAGCTGGGGATTCTTATCCACGCTGACGCCTACCACAACCACGCCCGAACCTTGCAGCCGCTTCTGGAATTCGCTCAGTGACGGCACTTCTTCCACGCAGGGCTGGCACCACGTAGCCCAGAAATTGAGCACCAGGACGCGGCCTCCGAAATCGGTGGGCGTAATGCGGCGCCCCTGATCGGTGGTGATGGAAAATGCCGGCGCGGCATCGCCGACATCGGTGATATGGTCGCGCATGCTGCTTGCAATCACCAGGGCAAGGGCTATCATCAGGACGCCAATCCCGGCTTTCAGGGCAAGATCCAGCTTCGAAGTGTTCATGTGGGGATTTACTATAGATTGTAGTACCGGCGGCGCCAGGGCATCGGCAAAGGACGCCCGCGCGGCCTGTATCCGGGCGGCTGCGCCGCGCATCAAACTAAGAGGGTCATGCTGATTACGCGAAGAGTGGAGTTTTCCGCATCGCACGTCTGCGCCAGTCCGGCGTTGAGCGGAGAGGAAAATCGGGCGTTGTATGGGGCCGCTGCGAACCCGCATGGGCATGGGCACAACTACGTGCTGGAAGTGACGCTGAATGGCGACCCCGACCCGGTGACCGGCATGGTGTTCGATCTTCGGGAGTTAAAGGAGATCCTGCAGCGCGAGGTGGCGGGCCCCATGGACCATCGCTTTCTGAACCGCGAAGTGCCGCCCTTCGACCGGGTTGTGCCCACCACGGAGAACATCGCGACCGAGATCTGGCGTCGGCTTCAGCCGAATTTTCGTGGTAAGGCCCGATTGTCCAACGTGCGCCTCTACGAGACCGAAGATCTCTTCGTGGACTATTCGGAGGCGGTTCCGTGACCCGGCTGACACGCGGGTATCAGTTCTGCGCGGCACACCGGCTGCACACGCCGGCGTTTTCGGCGGATAAGAACCTTGAATTGTACGGAAAATGTAATAATCCGTGGGGGCACGGACACAATTACCGCGTGGAGATCAGTGTGACGGGAGCGGTGAACCCGGATTCCGGACAACTGGTGAGCGTGAATGCTCTGGACAAGCTGGTGCAGCGGACCGTACTGGGCGATTTCGATCATAGCGATCTGAATCGCGACATCGCGGCTTTCGGCTCGGGTCTGGTTCCCACTTCGGAGAACGTCGCGGTGGAGATTCAGCGCCGGCTCGCGGCGGCCTGGCCCGCGGATTTTCCCGAGCTGGCGGGAGTGCGATTGTGGGAGACGAAACGAAACATTTTCGAGTTGACGAATGAAGAGCAATAAAGCAGTGGTGAAAGTGATGCGGCCGATTGCGGATGAACCAATTGCGTCGCACATGAAGAGCGTTCTGGATGAACTGGGCGAGGATTCGTCGCGCGAAGGTCTGGTACAGACGCCGCAACGCGCGGCTAAGGCCTTGCGCTATCTCACCAGCGGCTACCAAACCGATCTGGACAGCATTCTCAACGGCGCGCTGTTCACGCACGAATGCGATGAGATGGTGATTATCCGCGACATCGAGTTTTTCAGCATGTGCGAACATCATCTGCTGCCGTTCTTCGGGAAGGTTCACGTTGGCTACCTGCCCGACAAGAAAGTGATCGGGCTGAGCAAGATTCCACGCATAGTCGATATGTTCGCGCGCCGTCTGCAGTTGCAGGAGCGGCTGACGCAGCAAGTGGCGGAGACATTGCGGGACGTGCTGCAACCGCGCGGTGTCGGCGTGATCTGCGAAGCACGGCACTTCTGCATGATGATGCGTGGCGTGGAGAAACAGCACTCCGGCACCATGACCAGTTCCATGCTGGGGGCGTTCCGCAGCCGCAAGGAAACCCGCGATGAATTCCTCACGCTGGTGCGCAAGCAGCAGACCTGGTAGGCGGGGTGGGACACGCGGCGACAGCCGCGTTACTTGGCGGTGCGGCGATCAACGCGGCTCTCGCCGCGTGTCCACCGTCGTGCATGTCCGGCGCGCTAGAATTATTCACAGATGCCCGAGACGTACCGGAAATTTCAGGCTGGCCCCGACCCGTTCGGGCGCATGTGGGACATCGAGTTCCGATGGCTCCAGACGGCCACCTCGATCCGCCATGCCGATACCGTCGACGTGAAATTTGCAGCTGGCGTGGATGGCGAGGCGAAATACGAGAAGGTGATTGCTCTGAATCACCCGGATCTGCTGAAGCTCAGCAAGGACAGGAGCCATCCGCTCACCGATGCGTGGTGTCTCAAACTCGGCGCGCTGCACCTGAAGCACATGATTGAGAGCGCGGAAGACCTGGAGAAGACTCTGGTCACCGTTGGCCTCGACGAGATGCGCCGGCTCAGCGCATAAACTCGTTCACCGTTTCGAGGACATTTTTCAGACACGCGCCGGTCCGGGGACTGGCATGTTCCAGTGCCGCGATCTGACGGGCGGTTCGCGTCTCGTCCGGCGCATCCAGCGTGCTCCAGCCTTTACGCCGCGCACTGGTCCAGGCGCGCAACGCCCGCTGCACCGTTTTCTCCAACACCGGATCGGTGAGGCGCCGGTGGAGTCCGGTGGTGGCGAACGCGGCGTCGGCCGCGGCCAGCAACGGAAACAGGGCATATCCGGCAAGCGTGAGACCGGCATCGAACCGGGCGCGGGCACCCGGAGGGATTAACACAAGCTGTGCGGTGCGGCTCAACAATGGCCGAAGCTCGCGCATCGCCGGACGTTCGCCCTCCAACAAAAAAACCCGTCCGCCCGCGCCCGGCATTGCCGCCACGACACCGGTAATCGCGCCGAGTTGATGGAGAGGGGCAAGGCATGCTCCATCGTCGCCTTCCAGAATTACCGTGCGGTGCTTCCACTCAAATGGAGCCGCAACCAGCTGCGCAACCACCGAAACCATGGCCGGGGCGGGCGCCGAGATCAGTATCAGATGAGAGTCTTCGAATGCTTCCACCGAAGGGACTGCACGGCCTGCCCGCATCGCGTTCGCAATCCGGCTGGCCACGCGCAACGACGTGGATGCTACGGGCCCAATTGCATTGGCGGCAGCCAGCGCTCGGACGATGGGAGAAGCCGCCGCATTACCCGACGCCAGCAACGCCGCCGGCCGCAGCTTCCTCATACACCTCCATGGTCTTGAGAGCCTTGACGCGATCGCGGAATTGAGCCGCTTTTTCGAACTCGAACTTCTTCGCGGCGTCTTTCATGTTCTCTTCGAGGTCGTGAATGAGCTTCTCCCGCTGCTCCGGAGTGAGTTGCTCTGTCGGCTCTGTCTCCAGCGGGACCGTGACGTAGTCGCCTTCGGCAATCGCCACCAGGCTCATATCGATGGGCTTGATGATCGATTGCGGCGTGATGCCATTCTCCTCGTTGTATGCCACCTGAATGGCGCGCCGGCGTGTCGTTTCATCGATTGCGCGCCGCATGCTGTCGGTGATTACGTCGGCATAGAGGATGGCCCGCCCATTCAGGTTGCGCGCCGCCCGGCCCATGGTCTGAATCAGAGAACCAGTTGAACGCAGGAAGCCTTCTTTGTCGGCATCCAGCACCGCGACCAGCGAGACCTCCGGAAGATCGAGGCCCTCACGCAACAGATTCACGCCGATAAGCGCATCGTAATCGCCCCGGCGCAGATCGCGCAGAATCTTGATGCGGTCCAGCGTGCTCACCTCTGAATGCAGGTATGCGCACTTGATTCCCACGCCCGTATAGTACTCCGCCAGATCCTCGGACATGCGCTTGGTCAGCGTGGTCACCAGCACGCGCTCGTTCTTCTCGGCGCGAATGCGGATTTCGTTCAGCAGATGATCCACTTGTCCGCGAATCGGCCGGATGTCGATCTCGGGGTCCACCAGACCGGTCGGCCGGATGATCTGCTCCACCACTACGCCCGCGGTTTTGGTGAGTTCATACGGGCCGGGCGTCGCCGAAACATACAACACCTGGTTGACGCGGTTCTCGAACTCCTCAAACGTGAGCGGCCGGTTGTCGCGCGCGCTGGGAAGCCGGAAGCCATACTCAACCAGAACATCTTTGCGCGAACGGTCGCCATGATACATGCCGCGTATCTGCGGGACAGTCTGATGGCTCTCGTCAATAAACATCAGTGAATCGTGCGGAAGATAGTCGAGCAGCGTGGGAGGCGCCTCTCCGGGCAAACGTCCGGAGAAATGGCGCGAATAATTCTCGATGCCGTGGCAATAGCCGATCTCTCGAATCATTTCGAGATCGAACATGGTGCGCTGATAAAGGCGCTGCGCCTCGATCATCTTTCCGGACTTAGTAAGTTCACCATGCCACCAGGTCAGCTCCTCCTCGATGCTGTGAAGAGCCCGTTCCCGCGACTCGGGGGTCATCACATAGTGGGTTTTGGGATAGATGGGCAGCCGCAGATAGGTCTGCTTCACCTGGCCGAGCAGCGGGTCGATCTGGCTGAGGCTCTCCACCTCATCGCCCCACAACTCGATGCGGTACGCATTGTCGTCGTAAGTGGGGAACACTTCGATCACGTCGCCGCGCACCCGGAATGTACCGCGCCGGAAGTCGCCGTCATTACGCTCGTAGAGGATGTCGACAAGGCGCGCCAGAAGCTGCTGCCGAGAGATTTTCTGCCCTTTCTCCAGCATCAGCAGCATGCCGTAATACGCTTCCGGCGATCCCAAACCGTAAATGCAACTCACGCTGGCGATGATGACGCAGTCGCGGCGTTCGAAAAGCGACCTTGTCGCCGACAGGCGCAACTTATCCAGCTCGTCGTTGATGGTGGCTTCTTTTTCGATATAGACGTCGCCGGAGGGAATGTAAGCTTCGGGCTGATAGTAATCGTAGTAACTGACGAAGTATTCGACGGCGTTCTGCGGAAAGAAGGTGCGGAACTCGTGATAGAGCTGGGCCGCCAGCGTCTTGTTGTGCGCCAGAACAAGCGCGGGCCGGCCGGTCTTCTCGATGACTTTCGCCATGGTGAAGGTCTTGCCCGAGCCGGTGACACCCAGCAATACCTGGTTCTGCTCGCCATCGAGAACGCCGCGGTAGAGCTGATCGATCGCCACCGCCTGGTCGCCGCGCGGGCTGTAATCCACGGCGAGGTGAAAAGGCATAGCTACAGGATACTCTTCAGACGCGAAAGCGCTCGTCGATCTCCACCTGCCAGCCGCTGGCAAGTCGATTGGTTTCGTTGGCCATTCCCACCACGGCCATCAACTCGCCAAACATCTCCTCGGTCATGCCGGCTTTGCGGGCCGAGGCGGTATGCGAAGCGATGCAGTATCCGCACTGGTTGGTCACGCTGACGGCCACGTAGATCAGTTCCTTGGTCAGTGGATCCAGCACGCCCGGCGCCATGATCTGCTTGATGCTATCCCACGTGCGCCGCAGCGTGACCTGGTCGTGCGCGAGCGCTTTCCAGAAATTGTTGATGTAATCGGTCTGGCGCGTGGCCATGATGTCGTCGTAAACCGCGCGGACCTCCGGGCCAGCGTCAGCGTACTCGATCAGCCCCAGTGTCGCCATTTTATTGCACCGCCGCCTTCCTTCGGAGCTCGTCCATGACGCTGGAGACCAGCTCCTTCGCCTGATCGAGGCTCCTGGTGATCATTTGGATATCCATGGCCGGGCGGCCAGGCTGCCGTACGCTCTGGCAATACACGCCGTGCTGGCCCACCAGTACAAGGGCGTCGGTCAGGACGTCGAGCGCAACCGCCAGCCGGCCGCGCTCCAGACCCATGGCAAACTCATGCTTTTCCAGTTCATCGTGGAGTTCCGTGTACACCGACATGATCCTATTGTAGGGACCGCAAAGCCTCTTCCACCTGGTGCGCCAGAGCCGCGTAATCGTCGCCTTCGAGATGAAGAGGCTTGCCGATGAAGACGCGCACGCGTCCCGGCCGGGCCATTCGCCAGCTTTTGTGCAGTACGCGTTCCAGTCCCTCGATGCGAATCGGCACCACCGGCACTGAAAGCCGCGACGCCAGCATTCCCACGCCGGACTGGAATGGCGCGATGTCGCCATGATCGGTCAGCTTGCCTTCAGGGAAGATCACCAGACAGTTGCCCGCGTCGATGATTTCGCCGATATAGCGCATGGTCTCCAGCGTTCCCGACTCGCGTCGTGGAATAGGAAAGGCATTGAAGAACAGCGCAGCAAGGTAGTAATTGAGGCTGTTCGTGAGCCACTCGTGCCACGGATGTTCGCGCGAGTGAAAATGGGCGTGAAAGAAATCGCGCGCCATGGCGGGCGCCATGCGATACCGCCACGGAGATCCAACAGCGGCCATGAGTACCGGCACATCCATGTGGCTCTGGTGATTCGGCGCGAAAATAACCGGTCCACGCAAGCCGCGCAGGTTCTCGCGCCCGCTGACTCGGATCCACGCAAACACGCGCGTCAGAGGCAGCACAAAGAATGGAAGGGCGACGCGACGGAATCCCCGCGCCCACCACGATCGATTCCATGAAGGGAATGGGACAGGGACTGGCGCTGCAGTCGCGTGCTCGGCGTGCTGGCGCAATTCGCCAACCGTAGATGCCCGAGCGAGCGACGATTCCTCGACATTGAGATTCACCATCAGCTCCACGCGCTCCAGCGAGCTCAGCGCGTCGAGAGGCGTGCCGGACGCGAAGCGCTGTTGGTCATCCCGTGGCGGCGGTGCGGCGCCACGCGCGATCTCGTGCCGTTTCAATTTGCGAGTTCCTTCGGTCCGCGGAAATTCCGGCCAGGGCCAAACAGAAACGCTTCGGATCTTCTGGTGATCGGCGAGCTGCGCATTGGCCTGACGAACGATCTCGTCTTTGTCGGCGCCTGGTTCCAGCAGCAGCACGGCATGCACACGGTCCGTGCCGATCACCGCGGAATCGCGCACGCCTGGCACCGCAAGCAGCACGCGCTCCACGTCTTCCGGAAATACGTTCAGCCCCTCCGGCGTAACGATCATTTCCTTCTTGCGGCCGACGATGGCGAGTTGGCCTCGCTCATTCATCTTGCCGATGTCGCCGCTATGAAACCATCCCTCGGCATCGAATGCCTGCTCCGTCTCCGCGCCGGCATTGTAATAACCCTTCGTGACGTTAGCGCCGCGCACCAGGATCTCGCCGTCCTCGGCGATCTTCACCTCGACGCCGCCGATCGGCTTGCCCACGGTTCCCTTGCTCGCGTGGAAGGGATGATTCAATGTCACGATGGGCGCGGTTTCGGTAAGCCCGTAACCCTGAATCACCAGAAAACCGAGATTTGACCAGAACGTCTCGACGTCTGGCGGCAACGGCGCCGCTCCCACCACCAAGGCCCAGAACTTCCACCCGAACGCATCGTGAACACGCCGATGCTTCCACCAGCGCTGGTACCATTTGCCATCGCCCGTTGGAGGGTTCTCGCGCAGATCCGGGAAACGCTGCAGGATGTGTTCGCGCAAAACCTCCAGGATCATAGGCACTGAAACCAACACCGACACTCGCCGCGAATGGATCTGCCGCACGATCTCCACCGGATTGTACCCACGCATGAACACCACTTCGCCCCGGATCATCGGCGGGATGAACGTCGCCATCGCCTGGCCGAACATGTGGCTGAGCGGCAGCAGGTTCAGAAAGCGGATGGGCAGGAATGGCCATGCCCACTTGCGGTACTTGTGCACCTCACGCTCAACCGGGACCACGTTCGCGAGGATGTTCGAGTGCGTGATAATGACGCCTTTCGGGTCGGATGTGGCGCCGGACGTGAAGATGATTTCGGCAGTGCTGTCCGCAGTGATCGATTCGACGCGGGGCAGGCTCTCAGCCCGCGACGCCTTCTCAGGCCACTGCGAAACGAGTGGCATTACGCGCACTCGACCGCCCAGTTCCGGCGGTTGTATCTCAGCCCCGGTTAGCACCAGCCGCGCTTCGGTAATCTCACAAACGCGCCGTACGAAATCCGCGGACGACCGGAAGTCCACGGGAACCGCGATCACGCCTTCGAGCAGGCAACCCCAGAATGCGATCGCCCACTCCGGCCTGTTCTCGCCGTACAACACCACTTTGTCGCCTGCACGAAAGCTTTCCGCTCGGAGCCACGCAGCGAACGCGCGCGCCTGCCGCACGATGTCGCCATAGCGAAAACTCTCGCTGCGGAAGCCATCGTCGTAGATGAGAAAACGCCCGGAGTTCGTCTCGAAATCCGCGAAGAAGTCGAGCAGCGTGTCGCGCCGCATTCCATTCAATGTTGGCACGCGCCGGCGTGTCACACTGGCAATGTGAGCTCGCTTGATCGCCCCCTTGATCGTCCTATTGGAGTGTTCGATTCCGGCGTCGGCGGACTGACCGTGCTGAAAGCTCTGCGTGCGCGTCTTCCCGGTCACGACTTCATCTATTTCGCCGACACAGCCCGCGTCCCCTACGGACGTAAGCCGCGCGAGATGGTGACCCAGTTCGCTTCTCAGATCACCGAGTTTCTTCTCGAGAAGGACGTGCGCGGCATTGTGATCGCATGCAATACCGCGTCGGCGGCGGCCCTGCCGGAACTGGCCTCGCGAACACCGGTGCCCGTGTGGGGTGTCATCGATCCTGGCGTGGAAGCGGCATTGCGAGCCACACGAAGCGGATCTGTCGGCGTGATCGGTACGCTGGGCGCGATTGCCAGCGGCTCATACCAGGAACGGTTGTCTGCGAGCGGACTCAACGTGTGGGCGCGCGCCTGCCCGTTATTTGTGCACCTTGTGGAGGAAGGCCTCGCGGATTCGCCCGAGGCCGAGTTGCTCGCTCACCATTACCTCGATGACCATCCACGCGTGGACACGCTGATACTTGGTTGCACGCATTACCCGGTATTGAAACCCGTCCTCGCGCGCGTGCTTGGTCCCGGCGTGGAATTGGTTTCGAGCGACGAGGTTACGGCCGAAGTGGTTCGCGACGCCCTCATCGCTGGCGGCGATCTCGAGGAGCGCAGCGCTCCGGGTCGCGTCCTGCACTACGTGACCGGCGATCCGCTGGCTTATCGTCACACTGCCGCGGTGATCGGCGGAACCGACGGGAGGATTGTCGCTCTCGACGTCACCACGCTCGCGTGGACCGCGGAGTCCGAGGAGTCCGTTGCCGTTGAGGGATGTTAGAATGTTCGTGAAGTTCCCGCCCCGTTTCCCCGGTCGTCTAATGGTAGGACAGCGGCCTTTGGAGCCGTGAATCGTGGTTCGAATCCATGCCGGGGAGCCAACCTTTAGATTCAATAATTTAGAGGCACAACGAGCCTTCATTGTACAGATTTTGTACTTTGGCGTTGCTCGGACCCGCAGAACCTATTGAATCTGCAAGACGGAAGCGATGAGCATGGATTTGAGACATGTAAATCAATGCTAAGCGGAGCTAGGCATCTCTAAGCGGCAAATTCGACTTTGCCAGCATTTCGCGGAGGCTCGGGTTTGATCGCAGGCAATCCATTCGAGGGTTGCACGTTGGCGAGCTGAGGGAGGGGCTGGCGATAACGGTACGCTTCTTCCAGACAAGCAAACCCCCGATCAGCTTCATCCAGCAAATCATAAAGTATCTCCAGCAGATTTGTGTTTAAGTGAATGCGAAAATTTTTGCGCTAGTTGGGAAGGGCAAGTTGCGTTGAGCTCTCGCACACCGCAATCAAGCGGTCTTGAAGATTGGAGTCCTCGGCTTGCGGGTTCGGCGCGAGACGCTGGTTGTGATAGAAATACTGTCCCGTCACCAGCGCGTCGTCGCTCACGGCGAGCCACACTTGCGTAAGATGAGCCTGGTTGATGTCGTCTGGTGCTTCCGAACCGCCCATCTTTGTAGGCACCCAGCCCGGTTCCAGCGCGTTTGAGAAAACGTCTGGCCAGCGACGCGCGATCGCAAAGGCGAGCAT
>JBEKFB010000072.1:0-17285 GCA_050013535.1 Bryobacteraceae bacterium | reverse complement strand
GACATGCCGCCCACCAGCAGCACCAGTGCGACGAACACGAAATGATGCAGCCAGTAGATGGACGCCGAGACACAGCCGAATGAGATTGTAGCCGCCGAAACGAGCAGGTTCGGGCTGAAGCGCTCGCGCAATCGCGAGAGCACACTGGCGCCAAGGATCGATCCCGCGCCGAGGCAACCCAGCAGAACGCCATAGCCCGTGCTGCCCAGCCCCAGATCTGTTTTCGCCAGAACCGGCAGGATGGCCCATAGCGCGCTGGCCGGCGCCACAAACGCGGCCGAGCGGATGAGCACGGAATGCATGGGCGGGGCGAAGCGAACATAGCGGATTCCCGCGAGCATTGCGGAGGAGATGTGTTCCTCGGCATGCGATTGCTCCCGCGGGCGGCGGCGCCACATCCACAGCACCACCATCACGCCAACGAATGAGACGGCGTTCAGGATGAAGGCTGGCCCCGCGCTGGCAGCCGCAACCACCGCGCCGCCCAATGCCGGTCCCACCGCTCGGGCGAGATTGAACCCAGCCGAGTTGAGCGCAATGGCCGCCGGCAGCTCCGCGCGCGGCACCAGTTCCGGCATGATGGCCTGCCACGCCGGTCCGTTCATGGTGGAACCGAGACCCAGCGCGAAGGTGAGCAACAGCAGCGACCATGGTCCCGTATAGCCGGCCATGGTCATCACGCCGAGGATCGCCGCCGCCGCGAGCATCGCGCCCTGCGTCCACAGCAGTAGCTTGCGCCGGTCCACGATGTCAGCCAAAGCGCCTGCGGGAATGCCCAGCAGGAAAACCGGTAGGCTGGTGGCGCTTTGCACCAGAGCCACGTAGAGCGGCGACGGCGTAAGCAACGCCATCAACCATGCGGCACCGACGTTCTGCATCCACGTGCCGACATTCGACACGACGGAAGCGATCCACAGCCAGCGGAAGGTTACGTTTCTGAGCGGCGCCAGCGTGCTCCGGCGCTGCGCGGTGGTCTCCGGCAAGTTTCTATTGTCGCAAGAGGGCTTATTGGCCCAACTGCGCGATGCGCCTCGGCCGCCGCACGAAATAGTAGATCAGCGCGCCGACGATGTGCGTGAAGACGATGATGACAATCCACACCAGCTTGTCATTGCCTTCGCTCGGTTCCTTCGTCGGGCAGTCGATAATCATCCAGATCCAGAATGCGCAGCCGAGGAGGACAGCGGAAAGTATTATCACATGGGGCAGCACGTCCGTTAGCGAAAACGAAACCAGCGTAGCAAACATGAGTCACCTCTGAGCCGGGCTCAGTATATCGCCGAGTGGCCGCGCAGCGGTGCGGCACGGTTGCTGCTGGTAGAATCCATTGCAATGCGTCAGATCCTCGTTTATGCCGACTCGCTGACGTGGGGGATCATCCCCAACACACGCTTGCGGTTACCCTTCGATGAACGCTGGCCGGGCGTCCTCGAAAACAAGCTGACCGGAGCGGGGCATCGCGTGCGCGTGATCGAGGATTGTCTGAACGGCAGACGGACAGTGTGGGACGATCCATTCAAGCCCGGCCGCAATGGCCTTAACGGTCTCGCGCAGCGCATCGAAATTCACTCGCCGCTATCGTTGGTCATCCTGATGCTGGGCACGAACGATTTTCAGGTTTCTCACCCATATAACAATGCGTGGTCGGCGGGTCAGGGAATCTCGACCCTGGTCAATGAAATTCGCCGCGCGCCCATCGAGCCGGGCATGCCGGTTCCTCCTGTCCTTCTGGTGTGTCCGCCGCCGGTTCGGTCGCCGCAAGGCACGGTCGCGCCAAAGTTTGCGGGCGCGGAGGAAAGATGCGCGGGGCTGGCCGATGCTTACAGGATGGTTGCCTCGACACTCGAGTGCCACTTTTTCGATTCGTCCGGCGTCGTGTCGTCCAGTCCGATCGACGGCGTGCACCTCGACAGCGATCAACACCTTGAGCTGGGTGAGGCGCTCGCGGATGTAGTGGCTACGATACTCGGCTGCTGAACGTCCACCGCGCGCCGAACGGGCGCCGGCGCTTATTGGTCCTTAACTTCGTCGCCGAATTTGATGGTCGAATCCACTCGGTAGACCTTCACGCTGGTGCCGGCAGGCCGCAGCATTTGCAGAACGATGGCGTCGCCCCGCGTCTTCAGAGAGAAACCCGAATTGCCTCCGCGAGCCACGGGAAACTGCCGGGAGCCGAACGGCGGCACCATTTCATCGATGGTTTCCGAACAAACCGGCGTCAACTCGGCCGCCGGCCGGTCGTTACGCGGAACCGAGTACAGCACGCCGAACGAATAGCATCCCCACACGCGCGCGGGTTTCTCAGACGTGTTGATCAGCGCGATCACGCCATCGTCGTTGTCCGCAATGTCACCTGAATACCAGGGGTTCCGCGTGGGCCACACTAGGTCGCGGCCGGTGCTATGGAGTTCGTTCGCGGCCAGGCATTCGGTAGTGCCGCTCACCGCGAGCACGGGCGAGAACTGCGGAGGGACCTTTTCGCGCACCCGGACCCATGCGCCCCCGGTCTCTTCCTGCAATTGCAGCTTGTATTCGGCATGTTCGCCTACGGCGAGATGCACTTCGATTCCGGTGTGGCCGGCGAGCGCGGCCAACGCGCCGCTGCCCTTGTGCGCCTCAACCTCAGCGGTCACCTCGCGATTTCCCAGGTTTTGCACTTCCACCGCCGACCAACACGTTGGGTTGTACGCCAACCAGGGAACGATACTTTCAACAAAGCGGCTCTCAACCGGTCTGCTTTCCACCGGCGGAACCGGCGTGCGGGCGCGCGGGTTCGTTTGCGCCATAATCGGCAGCGCGCACGCGAACCAACAGAAGCAGGCCCTCACATCCGTAAGTTCGGCTGCTGGGGTGCTTCGGAATAGGGTAAGCACCGGACAGCCAGCACGTGACGCGGCGCTCAAATCCGCGAGGTTGCCGCCGATGAGTACACCGATGGACAGCACTGCTCCAACTGAAATCACCGCCTCGGTTCGCGAAGTGGACGACAGCGCCCGCTTCATGACGATGGTGGCGGATCACGCGCTCTTCGCGCAGGGAACGGGCGACCGTGTGGCAGTTGAGAGCATCAACGTGCACGACGTCACGTTGCGCGATGCCATTCTGAAAAGTGCCAGGATCGTGCGCGGCGTGTTTATCGAATGCGATTTCACCTGCGCGGTTTTCGAGGGGGCCGAGCTGGAAAACTGCGATTTCGATAAAACCGGCTTTGCCGGGGCCGATTTCACGAGCGCCATTATCACGGACAGCCGTTTCTCGGGCGCGTGGCTGGCCAATGCCTGTTTCGCCGAGTCCCGGCTGCGGGCGGCAATGTTCCCCAAGGCGCAAATGGAGCAGATTCGACTGCACGATGCCATAGCCGCGGGCTGTTCGTTCCATGGCGCGAATCTGAGTGAAGCGATGTTCCATCACGCCCATCTCAGCGAGTGCGATCTTGGTGAAGCGGAGCTTCACAGGGCCCAGTTTTATCAGGCGCATCTTTCGTTTTGCCGGCTCAAGGGCGCCAAAGGCGACAGCGTCAACTTTACGAGTGCGCGCATCGCCCACTGCGACTTCGATCAGGCCGAGTTGTTTGGCGGGCGATTCCAGAAAGCCGATGCACAATCCAGTTCGTTCGGGCGGGCTAACCTGAGCGACGCCGATTTTCGCGACGCCAATCTCAGCGGGGTAAAGTTCGGCGGAACGAATCTGTCCCGCGCGAAATTCGGCGGCGCGCGCATGGTTACCACCGATCTGCGGGGCGCGAATCTCGACGGTGCGCGAGAACTCACCATGGCGCAGCTCTCCCAGGCGCTCACCGGTAGTTCCACCATCCTGCCGAACGGCAGGCGCGGGCCTTTTATGAGGTATTCGGGAGCGGAGAAGCCCCGCGTCCAGGACGATCCGCCGGAGCGCCACAGGACGGCGCCGGAAGAAGCAGACTGATTAGTCGCCCGACGACCGTTGCGGCTCGAGCGCCGCGGTCCAGGAAGGCGCAAGGCGCGGGAAGCGAACCCGCAACAGCCGCATCGCTGTTGCCCAGTGCGTTCGCAACAGTGACAAGCCGAGCATCAGCGCGATCAGGATCGCCGCGCAAAACACACACTGCGCCGTGTTGAGCGATTCTTTCAGCAACGCAGCCGTCCGGCCGTAAACCAGCTCGATGTGCGTCCAGTAAACCACCAGTGAGGTGGTGCCCATCTGCCGCGCGATGCTCCACTTGCCGCGCAATCCGTATTCGTGCCATACATAAGCCATGGCGATGATCATCATCAGCGCGCCCAGCTTGATGGCGACCATTGATGGCCCGTTCAACCAGAACTCCGACTTCGGGTAAACCGACCAGCCAACCTGGCTAAAATATTGCCCGCCCATCACCAGCACGATCCCGCCCAGTGTGGCCCATTGCATGATACGGTTCACTTGGTCGGCGCTGGAAAGCCGCAGAATGCTCCCCGCGCTGAGACCGAACGCGATGTAGGCGCCCCACGGAAAAAACGAGAAATAATCGTAGCTGGGTACGAAGTAGGCGGTGATCTGCGGCGGCAGCCAACTCCAGTCGATGAGTGAGATTACGGGTCCCAGCAGGGTAATCGCGACCCCCAGAATCGCGCCGATCTTCACCCGGTCCGCTGTCGAGAACAGGGCGGATATCGAGAAGATCGCGATGGCGAATCCCATCAGGTTCAGTACATCCACCTTGAACAGGTAATGCCAGTCGCTCCACGGATAGCCGAACAGCCAGAGCTGTGCGCGGAACAGAAACGCCAGCATCCACAAATAAAGCGCCCGGCGCAGTGCAGCGCCCCAGCGCGCCATGGGACCCATGCCCTGACGCTCGCGCCGGTCAATCAGAAAAGCGAGGGTGATGCCGGTGAGGAAGAGGAATACCGCAGGTCCGATGCCGCCCAGAAACTGCGAGAGCAGGTACGGGCCGTCTTTGCGCAGTTCATTCCGGGAGAACGAATGGAAGACATGCCCCTGCAGCATGATGAGCACGGCAAGCCCGCGCGTCCAGTCCAGGAAACCCAGCCGCCCCGGGCCGTACCGCCGATTCGTGCTGGATTCTTCTGCCATTACTTTTGCGGGTACTCAGTCTTCGCGCCCGGCGCGGGATGCAACGTAAAGACGTCGGGGCTCAGCGCAGGGTTAATCCGTACATTGCTGTAGTTCACCAGAATCCAATCCCCGGAGGGCTCCCAGAGCTTCTCCTGAATGGGATAATTCCCATCCGTGATCCACAGGTCGATTCTGGTGAGGTATTGCTTCACGTCGGCGACCTTCGGCGTAAGCTTTATCCTGGTTGTGTTCGGCACGGTATTGTCGGCGGCAACATCCACGTCATATCCACCAGCAAGTTCCTTACCCGACGTGCCAAACCCAATGGAAAGAAACTGATCGAGCTGTTCGCCATGCTGGCCGAGGTCGAATACCTGGATGGTATTGATCTGCGGCGTGTAAATCCGCAGTGTTCTTTTTTCAAACGCGTAGAATTTCTGTTCATGGTCGGAGTTGGTGAGCTCCACCAGCCCCTGAACCGCGCCGGACGCGTCGCGGCGCATGTACACTTGGCCGCTCTCCACGTTGTCTTCATTGAGAACGGCGGTGTGGGTGGTGCGCTTTACGCTCGCTGACATTCGCTGGAACTGCGAAGCCGCGCGATCCATGCCCGCCTTAACGTCGGCGGCGGTGGCCGCGATTCCGGCCGGAGCGAGCGCCGCAAGGATACCGCCGAGGGTCCATGATCGAGCTAAATTCATTACACCGTGATAAGGCTCAAGGATTGGAGACGTAGGCCATCCAGCCTCTGATCTCCTGTTCGGAATCCGGGATGGGTTGCAGGTGGGTCACCCGATAAGCCCGCTGCCACCGCGCTCTTAGTAGATTCTGCACCGTGCCGTTTTGTTGCGCCGGAGGTACGCCGTCCAGCAGTTCCGGAGCGATCCAGAACGCCTGGCCATGCCCGCGTTCGGCGGGAAGCATCACGATGCTGCTGGCTTTCGGTTGGTCGCGAAACCAGTCCCTCGGCGTGAGGAAGATGAACAAAAGAATGATCCCCACCATCACGTCGTACTGCCAGCCGGCGCGCGGGAAGTCCCAGAGAAGGAAACGCTTCAGGCCGTTCCAGAAGCCACCCATGTCCTTACGAGTTTATCATGCAGGCTGGCCCGGAACCTCAGGAAGTGTAAGGAGTTGTTTCAACGGTACTTGCGCAGCACCGAGATCACTCTTCCCTGGATCTGCAGCTCCGAGGGGTGCACGTAGATCGGTTCCATCGCGGCATTCGCGGGCTGCAAACGAACGCGTTCGGCGTTTTCGCGGTAGAACCTCTTGAGCGTGGCATCGGCTCCGCCCACCAGCGCCACCACGATGTCCCCATTACGGGCGTCCGGCGTCTTTTCCACCAGGACGTAGTCGCCATCGCAGATATGGTCTTCGATCATCGATTCGCCGCGAACCTGCAGCGCGAATGTATCGCCCTTGCCGGTGAAATCGGCGAACGCAATGGTGTCCTGCCCGGCGATAGCTTCCACCGGCGAACCAGCCGCGATGCGTCCCAGAAGCGGCAACACACTTCCGTTCGCACTTCCACGTTCGCGCCGGCGTTCGGCCAGATAGGCGGGAGCAACATCGATGGACCGGCTGTGGTTAAAGCTGCGCCGGACGTACTTACGCTGCTCCAGCGCTTCGATGTGCTTGTGGATGGTGGCCAGCGAAGCCAGGTTCAGCGCGTCCTTCATCTCGGCGTAGCTGGGCGCGTAACCTTCGCGGTCGACAAAATCGGCGATGAAATCGAGCAGGCGCTTCTGCTTGGGCGTAAGGGCCATTAACTGTGTGCCTCGGCCCATTATGGGCGAATAAAAGGTGAAGGTCAAGAGGCATGTCCGGAGATCTCACTACACGCTTTCATGTCGGTTAAATGGCCTGACGGTGTGCCTTTCAATCCTGTACAGTCAGATCAATGGAATTGGCCAAGCTGATCCTCGACTATGTTAAGGCGTTTGGCATGGCCCACTGCCGCCCTCGCAATTGCCGTGATGTTTCGGAAAGACATCCGGTCGATTCTCGCGCGAATTCGGAAGGCAGCATTGCCCGGGGGAGTGGCGATCGACTTCGAAGACGAAGTCCGTGAGACCAAGGAACTGGCGACTCGAATTGAATCTGCACCGAGCCCTCACGATCGGCCAAAAGCAGCGGTGCTAGCCCTCACCGAGGCCAACGCGCGGATGATCGACCTTGGCCTTAAGCCCATACCGAGCGGGCTCGACATGAGTTACTACAAAGAGATTGCGGTCCGTGATCCAGCGCTTGCTTTAGCTGGACTCCGAATCGAGCTGGAAATCCTGATCAAAAACTTGGCCAAGGGATCGGGAATTGATTTTTCCCCGCGCGACTCGCCTACGAGGATACTTTGGAGCTTACGAGACGCGTCGAAGATTACTCCGGAGCAGTTTGAACTGGCGCAGCGAATCGTGTCTCTCGCAAACCAGGCAATCCATGGCCGCACGGTATCACGAACCGAGGCAGACGAGATTATTGACGCGGCGCGCGCCTTGGTGGATGACTACTTGGCGTGGCTAAGTTGGGGATTCAAGGATGGCTGGGTGCCCCCGCACCCCGGTATCCAGCGAACGTCAGCAAGTCTTCTGACCACCCGCCGACTTCCTTGGTTATTCTATGGATATGGAGCTGATCTTCGAGATCCGTGATGCGGAGGAGGGCGGCTATTATGCTCGGGCGCTGGGCCATGCCATCTTTACGGAAGCGGAGAGTTGGGATGAACTCCGCAAGAACGTGATCGAGGCGGTATCCCTGCACTTCGAGGATGACGCCGTGCGTCCCCGCATCGTCCAGTTGCACTACGTGAAGGACGAACTGCTTCCCGTCGAAGCAGCATGAAGACGCCTCGCGGCATGGCGGCACGTCGCCTGATCCGCGCGCTTGAGCGGCTCGGCTATGTGGTGGTCCGCCAAAAAGGAAGTCACGTCCGGCTGCGAAGCATGGGGCCTCTATCGCGCAACCTCACGGTCCCGATGCACGATGCACTGAACACCGGAACCCTCCACGGAATTCTCACCGGGTTGTGCAAATGCGCTCGATCACGATTGAGGCAATCGTCGAATTGCTCTGAGGCGCGCCGGTTTACTCTTCCACCGCGCTCTTGCCGCCGCCTTTGCGAGCCATGGTTTGACGGGCCTTGTCGAGAAGCGCACGAGAGGCCGGAATGGCCGAAAGAGCCCGCGCGATTTCGGGATCGTTCTCCAACGCCACCTGTTCGGACTCTTCCTTGCTGAACGCGGTCACGAACATCTCCTCGCGCAGGCGCTCGCGAATCCAGTCGAGGTCGGCATGGTACCCGGAGTCGGTGGCGGTGAAGCCGCGCTTTGCCGCAAAAGCGCGAAAGTCGGCCAGCAGTTCGCCGTTCGGCTTCCAGTGCCGGTCGAGGCTCGCCGGATGAGATCCGAAGTACTCGGTTGCGAAGAAAAACATGGTCAGGTTCGCCGAAATATCGGATTCGTAGGCGCTGAGTGAGGGATACTCATACCGCTCATCCGGAGTGATTCCGTCGCCGCCGTACACGGTTCGCCCGCTGTCGGTCTTCTTCATGTCCTTGGCGTTGTTGTGGCCGTCGAGGCGGCTGTAATACTCGTAAAACGAGCGGTGCTCGTAGTCGCGCTGAATCAGCCGGCCGCTGGGTGTGTAGTAGCGGGCGATCGTCAGCAGCAGCGCGGTGTTTTCCGAAAGCGGATAAGGCGCCTGCACCAGGCCTTTGCCGAACGTATTCTCGCCCAGCACCCAAGCGCGGTCGTGATCCTGCAGTGCGCCGGCCAGAATCTCGGCCGCCGACGCGCTGGACCGGTTCACCACCACGACGATGGGATACTGACGGCCTCGCTCTCCGCGCTTTGCCGTGAATGTGGTCTCTTCCGACGCGCGGCCGTGGTGGGTTACGATGGTCTGCCCTTTGCGCAGGAAATGGTCGGCAACCGACACGGCTTCCTGTAGTATCCCGCCGGGATTGTCGCGGAGGTCCAGCACCAGGCCGTTGATGTTTGGCTCGCCGAGATCGTTCAGCGCCTTTTCGAACTCGTGCCCGGTGTTCTCATTGAACCCTTCCACCTTGATGTACGCGATGCCCGGCTGAATCCAGAACGAATGAGTGACGCTGTCGCGTTCCACTTCGCCGCGAATCACGTTGAAAGCCAGGGCGCCGTCATGTCCGGAACGGGCCACTTCGATGTGTGCGCGCGTACCCCGCGGCCCCTTCAGCATGTTCGAGACGGCCGGGATATCCAGCCCCACGCACGATGCGCCGTTCACGGAGAGGATGGTGTCCCCGGGCCTTAGACCCGCTTTGTATGCCGGAGATCCCTGAAAGGGGTACATCACGATGACCTTGCCTTCAGGCGCCCCCACCAGCATGCCCACGCCGAAGTAGTGTCCGGCCTGATCCTCGCGGAGCAACTGGTAGGCTTTGGGATCGAAGAAGGTGGAGTGAGGATCGAGCGTGCGCAGCATGGTGGGGATAGCGCCGCGGTAAATCGCTCGATCCGTGTCCACGGAGTCGGCGAAGTTCTGCTCTACCACATCAAGGAAAGACGTGAATTTCTTCAGGCTCGACTGAAGATCGTCCGAAGAAGGGGCGGCCGCCGGATGGCTTTGAGCGGCGGCTGACGAAAGGCACAGGACTGCGGAAAGCAGAACCCGCGAGACGGGACCTCGCATGGAACAACACCTCAGAGTTCTATAGTAGCAGCGACTCCAGGTATTCCGCCCTGGCTAAAGTGCTTAAACCGATCAGTCGATATGCGTATAGCGAAGTGAGCTCATCGCCGTGCGCCACATTTTGACACCGGTAGTCCTGCATACGGGGAGGGTACCCCACTGAACGCAACGGACCGCATCCGGGCGGCGCTCGAAAAGTCCGCGGCACGCCACGGAGAGGAGCTTTCGCCATCCGATCGTCCTTCAGACCAGCCGGTGTATGCGGACAAGCCGGCATCTGAACCGGTTGAGGACACTCTCCGGCTGATCACAACCGATGAACCTACGCGTGTGACGATCCTCCGCGAGGGAGCAGCCGTGCATGAGGGACCAGTCCTTCACGCGGGAGCAGCGGTACAGGAGCGACCTGCGCCGCACATCGCGACGCCGGCACAACAAGCTCCGCCCGTCCGCTCCCCGGCCGCTACCGTGGAACTCCTGCGTGCCTCGCTGCGGAAGGATACGGCGCCGGCGGTCCCATCGGAGACGGCTCCGGTGGCAACTCCGGTTCCCGAAACGCGTCCGGTTCACCCGCCGCCAGACCTTGCCGATGAACGGGAAGCGACGGAACTCCGTCTGTGGGCAGCCGGCATTCCGGCTAATCGAAAACGTCACGCCTGGATCTGGATCGCAGCCGCCACATTTGCCGTAGTGGCCGCAGTTGTTGCGATACTGTTCCGCGACGCGTGGTGGCCGCGCCGCACGACGCCCGCGACAATGGCCGCTCTGCAGTTGGCCGTTACGCCGGAGGATGACGGGTTGATCGGCTTGCACTGGAACGACCGGAGCGTACCGGTGATTCAGGCGCGTGAGGGACGGCTGCAAATCACCGAAGACAATAAGCCACCGCGCACTGTGTCGTTAAAGCCCGAACAATTGGCTGCGGGCCATTTATTCTATGAATCGACCGCAGACCGTGTCGCGTTCCAGTTGGCCATCACCGAGAAATCGGGGGCGGTTGTTCAGGAATCCGTGGTGGCGGCTAAGAAACCCGAACCCATTGGGGCAGTACCATCGCAAACGTCCCAAGGTTCTACGACGAGTTCGGCAGTGCCCGGTTCAGTGCCGAATTCACCAATCACGCAACTACCGCTGCCTGGCGTACTTCCTCCCGGCGCGTCTGCTCCGCGTACCTTTACGCCTCCACCCACGCGAGCGGCGCCGGCGCAGCCGGGCGAGGGACGCGTGATTCTCATGGAACCCGCGCCAACGATCAACGGCGGTTCGTCCGTCCCCGCCGGGTCGATGTTGCCGGCGAGAGTGGATATCATCCCGCCGCCACCTGCGCCGGTATCGAAGCAGGCCAGCGCTCCGCCTGCGCCGGCGCCAAAACGCGTTCAGGTGGGCGGCAAACTGCAGAGCGCCATGCTGCTTCGGAGGGTGG
The DNA here is from genome assembly GCA_050013535.1 of Bryobacteraceae bacterium. GTDB lineage: Bacteria > Acidobacteriota > Terriglobia > Bryobacterales > Bryobacteraceae > CAWACP01. Next base: position 6,157 of record JBEKFB010000072.1, on the reverse strand, counting down.
ACCCGGTCTATCCCGCACTCGCGAGAGAAATGCGGATTGAGGGAACGGTCCGGTTCCAGGCGGTGATCGGCAAAGAAGGGGAAGTGCAGAATCTCAAATATGTGAGTGGTCCTCAGGCCCTGGAAAAAGCGGCAGCCGACGCCGTGAAGCAGTGGGCGTACCGGCCCACGCTGCTCGACGGCCGGCCGGTGGAAGTGAGCACGCAGATCGAGATCGGCTTCAACGTGAGCCGTTAGCGGCGCATCAGTTCGCGTTCAACCTCGGCCAATAAATCAGCAGGAGCGCGGCCATTGGCGCGGATCACGTGAACCGCGCCGGGCCCATCGGGCTGCCAGCGTTGCAGCATTCGTTCGGAGGCGAAGCCCGCGAAGATGCTGAGGGCCGGTGTGCCGCAGGCCGCGGCCACGTGGCCGCCAGCCGAATCGTATCCGACATACAGGCGTGAACTCGCGATCAACGCGGCGAACCCGGCGAACGAGCCGGTGAAGATCTCGACTCGGTCGCCCGATGCTGCTACCGCGTTACGGACGCGTTCGCCCTCTTCGCCACCACCGCCGGAATCGACCACTACTTTGTCGAAGCTCGAGACGAGCAGGCGGAGGAGGTCTGCTTCGAAGGGATCGGGCACGCGCTTGGCGGGATTCTCGCCAACGCCGAGGCTCACTGTCACGTCGACGCCTCGCGACGAAAGAGCGACCGCGATATACGCCCGCGCATCGCCCACTCCCAGCACTTCCGACACCCAGCGTTTCGTCAGCGCCACCAGCGAATCGGCCGTGTCGCCTCCGTAGGCGCGGCTTTCGAAGAAATAATAACGATCTTCCAGGCATACCGGCACGAGCCCGAGCTGCGTCAGGCGCGAATCGGGATCGATAACGATGCTGTCCGGCTCGGCGAGGGCTAATTGATCGCGGACGGCGAGGCGGTCGCGCAACGTTCCCGTGCGCGGATATTGGATCGGCTTGTGAACGATGCGCGGGTCCGCCGCGAACAGCTCGTAATTCCTGGCCGGACCCACGAATACGATTTCGGCATCGGGCCAGCGCTTTTTCGCGGCGTCCAAAACGACGCTGGTGACCGCGATGTCGGCGCCTAGTGTGACCCGCGATAACACAAACACGCGTGCCGGATTGTGTTTGACTGGCCGCGCTCGCCGCACCCGCTCGTAGCGGGCGATCAGCTCGGCCGCCGGCGGATCCGGAAACACGCTTTCGACAATGGGAGCGAACAGTTGCACGTACTCATCGCACAGAGCTGGTTCGAAACGGTCCGCCAGCGGCTCGACGACATCTCGAAAAAGCGCCCGCGACGCCGCTTCATCCCAGGTATTTGCCAACCAGCAGCTCCAGTTTTTCGCGGGTAGTGGGGGGCACTGTTTTCGGATCGGTAATCAGCGCGTGCTTCAATGCCGATCCGCATCCGCACTCGCGCGTATCGGGCATGGACGCGACTGCTTCGGCAACCACACGGCACGCGTTTTCGGCGTTCCTGGTGAGATTCGCAATGATTTCGGTTACCGTGACGGCGTCATGAGCGGGATGCCAGCAATCGTAATCGGTCACCATGGCCACCGTGACATAGCAGATCTCGGCCTCGCGCGCGAGCTTCGCCTCCTGCAGGTTGGTCATGCCGATCACGTCCATGCCCCAACTCCGGTAAACATTCGATTCGGCTTTCGTGGAAAACGCCGGGCCCTCCATGCACAAGTACGTGCCGCCGAGCTTCGCGCTCACACCGGCCGACTGGCAGGCTTTGTGCAGGAGACCGGCCATCTGCGGACAAACGGGATCAGCGAAGCTGACATGCGCGACGAGGCCTTCGCCAAAGAATGTGGAAACGCGGCCGCGGGTGCGGTCGAAGAATTGATCGGGGATGACGAAGTCGAGCGGGCGATGCTCTTCCTTCAGCGATCCGACAGCGCTCAGCGAGATGATCCGCTCCACGCCAAGCGATTTGAACCCGTAGATATTCGCGCGGAAATTCAGCTCCGAAGGCGAGATGCGATGGCCGCGCCCGTGCCGCGCCAGGAACGCCACCTCGCGGCCCGCCAAACGCCCGACGACGTAGTTATCCGATGGGCTGCCCCATGGCGTGGTAAAGGTCGCTTCCTGCTCCGCTTCGAAGCCGGGCATCGAATAGAGCCCGCTTCCGCCGATAATGCCGATGGTCGGTCGAGTCATTTGATGAAGGGTGTCTTCACTACTTTATCGGCCGGGTCAGGAGGTGTCCAGGGTTGGCGATCACGAACAGCGTCGAAGTGGTGCTGGTCATGGCAATTGGAGTAAGGCCGACGGGGATGGTCTCCGGTACCCAGGTTTTGCCGCCGTCTCGCGTCATCAGGATCTCGTTCTTGTCCGTGATGGCCCAGCCGGCGCTGTTGCTCACGAATCTCACGTGGCTGGGGAAACCCTTGGCTTGGACGGGCACGTCGTTCCACAAGCGTCCGCCGAGTGTTGCGTGGGCAAGATGGCCTGAGCCCAAGGCAACCCAAGCGTCTGTGGACCCAAAAACATCGATATCCCTGAATGGTGCACCACCGAAATACACGAGGTGCCAGGATTCTCCGCCGTCCTCGGTCACCATCACGCCGTCCAGACCCAGGGCGAAACAATTTAGCGCGTCTTCACACCGAACATTCCGGAACAGATGGGTGATCTCGGCCCCGTTGTACTGAGTTATCCAGCGGTGACCGCCGTTAGTGGTTGCGACGATCACGGCGCCACGGCCGTTGAATCCTACCGCCCATCCGTGTTTAGCATCAACGAACTGAATATCGTACAAATCGCCGGAGACGTTTCCGAGAGGCCACGACTCTTCTACCATCCACGATGAACCGCCGTTGGTGGTTTCCCACACTGTTGGCTGCCCGAAGTCAGTGCTTCCTGCCGCCCAGCCGTGCTTCTCATCCGCGAACGACAGGCTCCACATGGCCGTGCCAGGTCGGGTGGGATTTGTGTTCTCGACAACCCAGCTCCTCCCGCCATCGGTGGTCTTCAGGATCGTGTGCGAATCGGCCAGTATCCAGCCGACTCGGTCGTTGAGGAAGAGAATCCTGTCTTCCGCAGTGACGCGTAGGCCGGGGATTTCGGTCACGGTCCAGGGCGATTGGGCAAACGCCGGGACGCAGAAAGCGACTAAGAGCAGCGCATTAGCGTAGCGCATTAATCCACTCATCCACGAGCGAGTATGGGTCGCGCCGCCTGGCCGCCACGTCCTCGCCCGCCGTTTGAAAATCGACATCGGCGAATCGTTCGAGCACACGGTCGCGGAGCATCTCCCGCAACCGCGTCGCCCAGTTGCCTCCGGCAGGCTTGCCTGGGCAGGCTCGAATGGCCGACAGCGTTTCCTCCACGCCCTTGCCCTCGCTGGCTACCGTCCGCACTATGACCGCGTCGCTGGGCATGTCCCGCACTATGACCGCGTCGCTGGGCATGTCCTTCACTTCGCGTTCGAGGCGATCCGCACCCGGCAGGTCCGCCTTGTTGAGGACGAAAACGTCGGCGATCTCCATGATACCTGCCTTCAGCGTTTGCACGTCGTCGCCCAGCCCAGGGACAAGCAACACCACCGTCACCGCCGCCAGCCGGGCGATCTCCACTTCGTCCTGACCCACGCCCACGGTCTCGATCAGGATGGTGTCAAAACCAGCGGCGTCGAGAAGGACCGTTAGATCCATGGTCGCGCGCGCAACACCGCCCATACAGCCTCGCGTCGCCATGGAGCGGATGAACACGCCGGTGTCGCCGAAATGCCGCTGCATGCGGACGCGATCACCGAGAATGGCTCCGCCGGAAAAGGGACTGGTGGGGTCCACGGCGATTACGCCCACGCGTTGATTCTCACTGCGCAGCAGGCGGACCAGGTGATCCACCAGAGTGCTCTTGCCCGCGCCCGGCGCGCCGGTGATCCCGACGATTCTCGCCTGGCCGGTGTGGGGGAAAAGCTCGCGCAACAATTCACTGGCGCCGGAAGCGCGATTCTCGATGATGGTCGCGGCGCGTGCCAGCGCACGCTGATCGCCCGCAAGAATCGGTTCGATGGGCGGCGGCATCGTGCTTATTCTAAGTCAGTCGAGGGCTGCTCACTATAATCGAGACAGGAGCGCGCTTGAAGAGTTTCGCCCTTGCCGCGGCTGCGTTGGTGCTGGCCGGTTCGTCAATAAACTACCTGGACGCGGCCACTCGCCTGAAAGCCGAGAAGGATCGCTCACTCGCACCCGACTTCACGCTCAAGGACGCGAACGGAGCAAGCGTGCGGCTCTCGGATTATCGCGGCAAGGTGGTGCTGCTCGACTTCTGGGCAACGTGGTGCGAACCATGCCAGGTGGAGATTCCCTGGTTCATCGATTTCGAGCAGAGCCTGAAGGGGAAGGGCTTCGCGGTGGTGGGCGTTTCCATGGATGAGGACGGCTGGGAAGTGGTGAAGCCATATATCCAGAAACGCAAAATGAATTACCGCGTTCTGCTGGGCGACGAGCACACGGCGCAGTTATATGGCGGTCTGGACGCGCTGCCCACCACGCTACTGCTGGACCGCAAAGGCCGCATTGCCGCGGTGCACAGAGGATTGGCAGGCGGTGACGACAAAGACGGATTCCTTCATGAGATCACAACATTGCTGGATGCGCATCACGCTGGGATTGGCTCTGCTGCTGGCGGCGGGAATGCCGCTTTCGCGCGGGCAAAGTAGCGCGGGCGCGTTGACGCTGGGAGAAGTGCAGACTTTGGCGGTGGCGCGAGGTGAGACCGCGCGGGCGACGCTGACACTGTACGTGCGACCGGGTTTCCATGTCAACAGCAACAAACCGAACGACGATTACCTCATTCCGCTACGGTTGACGTGGGACAAGGGGCCAGTGGAAGCGGCAGCTGTGGAGTATCCGGAACCGCAGCTCGAAAAAGCGGGCTTCTCGGATAAACCGCTCTCGGTGTACAGCGGGACATTTCGGCTGATCACGCCGTTCCGCGCATCGGCGGACGCCGCGCCGGGTGCATCGGCGATCACCGGAAAACTACGCTACCAGGCCTGTAATAATCGCGAGTGCCTGCAGCCACGCACGATGGAAATTCGGGTTCCTCTGGAGATCCGATAGCGCCTCAGTACCAATTCCTGATCCGCACTTCGATGCCGCTGCCGGCGAGGGCGCGGCCGAACGGGGTGAGATCGGACCCGCGGTAGTGATACGGATACACAACGGTAGGGTGAAAGGCGCGCACCGCGTCGGCCGCTTCCTCCGGGGACATGGTGTACGGCAGGTTCATGGGTACGAACGCTACGTCGATGTTTTTCAGCGCGCGCATTTCCGGGGTGCCTTCGGTGTCGCCGGCGATATAGAAGCGCTTTCGGCCATACGTCAGCACGTAGCCGTTGCCGCGCCCTTTGTCGTGATAAAACTTGCCCGGCGCGGGGCCCCGCTTGAGGTTGTACATGGGGATGGCTTCAATGGTCCAGCCATCCCACGTTGTTGTCTCGCCGTTGCGCAGCACCTTCGCGCTGGTAACCGTCTGAGCCACCGCCGGCGGCGCGATGATGATGGTGCCGCTCTTTGACAGCTTCGCGATCTGAGCCGGGTCCAGATGATCGGGATGGATGTCGGTGACCATGATCAGGTCGGCCTGAGGAAGACCTTCGTAGTTGCCCTGGCTCCAGGGGTCGATCTCAATGGCCTTGCCAGCCGCTTCAATCAGGAAGCTGGCGTGATGAACAGGCGTGATGCGAACCGGGCCCGTTGCGGTTTCGAGCGTGTCGGTTTCCCGCGCGGAGACGGCGAGGGCCGCGCAGACGAGTAGAGGCAGTACCCGACGGAGGGCTGTCATGAGGGTGATTGTACTCGAACCAGCACCTGAGCGCCGCCAGTTCCCCAGCGGGGTCAGAGGTTATGGGGGCATGCCGTTCAGCATGCTTTGGATCTGCTGGTACACCATGATGCAGGCTGGCCCCAGCGTTACCAGCAACACCGAGGGAAAGATCAGGAAGAACACGGGGAAGATCAGCTTTACGCCGACCTTGCGCGCCGAGGCCTGAGCCTGTTGACGGAGCCGCGTGCGCAGGTATTTGGAATGCGTGCGGAGGGCCGGACCCAGGCTGGCGCCGAAGCGGTCGGCATCGATGAGCACGCCGATCATCTTGCGCAGTTCTGGTTCGCGGTTGCGCTCGG
>JBEKFB010000071.1:0-14836 GCA_050013535.1 Bryobacteraceae bacterium | reverse complement strand
GTTAGGGTCGCCACCAGCGTATTGATTTGATCGGGCGTCACGCCGCGAGCTTTGGCCACGCGTGGCGCCTGTGCCAGAGCCGAATCGGGGCTGATGTGCGGATCCAGACCGCTGGCCGACGCGGTCAGCAGATCGGCTGGAATGGGCCCGTGATAATCCGGGTTGTCCTTCCTGAATTGCACCACCGCAGCTTGCACACGGTCGATCAGCTTCTTATTGGTGGGGCCGTAGTTGGATCCGCCCGAAGATGTCGGATCGTAGCCATTGCCGGCTGCCGACGGGCGCGGCTGGAAATACTCGGGTTTAGAGAAGCCCTGCGCCAGCAGCTCCGATCCCACGAGATTTCCATTCATCGGAATCAGGCTTCCGTTGGCTTGATGCGGGAACGCGAGCTGACAAATACCGGTGATGGCCAGCGGGTACACGAGGCCGCAGAAAATCGTGAAGAAGACGGTTATGCGAAGTCCAGGAAGAAGTTGTTGCCACATATTGAGTCTCCTATGCCAGATGGAACAAGGCCAGCAGTTGGTCGATCGCCCAGATGCCCGGGAACGGCACGATGATGCCGCCAACTCCGTAGATCAGCAAATTGCGCCGCAGCAGGCTGGCCGCGTCCACCGGACGGTATTTCACGCCGCGCAGCGCCAATGGAACCAGCGCGATGATGATCAGCGCGTTGAAAATCACCGCCGCTAATACCGCGCTCTGCGACGTGTGCAGACCCATGATGTTCAGTTTGGCAAGCGACGGATACGTGACCATGAACATAGCCGGGATGATGGCGAAATACTTGGCCACATCGTTGGCGATGGAAAATGTGGTCAGCGCGCCGCGCGTGATAAGCAACTGCTTGCCGATGGCCACCACTTCAATTAGCTTGGTGGGGTTGCTGTCCAGGTCCACCATGTTGCCGGCTTCCTTGGCTGCCATGGTGCCGGTGTTCATGGCCAGACCGACGTCTGCCTGCGCGAGCGCGGGAGCATCGTTGGTGCCGTCGCCGGTCATCGCCACCAGCCGTCCGTTCGCCTGTTCTTTGCGGATGTATTCGAGTTTGTCCTTGGGGGTGGCCTGCGCCAGAAAATCGTCAACACCCGCTTCAGCCGCGATTGCAGCGGCAGTGAGCGGGTTATCGCCGGTGATCATAATGCTGCGAATGCCCATCCGCCGAAGCTGCGCGATGCGCTCCTTCATGCCGCCCTTGACGATGTCCTTCAGGTGGATGATGCCCAGCAGCCGTTTGCCGTCGCAGACGGCGAGAGGAGTTCCGCCATTGCGTGAGATGCGGTCGCTCATGTCCTGGAAGTTCGGCGGAGCCTCGCCGCCGCGCTCCACCACAAAGCGGACGATGGCCTCGGTGGCGCCTTTGCGCAACTGGCGTCCCTGAAAATCGACGCCGCTCATGCGCGTGTAAGCGGAGAACGGAATGAAGGTCGCCTCGTTCTCCGGGATGTGGCGGCCGCGCAGACCGTATTTTTCTTTGGCCAGGATGACCACGGACCGGCCCTCCGGCGTCTCATCGGCGAGACTCGATAACTGGGCTGCATCGGCAAGTTCTTCATCGGTGACGCCGCTGACGGTCAGGAACTCCACGGCCTGACGGTTGCCAAGCGTGATGGTGCCGGTCTTATCGAGCAGCAGCGAGTTTACGTCGCCCGCCGCTTCCACGGCCTTTCCGCTCATGGCGAGCACATTGTGCTGCATCACGCGGTCCATGCCGGCGATGCCGATAGCGGATAGCAGGCCGCCGATAGTGGTGGGGATCAGACAGACCAGCAGCGATACGAGAACGGCCACGCTGGGAACCTGCCCGGCGTTCATCTGCGCAACGCTGAACGCCGCATATGGCTGCAGCGTCACAACGGCAAGCAGAAAGATCAGCGTCAGGCCGGCGATCAGGATGTTCAGCGCGACCTCGTTCGGCGTTTTCTGGCGTTGGGCTCCCTCTACGAGAGCGATCATCCGGTCGAGAAATGTCTCGCCGGGGTTCGAGGTGATGCGGACGCGAATATGGTCCGACAGCACTTTGGTGCCGCCGGTCACCGCACTGCGGTCGCCCCCGGATTCGCGGATCACCGGAGCGCTTTCCCCCGTGATCACGGACTCGTCCACGGTGGCGATCCCGTCAATTACTTCGCCGTCGCCAGGGATCAGGTCACCGGCATCGCAGAGCACGGTGTCACCGGAGCGCAAGGCCGAGGCCGGCACCTGATCCACCTTCTCGCCCGCGATGAGTTTCTTCGCCAGAGAATCTGTCTTGGTCTTGCGCAGGCTGTCTGCCTGGGCTTTGCCGCGCGCCTCCGCCATCGCTTCTGCGAAATTGGCGAACAGCACGGTGAACCACAGCCAGATGGCGATCTGAATGCCAAAGAGAAGGCCCGGAGCGCCGGTAACGATATCGCGGATGACGAATGCCGTTGTGAGCGCGGCGCCCACTTCCACCACGAACATCACCGGATTTTTCATCAACGAAACCGGGTTCAGCTTCCCGAACGATGCCCTGGTAGCGCGGCCCACAATGTCCGGGTCGAACAATGGACGCGACCGCGCCAGCTTCCGGGGAAGCAACGATGTCGGGTCGTCCTGCGGAGCGTTGGGAACGGGCGTTGGCGCTGTAGTGACTGTAGACATGTTTAGCTCCCCAGCGGCAGCAGAATCGTGGAAAAGAGCTTGCCGCTATGCATCAGAAATTGCTCCACGATGGGTCCCAGCGAAACTGCAGGGAAATAAGTAAGCGCCGCCACGATGATCACGGTCCCTACCAGCAAGCCAACGAAGAGCGGGCCATGGGTGGGGAATGTTCCACTGGTCACCGGCACCTTCTTCTTCGCGGCCAGACTCCCGGCCGCAGCCAGAATCGGTATGAGGAACAGGAAGCGGCCAATGAGCATCGAAAGGCCGAGCGTGAGATCGTAATACGGCGTGTTCACGGTGATGCCGGCGAAGGCGCTGCCGTTATTCCCGGTGGCGCTGTCATACGCATACAGGATTTCGCTGAACCCGTGAGGGCCGTTGTTATTCATGTTGGCGGTGGCCGGGCCAGGCGGGTTCCAGTAACCTTTGGCGGGAAGTTGTATCACGGAACTTAGAGCACTGAAAACCAGAATGCAGGCGGAAGTGGCAATCACTGCTAACATAGCCATTTTCACTTCCTTCTGCTCCAACTTTTTGCCCAGATACTCGGGTGTGCGACCCACCATCAGGCCGGCGATAAATACCGCGACAATGCAGTAAATAAGAATGCCGTACAGGCCCGCACCCACTCCTCCGAAAATGACCACGTCGGTCATCATATTGACCATGGGTACCAGCCCGGCGATTGGGGTGAAGCTGTCGTGCCATGAATTGACCGCGCCGCAACTGGTATCGGTCGTGACGGTGGCGAACAAGGCCGAGTTCACGTTGCCATTGCGAACTTCCTTGCCCTCCATGTTGCCGCCGGGCTGGCCCGAGGTGGCGGCGGTCTGCAGACCAAGCTTCGCCAGCGTGGGATTGCCTGCCTGCTCAAAGCCATAGCAGACAAACACGCCGCCCAGGAACATGATCGTGAAAGCCGCGAAAATGGCCCATCCCTGGCGCGTATCGCCAACCATCTTGCCGAACGTGTAAGTCAGGGCCGCCGGAATTACTAACAGCAGAAACATTTCCACGAAGTTAGTAAGTGGAGTCGGGTTCTCGAATGGGTGCGCGGAATTAGCGTTAAAGAAGCCGCCGCCGTTGGTGCCGAGTTCCTTAATCGCTTCCTGCGAGGCCACGGGTCCCTGCGCGATGGTCTGCTTCGCGCCTTCGATAGTGGTGACAGTCGTGTATGGCTTTAGGTTCTGTATCACGCCCTGCGAGCAAAGAAACAGCGCGGCGACGATGCTCAGGGGCAGCAGAACATAGACAGTGCCGCGTGTAAGATCGGTCCAGAAATTGCCGATGGTCTTCGACTCTTTCCGCGCAAAGCCACGCACTACCGCAATGGCAATGGCCAGGCCCGCCGCGGCCGAGACGAAATTCTGCACGGTGAGGCCAGCCATCTGCACCAGGTAACTCATCGTCGATTCGCCGCTATAGCCCTGCCAGTTTGTGTTAGTCAGGAAACTGACGGCGGTGTTGAACGCTCCATCCGGAGGAACCACCGGCGTCCCGAAGTTCTGCGGGTTCAACGGCAGATAGGCCTGCACGCGCTGCAGCACATACAGAATCACAAACCCGAAGATACTGAAGCTGAGCACGGAGGCGGTGTATTGCGTCCAACGCTGCTCCACGTCCTCGCGTACGCCGGACACTTTGTAAGTGAGAACCTCCAGCCATCGCAGAACGGGATGCAGAAAGGTCCGCTCTCCCGCGAAGACACGCGCGATGTAAGATCCCAGGGGCCTGGTGCACGCCAGGATCACGCCGAAAAACAAGGCGATCTGCAGAATACCGGCAGCGGTCATTTCATCTTCCCCTAAAACCGCTCCGGCTTGAGCAGCGCGTAGAGCAGATAGACAAACAGACCGAGCGAGGTAATGCCCGCGATGATGTAATCCATTTCGATTCTCCTCAGAGCTTGTCGCAGGCCTTGGTAAACGGCCAGCAGATCAGCAGAAACACGACACCCACGCCAATGTAAAAGAGGTCGAGCATGGTGTTAATCCTTTTCCTCCAGAATCACTTCGTGACCGGCGCGCCGCAGCTTCCGGACCAGGCGCTTTTCCTGAGTCGGCCACCATCTCCTGCGCCCGCCAAGAACGATCAGCGAGTGAGGTTCCAGGACCGCTGCGAGCGTTTCCATCCGGTCCCGGCAAAGATACAGCCGCACGGTCGTTTCCACGGGGCTTTCCGCGGCGATCACGCGGAAGCGGCGCTCGCTGAAATCCAGCAGCACTGGTGGACTTGTGAGCGGTAGAGGGTATGGTACCACCTGTGGAACCACGAGCGAAATGCGCGCATTCAGCCGCGAGGCCAGAGCGCCGGCCTTGCGCAAAGCATGGACCGTGGACTCGACTGAAGTGAAAACCACAACCACACCCAGACGGGTGCTTTCCCGCTTGACGGCCTCATCGGGCCGCGTCACCGCGGGGATCAGCATTCTCTCGAACGCGAGCGCCATTTCGTTTCGCGCCTCCATTGGTTCGTACAGTCCAAGCGTAGGGGGAACGCCCTGAAGAAGTAATGGAAAAGGCGTGAAGAAGTTATTAAGAGTTGGCAGGCGCGTTGAAGCGATAGCCGACCCAGGGTTCGGTGGTGATGTACTCGGGCTGCTCGGGGTTCGCTTCGATTTTCTTACGCAGGCTGCGGATGAACACGCGCAGGTAGTCCACCTGATCGCCGTAATCGGGTCCCCACACGGCCTGGAGCAGTTGCCGGTGCGATACTGCTTCATTCGCATGCTGCGTGAGGTAACGAAGCAGATCCAGTTCCTTTGGCGTAAGGTGCGACGTGACGCCGCCATTCTGCACGACGCGGGCAGTAAAGTCGATGACCAGTCGCCCGAGCTCAAGCCGCGCTGGCGAAGATTGCGGCGCAACGGGTACGCGCCGAAGGGCCGCGCGGATTCGCGCCAGCAGCTCCGGTGTGCTGAAGGGCTTGGTGACGAAATCGTCTGCTCCGGCGTCAAGCGCTTTGACCTTGTCTTCTTCGGAATTGCGCACCGTGAGCATAATGATGCCCATGAGCGTGTCCGCGCGCAACTCACGGCAGGCCGCAAGACCGCCCATTCCCGGCATGTTGATATCCAGCAGCACCAGATCGGGCCGGAAGTCCCGCACTTTCTCGAGCGCTTCTTCGCCGGACCGCGCGTCTTCCACTTCATATCCGCTGCCGGTCAAAGTTGTGCGCAGAATACGCCGGATCTGCGGTTCGTCATCGACAACCAAAATGCGTCCCGCGCTCATAACTACACCCCGTTCTGCCGTACTGGCAGACTCAAACGAAAAGTTGTCTCGCCGGGACGGCTGGTGACCGTGAGGTCGCCGCCATGCGCGCGCGCAATGCTGTGTGCGATGCTCAGCCCAAGACCCGACCCAGGGACCTGGTGCTTCACGCCAGGACTCCTGTAAAAGCGCTCGAAGACGCGCTCCTGTTCGGCGGCCGGTATGCCCGCACCATGATCGGTAACCTCCACTGTATTCGTGCCATCGCCATTGTGAATATGGACCCTCACCGGCGCTTGTGGCGGCGAGTACTTCATCGCATTGTCCAGCAGCTGCCGGATCGCCAGGCGGACAAGGCGGCGATCAATGGTGTTCTCGGTCACGCCCGGATCGGACACAATTTCGACGCGCCGGTCCTCGATTTCGGTTTGCATCGATGTTACTACTTCGCGGACGATCTCATCTACGCGCGCCGCTTCGCGATGAACCTCGATACGCGCGGTATCGAGCCGGGCCATCTCGACAGTGTCGTCGATCAGGTGTTGCAGGCGGTCGGATTCTTCGTCGGCGATGCGCAATAACTCGGTCTTACTCGCGGAAAGATCTTCTGGATCCGCCAACAGCGATGTGGTGGCCGCGCGGATGGACGTGAGCGGTGTCTTGAACTCGTGGGCCATTGCGTCGATGAGCGTGGTCCGAAGCTGCTCGCTCTGGCGGGCGGCTTCCACCTGATGGGCAAGATCCTGCGCACGCGCCCGTTCCAGTCCAATGGCCACAAGATTGGCAATGCCCTGCAAAACGGCGTCGCCCATCGCCACGCCTTGCAGCGCGAGACTGGCAATCGGTTCGGAGCCGAGCCGGACGGCGGTGATCACGCGATGCCGTCCCTGATCGGAAAACGAAGTGCCGTTGAGGGCCGCGTCGCGAAGCTGCTCGTCCAGACCCTCGAATTCCGCGGGACCCTGGCGATGGAACTCGCCGGTTCGACGGTCGTACAGAACGATAGCGCTCAGCTCGAAGATCTCGGCGAGTTTGCGGGCGAGCTGGCGGGGGAATGGCTCGGTGTTATCGATCAGCAGAATGGCCCGGCTGAATGTGTAAAGCCTCTCCACATCCTGCCGATGATCGATGGCTTCCTGGGTCCTGAGCTTCGCCTTAGCCGAAAGGCGGCTGGCAATCAGGGCCGTTACCAGAAAACTGAAAAGTGCGATCCAGTTCTGCGGGTCGGCAATGGTGAGCTTGCCGATTGGCGGAAGAAAGAACAGATTGAATGCGAGGGTGGAGGCTATTGAGGCGATCAGAGCCTCCGCAAAACCCCATGTACTGGCGATCGCCAGCACAACCAGCAGGTAAGCCAGGCCCGCCGTGGTAGCGTTCACGGGAATCACTCGAAAGCCTATAAAGGTGACCGCAGCGACGCCCACCAGCGACAGCAACAGCCGAAGCGCGCGCTGGGCCAGAGATGTCATTGTCAGTCTTTATAGTTTCAGACTTCGCAGGTACTCGAGAAATGGTGCGCCCAGGTCGTGACGGTTCAGGGCGAACTCCACGGTGGCCTTCAGGAAACCCAGCTTGTCGCCCGCATCGTAGCGCTTGCCCTCGAATTTGTAGCCGTAGATGGGCCGGTTGCGCAACAGGTGTTTAAGAGCGTCGGTGAGCTGGATCTCGCCGCCGCTGCCCGGATCGATGGATTCGATGGACGTGAAGATTTCCGGCGTCAGCACGTAGCGCCCGATAATAGCCAGGTTCGACGGCGCTTCTGACAACTTCGGTTTTTCCACCATGTTGCGGATGCGAAACAGCCGGTCGCGCGTGCCATTGTGGTTGACGGGTTCGGCATCCACCGCACCGTAAGAGGAAATGGCATCGCCTTCCACTTCCATCAGCGCCACCACGGAAGCGCCGAAGAACTCGTAGACATCCAGCAACTGCCGAGTGCAGGGAATCTCAGATTCGATGACGTCGTCGGATAGAACCACGGCGAACGGTTCGTTCCCCACCAGCTCCTTGGCGCGATGGACAGCGTGGCCCAGGCCCAGCGCCTCCTTCTGGCGGATATAGGAAACGTCGATCATATCGGAAACGCCGCGCACGATGGCCAGCAGGTCGGTCTTCCCCTTCGATTCCAGCGTCTGCTCAAGCTCGAAGCTCACGTCGAAATGGTCCTCGATGGAGCTCTTGCCCCGGCCGGTGACAATCAGAATGTTCTGAATGCCCGAATGCAGCGCTTCCTCGACGCCATATTGAATGAGCGGCTTGTCCACCAATGGCAGCATTTCTTTCGGCTGCGCTTTGGTGGCCGGCAGGAATCGTGTGCCAAGCCCCGCCGCCGGGAAGACTGCTTTTCTGACCCTGGGAATCATCGACCTTATTGTAGCGGGCATGCTCAGTGTCACGTTTGTTATACAATTCTCCCGTGCAAATACGAACAATCCTCTGGCTCGCCATGCTGCCGGCCGCCGCGTTTTCGCAGGACCAGATCATCCCGCCAGACGCGAAGGTAGAGCGCGTCGCCACCGGCTTCAACAAATGGACCGAGGGCCCGGTGTGGATTTCCGCCGGCTACCTGCTGTTCGCGGAGATTCCCGGCAACAGCATCATGAAGTGGACGCCGGACACTGGCGCAAGCATCTTCATGCATCCGAGCGGCTATACAGGGACTGAGCCCTACGGTGGACCGGAGCCGGGATCGAATGGCATGACACTTGACGCTCGCGGTCGGCTCACCGTTGCCGGGCATGCGCGACGCAATGTCTGGCGTCTGGAGGCGATGAATCCACGCGCGCGTATCACCGTGCTGGCGGATCAGTATGAAGGCAAGCGGCTGAACAGCCCTAATGACGTTGTGTATAAGTCGGACGGCTCGCTCTACTTCACCGATCCACCCTACGGTTTGCCAACGCAGGGCGATAATGATCCCGCGAAGGAACTTCAAGTCAACGGCGTGTATCGCATTCCGGGCGCGATCTCGCAGAAACCCGGTGCGCCACCCGCGCGCGACAAACTTCGGCTTGTGGTGAAGGATCTTCCGCGTCCGAATGGCATCGCCTTCTCGCCCGATGAGAAATGGCTGTATGTGGATAACTCCGCGCCGAAGAAGCTGTGGATGCGGTATCGAGTGAACGCCGACGGTTCGCTGTCGGAGGCCACTGTTTTCTACGATGCGACTTCCGATAACTCCCCTGGAGCGCCGGACGGCATGAAAGTAGACAAGAGCGGGAATGTGTACAGCGCCGGCCCCGGCGGGGTGTGGATTTTTTCTGCCGAAGGCGAGCATCTCGGAACCATCAAGGTGCCGGAAGTGGTGAGCAATCTGGCATGGGGCGATATGGACGGCAAATCGCTTTACATCACGGCGAGCACCAGCGTGTACCGCATCCGGTTGAAGATCGCGGGCGCGGGAAGATGATGCGCGGCCTCCCGGGGTATACTGCGGACAGAGGAAACGATGGCAGCCGGGAATCTTGTCGACGTGATCAGCTCATTGACACCAGATGAGCAGGAATATGTGAGACTGTTCGTCGAGTTCCTCCGGAGAAAGAGCCTCTCTCCGTCTTCGCCATTTCTGGCCGCTGTAGATGAGTTTGTGGAACAGCACCCTGAGCTGCTTCGCCGTCTGGCGCAGTGACCTTCTATCCAACCAGTAATGAGGTGATCGCGGTTCACACCCGGCTGATCGCCAGGTTCGGGGGTTCGCTTGGAATCCGGGATCGCGGCGGACTTGAATCGGCACTCGCCCGGCCGCAATCGGGCTACTACGAGGACATTATCCAGGAAGCCGCTGCGCTTTGGGAGAGCTTATCGCAAAACCATCCGTTCGTGGACGGCAACAAGCGTGTCGCCGTCACCGTGACCGCTGCGTTTCTAAAGGTGAATCGATACCAGCTTGAGTTTGACGATCTCCAAGCCTTCTCATTTCTTATCGGCCTCTACCAGAGCGGGAGGATGCGATTTGTCGAGTTGGAGAAGTGGGTCCGTGCGCACGTCACGCCAATACGTCTCGGAAGCTAACGCCTATTTCGGCTCCGTCTCCTTCAGAAACTCCGCAAGCTTGTCCTTCCAAAGCGCGGCCATGGTGTGCGAGCCGTGCCCACGGGTCTCCGGCGTATACGGATACAGAATGAACCGCGCCGAGGGGACCTGCTTCAGCAGCTCCGGTGTGATCTTCAATTCCGGTGGGTTGATAGTGTCGTCGCTGAAGTTGATGTGCAGAATCGGCGTATGGATTTTGGCGAGACCCGGCTCGGGATCGTAATCCCATGACGCGTCCACTGCGTATGCAGTGTCGTTGGCATCCTGAAGCGGGCCAGCCGTGATCTTCGCGAACTTCTCCAGACCTTTTTCCCGTGTTGGGCTGGTCTTCTGCCACGTGAGCGGATTGCCGCCCATGAACGCGAGGATCGCCGCAGCGGTCTTGGCGGACGGCGGATTCTCCGTGTAATCCCCGCCGTCGAACGCCGGGTCATCGCGAATCGCGTGTATGACGGTTAGGCGCCAGAGCAGGTTGCGGCCGGTGATCTGCATCGGTTGACAAGCCAGCGGCATGGCGGCATCGAGGAAATCGCCGTGGTGTTCAACCCACACATAGCTATGCATGCAACCCATGGAGGTCCCCATAAGCAGTCGCAAATGCGTCACGCCCAGTCGTTCACGCAACATGCGATATTGCGCCTCCACCATGTCCGTGTACCCGTATCGCGGGAACTTCGCTCGCAAGCCGTCGCTCGGTTTACTCGATTGGCCGTGCCCAATGCCGTCGGGCAGAATCACGTAATACTGCGCGATGTCGAGCGGTTGGCCCGGTCCGAAAAGCTCTCCCGCGAAGATGCCCAACAGGAACGTCGTCCCGGCCCCGGTGGTTCCATGCAGAATCATCACAGCGTTCCGAACGGTTCCAGATGGATCGCGCCGGGGCGTACCGAGCGTGCGGTAGTGAATCTTCAGGTCCGGCATGGTCTCGCCGGTTTGAAAATGGAAGTCGTGGAGATGGGCGTCTCCCTCGGTTACGGGCCAGGTTTTGTCCGCAGTTGCGAGAACGGCGGCCAGCGCGGCGATTACAGCAAGACGGGGAATCATACGTTACAGTATCCATTACAACCTCATGTCGAATACATCGCGTGCCATTCTGCCGGTTGTTCTGTCATTCGCCGCATGTTTTGGGGCCGGGCCCGCCGCCCCGCACTCCGACGCCTCATTGCGCGGCTATAGCAGCGACGGCGCGCGCATCGAGCGTGAATGGGAAGAGAAGTTTCGCGCCTTCCCCAGTCCGGAGAACATGCGCGAGTATATGCGCCGGCTTTCGGCGTTTCCGCACCACATCGGCTCGCCGTACGACAAGGACAACTCCGAGTGGATTCTGGCCCAGTTTCGCTCCTGGGGTTTGGACGCCCACATTGAGACATTTCGCGTGTTGTTTCCGACGCCGAAGCTGCGCACGTTGGAGCTGATAGCGCCCGGACACTACGCGGCGAAACTGGCCGAGCCGCCCATCCCCGGCGATCCCACATCCAGCCAGACCGCTCAGCAGTTGCCGCCTTACAACGCGTATTCAGTCGATGGCGACGTTGCCGGTCCGCTCGTCTACGTGAACTACGGTATTCCCGCCGACTATGAAGAGCTGGAGCGCAACGGCGTTTCGGTGAAGGGCGCCATCGTGATCGCGCGGTACGGCGGATCGTGGCGCGGAATCAAGCCGAAGGTGGCCGCCGAGCATGGAGCCATCGGCTGCATCATTTATTCGGATCCGAAAGATGACGGCTACGCGCAGGGCGACGTGTTCCCCGAGGGCGCGTGGCGGCCGCCGTTCGGTGCGCAGCGCGGCAGCGTGATGGATATGCCCGTGTATCCCGGCGATCCGCTCACGCCCGGAATTGGCGCAACTGTGGATGCCAAGCGGCTGCCCATTTCCGAGGCAACCACGCTCACGAAAATCCCGGTCCTTCCCATTTCCTATGGTGACGCGCAGCCGCTGCTGGCCGAGTTGAAAGGGCCGGTCGCGCCCGAGACGTGGCGCGGCAGTTTGCCGCTCACTTATCACATGGGTCCCGGCCCCGCGAGGGTACACCTCGCGCTGCAGTTCAACTGGGACATGGTGGACATCCGCGATGTGATCGCAACCATCCCCGGCAGTGATGACAAGGACGAGTGGATCATTCGCGGCAATCATTACGACGCGTGGGTGAATGGCGCGGAGGACCCGATCTCGGCTCAGGTAGCGCTTTTGGAAGAGGCGCGCTCCATGGCCGAGCTGCGCAAGCAAGGCTGGCAACCGCGGCGCACCGTCATCTTTACGGCCTGGGACGGTGAAGAGGAGGGGCTGCTCGGCTCCACGGAGTGGGTGGAGGAGCATGCGGCCGAGCTCAAGAAGCATGCCGCGGTCTACATTAACTCCGACGGCAATGGGCGCGGTTTTTTGGGCGTGTCCGGCTCGCACATTCTGGAACAGTTCATGAACGGCATCGAGCGCGATGTGGAGGACCCCGAGACGAAGCTCTCCGTCCGGGAACGTCTGAGATTGCACCGCATCTCCGAGGCGAAGCCGGAGGATCGAAAAGAGCTCCGCAATCGAGCGGACCTGCGCATCGGCGCGCTCGGTTCGGGCAGCGATTACACCGCTTTCATCGATCATCTCGGCGTTGCCTCGCTCAACCTGGGCTACACTGGCGAAGATGGCGGCGGCATCTATCATTCCGCTTATGACGACTTCTACTGGTACACGCATTTCGCCGACACGAAGTTTGTCTATGGCCAGGCGTTGGCGCAAACGGCCGGCACAGCCGTGATGCGTCTGGCCGATGCGGACGTGCTTCCGTTCCAATTCGGCGATTTCGCCGACACCATCCGCAAGTACGTCGACGAAGTGAAGACGCTCTGGAAGGAAAAGCACGATGAAATTGAAGAGCGCGACCGCGAGCTGGACGAAGGCGTGTTCCCGGCCATTACGGATCCGAAAAAAGTGCTGGTGCCGCCGAAACGCGAGGAGATCCCACCTTATCTGAATTTCGCGCCACTGGAAACCGCAACCGATACGTTGTCGCGCAGTGCCGACGCGTTCGAGAAGGCTTTCAAGGATGCGCCGCAGCCCCCGGCACAGGAGCTGAATGCAAAGCTGATGGAAACCGAACGAGTGCTCACCGATGCCGCCGGGCTGCCGCGCCGCCCCTGGTTCCAGCACCAGATCTACGCGCCCGGGTTTTATACCGGCTACGGCGTGAAGACCTTGCCGGGCATTCGCGAAGCCATCGAGGAGAAACACTGGGACGAAGCCAGCCACGAGATCGAGGTTGTGTCGGCGGTACTGCGCAACGAGGCCGCGCTACTGGATGAGATGACGGCGGTGCTGAAGAAGTGAGTTAGTCGGCTTCGCGCAGCTGCTGCAACTGTCGGAACCGCAGCTCCGACTCCTGGCGCATCCGGCGTATCCAGGCTTCTGAGCCAGCCCCCAGGTCGGGATGCGACTCATCGTTCCAGCAACCGGCGGCCTCTTCGATCGCTTTTCAGTTGCTCGCGGCGTCGAGTTTCGCTTTGGGTTCTCATCGCTCAGTTCATTCGACAACCCAGAGGGGTTGGATGGGGCCGATACCTGTTGGAGAATAGGCTACCCCAAGAATCAATCGCCCTCAGTCCTCGCATGACACTATCCGTCTGTGTACAGGAGGGCACGGCCCCGTCTTCCCATCTCAGGCTATCAGTCCGGGATGTAGTCGTTCAAGTCACGCGTAAGAAACTCCCTCCACTCTCCTGACACAACCCTGTCAGCAGCCCTGCCGCACAATCTCCTGTAGCCGGGGCCGAGCCCTCGGTTATAAGTGAAGCCACAAGGAGATGACATGACCCCGAGAGAACAGCAACGCCTGAGCCGAGTGGTCTGGTTCGAGATCCCCGCTCTCAATCTGGACCGCGCGGTCCGCTTCTATGAAGCTATCCTCAACACCGAGCTACGGCGCGAACCCGCGGGAGGGGTGGAACTCGCCGTGTTCCCGTACACTGCGCCGGCCATCAGTGGCTGCCTCATCAAGGGCGGCGAGTTCAAGCCGGGCGCGGGAGCCGTGGTTTACCTCAACGCCGAGCCCACTCTGGATGCGGTCCGCAGCCGCGTGGAGGCGGCGGGTGGCAAGGTCCTCATGCCCGACGTCACGCTTCCCGGTGACATGGGCGTGTACACCAGGATCCTGGATACGGAGGGAAACACCGTCGGCCTGCACGCGCTGAGTTGAGTCCCTGCACGGGCTGAGCCAGTCAAAGCTAAACTGGGGCGATGCGCCGCGCCGACCGGCTCTTTCAGATCGTGCAGTATCTGCGGGGCCGCCGGCTCACCACCGCCGCTCAGATTGCCGCGCGATTGTCGGTCTCCGAGCGTACCGTATATCGCGATATCCGCGATCTGTCGCTCTCCGGTGTGCCCGTGGAAAGCGAGGCGGGCGTCGGTTACCGCCTCAGCAAAGGGTTCGATCTTCCCCCGATCATGTTCACCATGGACGAAGTGCACGCGTTGGTGGCGGGCGCGCGGATGGTGCAGGCGTGGTGCGGCCCTGCTCTGGCGCTCTCCAGCCGCTCGGCGATTGAAAAGATCACCCAGGCATTACCCGCATCGCGGCGCGACGATGTGGAGCGCACGCCGCTGTTCGCGCCCGGGCACATCGCCAATCTAAGTGCGGCCAATATCGAAACCATTCGCCAGGCGATTCTCGCGCGTCGCAAGCTGCGCATCGCCTATATTGACCTGCGCGACAAGCAATCGGAGCGCGTCATCCGTCCACTGGGTCTGGCCTTCTGGGGCACTCTGTGGACTCTCACGGCGTGGTGCGAAACCCGCACCGATTTTCGCAACTTCCGTCTGGATCGCATGCGTTCGCTCCTGCCGCTGGACGATACCTTCGAAGACCAACCAGGCACACGGCTGGAAGATTTTCTGGCCATGGTTAACTCGATCGCCCCTCCACCGTCTGGTACAAGCAAATAAGGAGAGCCGAATGAAACTGCTGATAGCCACG
>JBEKFB010000070.1:0-16747 GCA_050013535.1 Bryobacteraceae bacterium | reverse complement strand
GTATCCAGCAACGTATTGTTATATCGGCTCATGGCTTGAGCGAGGTCGCCAATCGACCCGTAACCTCTGGGTGACTCAGCGGGACCGATCGCGCCCATGAACAGCAACTCCTGTTCCCTCTCGTTCAGATTGTCCCGCCACATGGTCGGCTCGGTGAGGAAGAGGCATCGCAGGTCGAGTTTTTGGCACTCGGCATTCAGGCCCAGAATGCCCTTCCGATACTCCGAGACCCCTGCCCGAAGATCGGGTAGCGGCACAATTTGCGATTGCTGCCGAAGCTTCCTGTACTTCACCAGGAATTCGTCGTAATTCCATCCTTGTTCGGGGGGCAGTATGCGATTGACCGCGGGCGCCAGGAAACGGTACAGCGCCGAGCGGGTGAGCGTATTTGGCGCCCTGAGCCAGTTGAGATAATTCCCCGCGGAAGCCTCGAGACCTTCGTCCGTGGTGTCGCCTTCGCGAGAGAGGTTGTCCTGGAGATCGCCCGTTCCAATCAGGAAGACCAGCATTTGCACTCTGCGAAAAACAGGCAGAGTATCTATGACCGCAAGGTAGTCGCGAGTGTTGTGACCGATCGCAGCCGACGCAGCCCACAGAGTTCCCCTGGACTGGTCATTGAAGTCGACCATCAGAAGGTGAGCCAGGTCTTGAGAATCGTCCAGGTACTCGGATCCGGCCTCGCGGGATCCCGCCACGACGACCTTGTAACTGTTGTCGTGGGGATGCCAATTCGGGCCGCGCAGCCCCACGTTGTTCACACGGTAGAATGTCTTGCCCGTGCGAATCCCCGGTTTGACCCGTTCGTCGTTCTCAGTCACGACCGTTGTCCCGGGAAGACGGCGGTATAGTTCCTGGGGAAAGAGGCGAAGGATGAATTCCGCGCCGGCCATCAATCCGAGGATCGCGTAGAATGCCACCAGCGGAATGCGTATTCGCTTGAGGAAGGCGTTTCGATCAGAACTAGCCAACCATGCCACAACGGCCACCGCAATCCAAAGAATGCCGAGCACCAGACCGAAGGCCGCTCCTCGATTGGAGTGCCATCGAAACCACGAAACTGCGCAAGCGCCGGCAATCACCGCAGGCGCCAACAGGTGCGCGAAATAAAGTGTGGCTGTGAAGGGAGAACCGGTCTTCGGACTCATATTGTGGCGCGAGTTTACCATCTACTTCCCACGTAGTTTACGGCGCTAAGCGGTGTGCATCGCAATCCGGGTTCCACAGGGGAAGCTGCAGCGTAGAAGCGTGGCAAGAGAAACCTGCCAATCCGGGGAGCTCATGTTCCGGCACAAGTCTCCAGCGCCCTGACCGTTCTTTCCGTAGGCGGGACGCCTCAACGGTATTGGAGGCATCCATTTCCGAAACCCGCCCCTTGCGGCCCTTCACGTTGGAGAGTCCCGAAGGTTGGCAGGAATTCCTAATTATCGGGACTGAAGGGCTTTCGCAGTGCATTGCCCGCAAGTAAAACAGCCGGTAAGGTGCTGGCGTAGAACGGCGAAAGAGTTGCAAGTGGCGTTACCTCGATTTAAATGCACGTTCTTCTCACAGGCGGAGCGGGATATGTCGGAAGTCATACCGCTAAATGGCTGGCAGCACACGGCTACCAGCCCGTCGTTGTGGATGATCTTCGTAACGGGCACCGCTGGTCAGTGAAATGGGGGCCACTGGAGGAAGTGGATCTGGCTGATCGGGCCTCTTTGCGGAGAGTTTTTGACGCGTATCCGATTGGGGCCGTTATTCATTTTGCGGCTCTCGCCTATGTCGGCGAGTCGATGCACGCCGCTTCCGAGTATTTCCGCAACAATGTAGTCAACACGTTTAACCTGCTCGACGCTATCGTGAGCCCTTACGGAGAATCTAAGCTGATGGTGGAGCGCGCCCTGTATTGGTACGGCAAGGTGTACGGTCTGAAATGGACCGCACTGCGATATTTCAATGCCGCGGGCGCCGATCCGGAAGGTGAACTTGGGGAATCCCATCACCCGGAACCTCATCTGATTCCGCGTGCCATCGCCGCGGCTCATGGCGACCTGCCTGCCCTCGAGATCTTCGGAACGGATTACGAGACTCCCGACGGTACAGCCGTTCGGGACTACATTCATGTAACGGATCTGGCCGCCGCTCACGTTCAAGCCCTTACCCGAATGCTCCGCGAGGATTCTCCCAGCGAAGCATTCAATCTGGGGACCGGGCGCGGCTATTCGGTCCGCGATGTGGTAAGCGCAGTGGAGAGAGCAAGCGGCCGGAAAGTGCCGCTCATGGAAGCACCACGCCGCGACGGCGATCCGCCGGTTTTGGTCGCTGACTGCACCAAAGCGGCCCGGGAATTGGGCTGGACACCCCAGCTCTCTTCTTTGGACTACATTGCGGAAACGGCCTGGAAATGGTACGTGGCCCATGCTGCAGCCCGCCATGCGCACACCTATGCAGGCGCATGACGCTCACACGATGGAGACCAGGCTCCAGAACACGGAAGATTCCAACACCGGAGAAAATCGCCGGCAGGCACCATCACCTCCGCTTGTAGTTGATCTGGACGGCACGCTCTTTCGAACCGATTTGTTGCACGAGTCTCTCCTGCGCCTGTTGAAGCGCCGGCCCTGGGCAGTGATCCTCGTGCCTGTGTGGTTGCTACGGGGCCGGGCGAACCTGAAAAGCAAAATCGGGAAATTGGTCCAACTCGACGCAGACGTGCTGCCGATCAGCGAAGAGTTTGCGGCCTGGCTCCGTATCGAAAAAGCCAGCGGCCGGTCGCTGGTTCTGGCTACGGCATCGAACCAGAATCTGGCTGCCCGGGCGGTAGCGCATTTAGACTTATTTGATCTTGTCCTGGGAAGCTCAGAAAAACGGAATCTCAAAGGTGAAGCCAAGACTGAGGAGATTCTCCGAAATTGCGGCGCCGAGTTCGATTACGCGGGCAACTCCCGCACGGATCAACCGGTTTGGCGTGTAAGCCGGGAAGCGATTCTGGTGAACGCCAGTCGATCCGTGGAAGCGGCCGCCCGCCAGTCCGCTAACGTGACCCGCGTCTTCCCGCCCGCCAGGGGACAACTGAAGGCGGCGATCCGATCCCTGCGCCTCTATCAGTGGGTGAAGAACCTGCTGATCTTCGTACCTGCGTTTGCTTCCCACCAGGCCGTCCGGGGACCCGTGTTGCTGGAATCCGCGATGGCGTTCCTGGCCTTTGGAATGTGTGCCTCATCGGTTTATGTAGCCAACGACTTATTGGATTTGGAAGAGGACAGGCGGCACGATACTAAAAAGCGTCGTCCATTTGCTTCAGGGGCTTGTTCTATATCTACCGGCGTTATGCTGGCAGGGCTTTTTCTTCTCGGAAGCTTAACGCTGGCGGCGAGGATCGGGCACCATCTTTTGCCAATCCTGCTGATCTACATCTGTCTGACATCCTGCTATTCGCTGTGGTTGAAGAAGGCTCTGCTGTTGGATGTGCTGACACTGGCAATCCTCTACGCGTTCCGTGTGTTTGTGGGCCACGTCGTAACCGGCATTCCTTTCTCGCCATGGCTCTCGCCATTCACATTCTTTTTGTTCCTCAGCCTGGCGTTTAGCAAACGCGCCTCGGAATTGATCCGTTTCGGGCGCAGCGGACGGGACGTCGTTCCCGGGCGAGGGTATTCCACCGCGGATTTACCGACGATAACGACTGCCGGGATCAGCAGCGGATTTCTCTCCTCCCTGGTGCTGGCTCTTTATATCAACAGCGACAGCGTTACCTTGCTGTATAAGAGGCCGGAGTTGTTGTGGGCAACAGTGCCTCTGTTGTTGTATTTCATAGCCCGCCTGTGGGTGGCATGCGGACGCGGCGAGTTGCATGACGACCCCGTGGTGTACTTGACACGGACACCCTCGACCTATTACGTCCTTTTGGCGGTTCTGCTGGTCGTGATTGCGGCGATGGTTAACTGGTTCTAGCATGTCCGGTCTTTTGGATAAGACGACTTCTGCGCTGACGTATGAACTGGCCGGTCTGTACAGTGGGCCTTCATCCGAGATCTACCCCAATTACAACGATGTTGTTCGCTTCGTGACTCGGCAGAGGGATCTCATGCCGGGGTTCCTGGGGTTTGCGGTGAAAGCAACGACGCTGGCATTCGCCGCAAGCCGGCTTCTGGTGGACGGCTCATTCTTCCACCAAAGGGACAGCCCTCGGCGCAGGGCGCAGTTAGAAGCGTGGAGGCGGTCGAACTTGGGCGCCTGTCGAGATCTGATGAAGTTCTATTCCGCCCTGGTGGTGCTGGCCGCATACTCCCGTCCGGACGCTGGCAGCAGGATGCTCGCTCGATGAGCCAGAGCTATCGTTGCCAGAATCTGGTGATCGGATCGGGCCCGGGTGGTAGCGTAACCGCCTGGACACTAGCGTCTCATGGCCGGGACGTATTGCTTCTGGAGGAGGGCCCTTGTCTCCCGCTCGATTCCTGCGCGCCGTTCAGCATCGATGAGATGACTCAGAAATATCGCAATGGCGGTCTGAACCCGGCGCTGGGGCAGCCCAGGATTCCCCTGGTGGAAGGCCGCTGCGTGGGTGGCGGGAGCGAGATCAACAGCGCTCTGTATCATCGCACGCCGGAGGAGATTCTGGATCGCTGGCGCGCGGTGTACGGCGTAAAGCATGCCGGGATGGAAGACATGCGTCCACATTTTGATGCGTGCGAACGTGCCCTCAGCGTGCAATTGAACCCTGGGACCCAACCGCGAATCGCCCTCAAAATGAAGCTTGGCGCCGAACATCTGGGTTGGAAGACGGAGGAAGTCCCGCGCGCGTTCAAGTACGAAACTGAACCCTGTGGCAACGGCCGGATACTCGGCAAACGGCAATCGATGACGGAAACCTTGATCCCATCCGCTGTTCAGGCCGGGGTACGGCTGCAGGGCGGCGTGCGGGGGTTGAAGATTGCACGGCGGAAAGACCACTGGAACGTGACCGCCTTGCAGCATGGCGCTCGTGTTGAGATCGAGGCGGACGCCGTATTCGTCTGCGGGGGCGCGATCCAAACACCTGCCTTGTTGCGGCGCAGCGGTATCCACCGGAATATCGGCAACTCACTATCGCTCCACCCGATGATTAAGGTTGTCGCCGTTTTTGACGAGGAAGTCAACGGCGGGCATCCCGATGTTGCGGCGCAGCAGGTGAACGAGTATTCGCCGAATCTCTGCATGGGATGCTCTATTTCATCCCTGCCATACCTCGCTCTGGCCATGACCGATCACCCGGACGCCGCGTTAGACTTACGACGCACGTCGCCGCAGATGGCGGTTTACTACGCGAGCATTCGAGGATCAGCCACCGGCCGCATACGCGATTTGCCGTGGTCCACGGCTCCTCTGTTGCGTTATTCGCTGGCGCCGGAGGATTTAAGAGGTTTGGCAACCGGACTCCGCCGGCTATGCCAAGTTCTGTTCGCCGCCGGTGCTACAAGCCTCTATCCATCTATCCCCTGGTTTCCTCCATTGAGGAATGCCGACGATTTGAGCCGCATTCCGGTAACCTTGCCGCGTTCGGCATCCTTGACTTCCGTTCACGTGTTTTCCTCTTGTCCCATGGGAGAAAGATCGCAGCAGTCGGCGGTCGATTCGTTCGGTCAGGTTCACGGTCAGCGGAATCTGGTGATCAATGATGCGAGCGTTCTGTGCGGCCCTCCCGGAGTGAACCCTCAGGGTACGATTATGGCGTTCGCGAGAAGGAACACGCTCCACTTCGTCAAGGGACTGTGAATATGCAGAACGAAATCGGCACGATCCTCATCACCGGCGCTAGTGGCTGGCTGGGCAAGCGTTTGAGCCGGGTCCTCGCCGAGCGTCGCCTTCCGGGGGAACTGCGCGATCGTTTACCGGGCGAACTTCGCATGCGGTGCCTGATATTACCCGACGAGGATTCGGCCGAACTGGCCGCCCTGGGTGCGCAGGTAGTCCAGGGCGATGTGCGCAACCCGCAGGATTGCGCCAGGTTTTGCGAATCCGCGAAGGATGCGATACTGCTGCACACCTGCGGGATCATTCACCCGCATCGCATCCGTGAGTTCTACGAAGTGAACGTGACGGGAACGAAGAATGTCCTGGACGCCGCCATCGGCGCCGGAGTACGGCGCGCGGTTATCGTCTCCTCCAACTCGCCGGTCGGAACCAACCCTCACACGGGTCATGTCTTTGACGAAGCCTCGCCGTACCATCCCTACATGAACTATGGCCGCTCGAAGATGCAGATGGAACTGGCGGTCAAAGAAGTAGAGACAAGAGGTGCGATCGAAACCGTGATTGTGCGATGTCCCTGGTTCTACGGAGTCGATCAGCCTCCGCGCCAAACCCTGTTCTTCTCCATGATTCGCACCGGGAAAATGCCGATCGTCGGCTCAGGCAACAATCTGCGGTCGATGGTCTACATCGACAATCTTTGCGAAGGTCTGCTTTTGGCTGCGTTCACCGAGCGCGCCCGTGGAGAAATCTACTGGATTGCGGACCGGCGGCCCTACACGATGAACGAAATCGTGGACACCGTGGAGCGGTTGATGGAACATGAGTTCCACCTGCCGGTCGCTCACAAGCGCACACGGCTACCCGGAGTGGTAAGCGAAGTCGCCATGGGGTTAGACGCCGTACTACAGTCGCTCGGCCAATACAACCAGAAAATACACGTCCTGTCCGAAATGAATAAAAACATCGCCTGCAGCATCGCGAAAGCGGAGAGGGAGTTGGGCTACCAACCAAAGATCGCGCTGGAGGAGGGTATGCGGCGATCCATCGAATTCTGCTTGAACAAAGGAATCCCACTCTGATGACTGGTCCCCTGGCCCTGGTGACGGGCGGCGCCGGTTACTTCGGCAGTTTGATGTGCAGCAGACTGCGCCAGCGCGGTTATCGGATTCGGATCTTTGATTTGAACCCGCCGGGCGACGCCGTTCCTGGCGAGGAAGCGCTCCAGGGCGATATTTGCGACCGCGACGCCGTTTCGCATGCCTGCGAACACGTGGACGTCGTGTTTCATAATGTGGCCCAGGTTCCGCTGGCCAAGGACAAAAACCTGTTCTGGAAGGTGAATCGTGACGGAACCCGCAACCTGCTAGACGCCTGCCTGGCCCACCACGTGAAGAAGGTCATCTACACGTCCACCAGCGCCATCTATGGAGTGCCGATTGCGAATCCGGTCACCGAGGAAACCGAACCTCGGCCCATGGAGGAATATGGCAAGGCGAAGTTGGCCGCCGAAACGCTCTGCTGGTCGGCTGCGAAGCAGGGCCTGGACGTCTCCATTGTCCGGCCGCGAACCATCATGGGACACGGCAGACTGGGGATCTTTCAGATCTTGTTCGAGTGGATCTATCAGGGGAAGAACATTCCCGTACTCTCCGGAGGCAGGAACATCTATCAGTTTGTTCACGCCGACGACCTGGCTGAAGCTTGCATTCTTGCCTCCAAGGCGGCCGGCCCGCAGGCCTACAACTGCGGCGCGGCGGAATTCGGCAGCATGCGAGACGTGCTCGAGAATCTGTGCCGGTATGCCGGAACGGGCTCACGTGTAAAGTCGCTCCCCATGTGGGCAGTGGCGCCTTCCATGAAGGTTAGTTCCGCTCTTGGGATATCGCCGCTGGCCGCCTACCATTCGCTGATGTACGGCCGCTCGATGTACTTCGACATTCGAAAGGCGTGCGTCGAGCTCGGCTGGAAGCCACTGTATTCGAACGACGCTATGTTTCGGGACAGCTACGATTGGTATGTCGAGAATAGAGTCGCGGTGCTCGGGACGCGCGCACCCACGAGTCACCATCAATCCGCCCTGAAGCAAGGCGTTCTGGCTCTCCTGCACCGTTTTTTTTGAGATTGCCAACGATGGATTGGAAACGCGACACACAACGGAAGTCGCTTCGTGCCGGCGCGTTCGTCCTGGCGATTGTGCTCTTGCTTGTTTTGTGGCAACAGAATTTCAACAAGCTGGGCAGTTTTTACGATTATTCAATTATGACCGCCGCCGCCGGCAATCTGGCCGCGGGACTACGCCCGTATCGTGATTTTGCAACGGTTGCTCAACCCCTGAGTCTGCTGGTCGCGCGCGGGTGCGAGATATTATTCGGTGAACGTTACCTTTCACTAGCCTATGGAAATCTATTGCTCAGCATCGGCTTGTTTCTGCTCGTTTGGTGGTATTCAAGAAAGGCCTTCCCCTGGTATCTGGCGCTGTTAATCGCGGTGGCAAGTCCGGTTGCGTCAACTCTGCAACACGGCATTGTCTGGTATAACACGATCGGCATGGTCATCCTGATCGCTATCACGCTGATCGGAGCTTCCATAGTGCGCCGCGGGTCGGTGACGGCGGCCGGATCTCTCGCCATTGCCCTCCTCCTGATTCTGGGCGGGATGAACAAGGTTAACTTTCATGTCGTCGATCTTTGCGTGGTTTTCTTTTATGGCCTCGTTTTTTGGGTCCACAAGGGCCCCGTCAGGCCGGTGAAAGCCGCACTGTTTCTTGTTGCGCTCTGCGTTTGCGCGGTGGCGCCGATACTCATCGAGACGCTTTGGACCCACATTACCGTGTCCACGTGGGCGCACACCATTATTCTCGGCCCGGCAGGCCGAGCCCATCGCTTGCGGCGTATCGCGACCCTGGGTTTCTATTTAAAGAACCCTCCCTACTACTATTACGGGGCTCTGCATCCAGCAGTCGTCGGCATCGGTGTAGTTACTTACATCATTCTTTTTGTAGCCGCGCTACGAGCGGGCGCCAAAACTCTGACCACGCGTGCTCATGTCATCGGCAGCCCGCTATTACTGTTGGCCGCCACGGCAACCGTGTTTTTAGGAGCGACCTGCGTATTAGTCTCGACCAATTCGGAACTTCAGATAATCATAGGTAGTTATTCCCTCATCGGCGGCGTCGCCATCGCGCTGATCTGCGCCCCTCTTCTGGGAGATTACTGGGAGCGGCCTCTGCGCATTTGCTGCTCGGCGATGGCGCTATATTTTCTGATTTTCGGAGGCATCTGTTGCCTGCGTCACGCTCGAATTTCATATTTTGAACCGACGCAGTTCGAGCGCAAACCCCCGCGTGACCAATTGCCCCTTTACTTGCAGGGCGTTCATCTCTCGGAGGTGGGCGCGGCCCGCGTCGCTGCCATCGATGCTGTGGTCCGGCGGGATCATTCCTCGATTCCCCCGTGCTGGGGCCCCGGCCTCGGACTGATGAGCCGAATTTACGGTGGCGTCACTGGTCCGGCGATTCCGTTGTGGTATGACCTGGGCACAAGCGTACATGAATCTTCAGCGCCCGCTCTGATTGCCGCGATTGAGCAATCCGGCTGTTCACTGGTGATCTCCGATTCGATTTGGATCGATAGCTTTCCGAGCGGTGTTCGACGGCACCTCGAAATGAATTGGGTGGAAGAGAAGAGCCCGCTGGTGATCGTGTTCCACAGGAAGGTCGTCGCATCGCGTGGAAAGTAGGGACAGCCTCGGCGAGATGCTTAGCGCCGATGCGCTCCGCATTCGAGCGCCTCACCGGTATTGGAGGCAAGCCTTTCCGAAGCCTGACCTTGGCGGCCCGTTCAGGTTGGCGAGTCCCGAAGCTTCGCAG
This sequence comes from Bryobacteraceae bacterium, assembly GCA_050013535.1. Lineage (GTDB taxonomy): Bacteria > Acidobacteriota > Terriglobia > Bryobacterales > Bryobacteraceae > CAWACP01. The sequence goes on along the minus strand of JBEKFB010000070.1, from coordinate 7,167 downwards.
GAATTCCGAATTCTCGGGACTGGAAGGCCATATCACGGGCGACCGCCCCGGGGTGGCATCCGCTTTTCGGGGTCACGATTCCGCTCGCTTATGTGGCCGGCGAACACAAGACGAAGATGATAAATTGGTTTTGGCCTGCAACCACGTTAACTCCTTATATTGCCAAATGGCCCTCGATTTGCTACACTCCACCACACGTTTCCGAGTCAGACGCATGAAGCTTTTGATCGCCATCCCCGCACTCAACGAAGAGGAGAGCATCGAGAGTACGATTCAGCGATCGCTGGCTGCCCGGGCCTATATCTGCCAGCATTCCCCCGTGAACGAAGTCGAGATCACAGTCGTTAGCGACGGGTCGACCGATCGAACCGTCGAGCTTGCCAGCCAATATTCAGATCAGATCCGGCTCATCGTGTTTCCGGAGAACAAGGGGTATGGCGCCGCGATCAAGGAGGCCTGGCGCCGTTCCGATGCCGATCTTTTGGGTTTCCTGGATGCGGATGGCACCTGCGATCCCGGTTTCTTTGCTCCTCTCTGTGAGCAGCTGCTGAACGAGGAGGCCGATGTTGTCCTCGGCTGCCGCTTAAACCGGCAAAGCCGGATGCCCCTTATCCGCAGGGTCGGCAATATGATTTTTGCCGCAATCTTAACCGCCTTTTCGTCGGAACGCGTGCGCGACACCGCGAGCGGCATGCGAGTGGTGCGCCGGTCAGCGCTCAGCCGGCTGTTCCCGCTGCCCGATGGACTGCACTTCACGCCAGCCATGAGTGCGCGGTCCATGCTCAGTGACTCGGTCAAGATCACTGAGATAGACATGCCGTATGAGGAACGGGCCGGCGTGTCGAAACTGCGTGTCGCCAGAGACGGCCTTCGTTTCCTGAAGGTAATCCTGCAAACGGCATTTCTTTATAAGCCATCGCGGCCCCTCGGGATAGCCGCATCGGCCACGTTCGTGGTGGCCTGCGGCCTGATGATCGGGCCCTCGCTTCATTACGCGGCACACCGGACTGTCCTGCCGTGGATGATCTACCGCTTTCTGGTGAGCGACCTATGCGGAATCGCAGCGTGCCTGTTCTTCTGCGCGGGCTACCTCACGGACCGGATCGTTTCGATTTCTCTCGCCGGCGAGATCCGCGGGCGCGAACGTAAATGGTCATCCCGTTTCTTTCGGAGCAAATCGTTTTGGATATTCCCGGCCCTCCTCACCTGTATCGGAGTCTGGCTTGTTCTCGCGAGCGTGATCGAGCGGTTGCGGACCGGCGGCACCTACGAGCATTGGTCGCGTTATGTAGTCATGACGTTTTGTATTTCGATTGCATTCATTCTCACGGTCACTCGCGCAATCGATTATTCGCTGAAAATGGTGGCCGAACGCCTCCACTACTTACAGGTTCTCTTACCCGCCGACCTCATCCAGGAACCAGCGTCCACCATCGCGGGCAACAGCAGCTCCTGGCAACCGGCCGCATCGCCGCTGCACCACTCCGTCGAGGGAAACTTTCGTGCCTGAAGGCCTGAATCGCTCTATCAATTATCGAAAGCAGTCGAACTACTTCGCCAAAGCGCGATACCGGAATGCGGACGATCCCGTGGTTGCCGCCTACGCGCTTCCCAAGCTCGATTTCATCGAGTCGGCCGTTCCTCTGGCGCAGACAACCGTGCTCGACGTGGGCTGCGGCAATGGTGTGTTCACGCATTACCTCAAAGACCGCTGCAAATCGCTCGCGGCTCTTGACTTCAGCGCCAATATGCTGGCGGAGAATCCTTTTCGCGCCCTGGTCCAGGCAGACGCGGGATCCTTACCGTTTAAGTCCGGAAGCTTCGACGTCACTTTTGAAGCTAACCTTCTTCACCACGCTGACAGCCCGCGGCAGGTCGTGCTGGAAATGGCCCGCGTCGCGGGGCGTTGGGTTGTCCTGCTGGAGCCCAATCGTAACAACCCGGTGATGTTTGCCTTCGGACTCGCCGTGAAGGCGGAGCGGGCCTCCCTTAAGTCCTGCCCGTCCGGCTTGCGAAAGCTGCTCAGCGATTGCGGGCTGGCGATCCGTCTCTCCGTCTGTACGGGCATGATTTCGCAGAACAACACTCCGGCGTTTCTGGTACCTTTCCTGCGATACTTTGACCGGCAGTTTCCGCTCGGGGAGTATGTGATAACGGTGGGCGAAAAAGAAACTGCCGATCTGGCTCGGCATACCGCAAATTCAGACTATGACGCGCGGATGCCGGTTTAATCCTTTGCCCGGGCTTCCGTAATCATGCGCCGAGCGCCGAGGTGCCAGGTACACTGATGTCTATATTCTCCGCGACCTCCAGCTCGTTACAATCCAAAGAACCGCTCTCTACTAAGGATCGTGCGTGCGTCATTTTCATTGGGGTAGCGGCGGTGGTCTGGTTGACCTGGCTCTCGGGATGGCTGGGTGTGAAACCCGGGACGGTCCTGACCCAGCGTAGCAACGTTCTTTTCAGCTCTGATACCGGGCTCTGGATGCTCAAGATGTGGGGAGCGCCGACGTATCCGGATGCCACGCATCTCATTCATCCCCTGCAAATCTTTTTCTGGAGCCGCCCGTGCCGAGCCCTGGGCACCGTCGCCGGAGTGTTTCTCCCTCACCTGGACGCGCAAGTTTTTGGAGCCCGGCTGTTTGTGGCCATGATCGCGGGGACCGGAATAGCCTTTCTCGCGTGGCTTGCGTTGCGCAACGGAATCCGGACGGTGGAATGTCTGGCGCTGTTTGTGATGTACTTCCTCTTCACATCGAGTGCAACCATCTGCCTGCCGGAGCACTTCGGCATTTCTAACGGGCTGTTAACTGTGGCTTTTGTCGCCCCGCTGCTGGCCGCGAACTCTCGTGTGCGCCTGTTTATTCTGGGAATCATGGTCGTCCTGATCGGTGGCACCACCATCACGAACGCCATCTTCCCCGTGTTGTCGATGATTCAATCGGGTTTGAAGTCCGCGCGCCTCCGGCTTGGTGCGCTGGCCGTCGGCTCGTCGATAGTGCTTGGAGCGGCGTATCTCGCATCTCGGCACAGCGCGATGTTTCACAAGTTCATCGACACTTACATGCGTTGGCGTTTCGTGCAAGATCCGCTGGCGACGGGCACCTATTTATTCTATTTTCTGGTATCTCCCGCGATCGGGCCGCGTCCCCCGGTAGTCCCGAATTGGGCGGGCTCCATGGTGAGCTATGAGCCGCTGTCGTTGACTTTTTACTTTGGGATTCAGGCGCTCGGCGCCATTGCCTGGGCGGTCCTCCTCTGCCGGTGTGCGCTGGAGGCGTATCGCTGGCCGTCGACACGCACCGCGGTAAAGCTGCTTCTGGGCTGGCTTCTGTTCAATTGCGTCCTTCACAATGTGTGGGGGGATGAGCTCCAGTTGTACGCCGCACACTGGTCATGGGCGCTGATGGCCCTGGTGGTGTTAGGAGCGCCGCGCCTCTCCCGCGCTTTCGTGGTCACTGCGGCTTTGCTGGTGATCGTCTGCCAGATCCCCACATTGTTGGCGATCAAGCGGGCAGTCGAAACCATTCTCACCTAGCAAATCCCCTGCTGGGCGTCCAAGCCGCTCATCCCGCAGAAACGCGGGCCTATTCCCCATCGCCGCAAGCTGCGTTATCTTTCCGAAGAGTTAGTTGGGTCAGTCTCGCAGGATGCGGCGCGGGCGAGGAGGAGGCCGCGCTCGCGGGTGTTGCGGGTAAGGGCGGCGGCGCGTTCGAAATCGGTGCGGGCTTCGGGGAGGCGGCCTAGTTTGTAGAGGAGGTCGGCGCGGACGCTGGGGAGAAGATGGTAGCCCGCGAGAGAGGGTTCGGAAGCGAGGGCGTCTACAAGTGTGAGGCCAGCCTGGGGGCCGTGGGCCATGGAGACGGCTACGGCACGGTTGAGCTCGATGACAGGGGAGGGGATGAGCTGGGCGAGCTCGGTGTAGAGGATGACGATGCGGGGCCAGTCGGTTTCGGATGGCGTGCGGGCGCGGGCGTGGCAGGCGGCGATCTCGGCTTGGAGCAGATAGGGGCCGCGTGTGGTGTTGATTTTATCAGCGCGCTCGATTGCGGTTAGTCCGCGATGGATTAGTAGTTGATCCCATTGGGTGCGGTTTTGATCGAAGAGTAAGACTGGTTCTCCGGTGGAGGTGACGCGGGCGCGGGTGCGGGAGGCCTGGATTTCCATGAGGGCGACCAGGCCGTGGACTTCTGGTTCGGTGGGAGTCAGTTCGGCGAGGATGCGGCCGAGGCGGAGCGCGTCCTCGCAGAGGGCGGGGCGCATGAGGTCGTCGCCGGCGGTGGCGGAGTAGCCCTCGTTGAAGACGAGGTAGATGACTTCGAGGACTGAGGAGAGGCGGGCGGCGAGCTCGGGGCCGCGGGGCACCTCGAAGGGGATGTGTTTGTCGGCGAGGGTACGTTTGGCGCGGACGATGCGCTGGGCGATGGTGGGTTCGGGGGTGAGGAAGGCGCGGGCAATTTCGTCGGTGGTGAGGCCGCCGAGGAGACGGAGCGTGAGCGCAGCGCGGGACTCGGTGGGGAGGATGGGATGGCAGGCGATGAAGACGAGGCGAAGGAGGTCGTCGCTGATGGTGTTGTCGAGAGTGGAGTCGAGGTCGGGCGAGGTTGGTTCGAGGGCTTCGAGTTCGTGGGCGAGCTCTTCATGTTTGCGCTGGGCGACGGCGTTTCGGCGGAAGAGATCGATGGCGCGGCGTTTGGCGGTGGTGGTGAGCCAGGCTGCGGGATTATCAGGGACGCCGGATTGCGGCCACTGTTCGAGTGCGGCGACGAGTGCTTCCTGCGCGAGATCTTCGGCAAGGGCTAAGTCGCGGGTAAGGCGGGTGAGGCCGGCGATGACGCGCGCGGACTCGATGCGCCAAACGGCTTCGATAGCGCGATGCAAGACCTGATGTGGATCGGTAGCGGACACTGCTACCGATCACACCAGCTTCAAACCGTGTATGCAAGAGCGGCTATTTGTTGGCGGTCTGATTTGGCAGCTCAGCTCGACGCTTTACCTTGTGCTGGATCTGCTCTTCGGACAGGATGGGTGCGAAGTCTTCCATCTCAAAGATCTGGCGGATCTCGACTTCGTAGTCGCCGGCGCTGCAGTTGGGGCCACCCTTGACCCACTCGATGGCCTCTTCGAGGGACTTGACCTGCAGGATCGAGAAGCCAGCGATGAGTTCCTTAGCCTCGGTGAAGGGGCCGTCGATGACGGTACGAGACTTGCCGGAAAATCTGACGCGTGCGCCTTTGGAGCTGGGATGGAGGCCATCGAGGGCGAGCAGGACGCCAGCTTTACTGAGCTCTTCCTTGTACTTGCCCATCTCGGCCATGAGCTGTGGATCGGGGAGGGCGCCTTCTTTCTCTGACTCCGGGGTTGCTTTGACGATGACCATGAATCGCATTGTGAAATCTCCTTTGGGTTGAGCGATGGTTGTGTCGCTTGTTTTCGGGTTTAGCTATTTCCTGGCTAACCGGCGAACTCCGATTGAGAGCGCACTTGGATCGCTGTTGCTCGCTTTCGTACTGGCTCTCTGCTGATACGTCGAACGGGGTGTGGCCGAATCGACATGAGAACGGAATTTATATGCCAGTCGCCTGTATGCAGTACACACACCGTCGCCGGCCACTCCATTTCGCTGGTTGCCCCGTTAGACAGGTTAAGCATACGACCATCGAGAAATTCGCAACAGCGGAAATCGCTTTTTCCCCCAGATTGGTGTCATTGATGCCGAGAAGACTTGAGACCGTAAATGACAAGAGCCGGTTGATCGGCGGGGGGTGGGGCAACCTGGTGAATCCCGTTCTTCAGGATGATCTCCTGTTGGAAGGTAACCACATATACCTTCCCGTTCGCCACGGTGGGCGGACTGAATTTGGCGAACTGTCCCAGCCTGTCATTCGGGTGGCCGGTGCTCTCGCTGTCCCAGAGTTCCGGTTTCGAGATATCGGAAGCGTCGAGAGCACGGAGGACGCCTCGGACAACCTGTTTGTTCGCATTGTCGGCCAGCGGCATGGCGACCCAGAGTATGCCGCTCCTTCGATCGTCGCCTTTGGCGGAGAGTGTCATGAATCCACCCGGCATCCAAACACGGCTGCGGTTTGTCTGCCCAAAAAGTCCGGTTGGGTAATTTGGGTAAGGCGAAGTCAGGCAGTTTGGTTTTTTCGCGCAATTGGCGGTCGTCCTGTAAGGTCCATCGGGCGGATCGAATTTCCAACCCGGACCACCGGGTACGGCGTCGCGTACCAACCGGTATTGATTGAACGGATTCTCTTCGCCGTTGACGTAGATGTAAATCTGCGCGGCGCCGGGCCAGATGGCGGGCGATCCGTGCAGGTTGTAGAAGTTGTCTCCGTCGTGGACGTGCGTGACCTGTATGGAACGCAGGGCAGCGGCAGTACCCTTCCCCATGTGGTCACGGTCGATAAGGTACATAAGTCCTTCTTTGCCGCCGGCCAGGAGCAAATGACTGTGGGGGAGGAGGGTTATTCCTCCGGATCCAAGATCGACGTCGTTGTCCTTGAGAAACGCCTGATTTCGCGGTGTGAACCAGTCCTGTATCTGTAGCGTTCGGCCAACCAGTTTCAACTTGATGGCGCTGTCGCCGAACTCAGTGATGCCATCATATGTGCCGTTTCCCGTAGCCAGATAAACGAAGCCATTTTCATCGAGAGCGGGACCTTCTCCCGACATCCAGATACCCGCCATGCCCTCATTTTTCCCGATGCCGTTCGGAGTGTCGCAGAGGACGGACAATTGCTTCGGAGCCGCGGGATTGGATACGTCATAGGCGAAAACCCATCCGTGATAGGGCCCCGTACCGCAATGGCCACCGAATGCGAGGTAAAGCGTATTGCCATCAAGCAACAACGCCGGGCGGTTCAGTTGATATTCCGGGTTGAAACGGATAATTCTGCGGCCGTTGACAATGGCCGAGCCGATACCTGAGCCAGTTACCTGGCCCTGGATAAGGGTCTGGCTGAGCTTGACGCCATTGGAAAGATTCAAGGCGAAAAGCGTATAGGCGTAGGCGCCGTTCGACTTGGATTTCGCAGCGACGAAAATCACGCCTTCCCTGGGCGCTTGCGGTTTTGTGAGTTGGATGGCCGGTGTTCCGGTGATTCCCACTTCGGTTGTGAGGTCTGTGCAGGCTGGGAACCCTATGTCGTTGTAAAGCTGCAG
>JBEKFB010000069.1:0-15402 GCA_050013535.1 Bryobacteraceae bacterium | reverse complement strand
GGGAGCGCGACGCTCGCCGGCGAGGATGCGCATCATCTCACACGGGTGCTGCGCGTGGAGAAGGGGCAGAAGTACGAGATCTCCGACAACCGCGCGGTGTACCTGGCGGAGGTGGAGGCGGCGCGGCGCGACCTGGTTACGTTTCGCGTGATCGAGCAGATTGATGCCGCCGAAGCCCCGGTGCGAGTCGCGCTGTATGTCGCGCTGGTGCGGTTTGAGCGCATCGAGCTGCTGGTGGAGAAGGCGACCGAGCTGGGGGTGGAGAGAATGGCCTTCTTCGAAACCGAGCGAAGCGAGCGAGGGCTGGACCGGGGAGCGGAAAAACGTGTCAGCCGCTGGCAGCGCATCGCGCGGGAGGCCAGCGAACAGAGCCGCCGGGTTCGGCTTCCCGAGATTGCCGCGCCTATATCGTTTCAAGATGTCCTCGAAGACGCCGTGCCGTGCCGATTGCTGCTGGATGAGGAGCCTGGAGGCGCGCCCTTGCTGGACGCGCTGCCGGCGGAGCGAACTCCTGAGGATCGGGTGAGCCTGATGACCGGGCCCGAAGGTGGCTGGACGGATCGCGAACGCGCGGTCATTCACGAGGCCGGGTGGCGATCGGTATCGCTGGGGCCGGCGATTCTGCGCACCGAGACCGCGGCCATCGCGGCACTCGCGGTGATCACTGCTGCGTGGCTTTGACCTGCCAGGCGCGTCCATCGTCGGTGGTCACTTCGGCCTCTCCGCTCGCCCCGGCTTTGATGGCGACGATGGTCCCGGTAGAGCCGAATGATATACGCTGCCAGTGCGCGCCCTGATCGCCCGAATGGAACAGCGCGCCCGCCGATCCGCCAACCCAAACATCGTTACCGACGCTGGTCACGGCGCGGAAACTGACTTCGCCGGCGAGCGAGACGATGGTCCACGTTGCGCCGCCATCGTCGGAACGTTGCAGGAGTCCGCGCGACTCGCCGCCGATAGACCAGCGAACCAGCGGACGAGTAGCTCGGCCGCCTGCAATACCCATCGCACCAAAGTGGCTTGCCGACTTCATCCTGGCGGCGGGTGCGGATGGGCGGACTTCAACAGCCTGCGAGGCAGGCTGCAGCGTGTCCGCTGCCGGAGGGCTCGCTTGCGCTGAGATGATAGCCCCGGCTGATCCCGCATCTGCCGCGGGTTGCGGTGGAATCTGTTGCGGCGCAGTCAAAACGGGCGGTGGTGGGGGAGCTGCTGAGATCTTCTTCGCTTCTGGGCCGGCCATCGGTGGCGGCGTGAATTGCCGTGCTTTTGCAGTCGTAACCGGTTTCGCGGCCGCGGGGACCGACGGCGGTGCGGGCTCCGATTTCTTATCCTGAATCGCTATCGGAGCGGCCGCGGGCCTCACCGGCGTGACTACAAGTTGCCCTCGGAATTCCCAAACCGCCGAGACAACAATGCAAATCGCCGCCATAGACGCCGCCCAACTCCACGCCGGGGACCATCGCCATGCCAGCCGCGTCTTCGGCACCGCCGCACTTTCGTCCGCATCGGCGGGAAACGCCAGCGCCAGAGACTCCCGGCAATCGGCACAATCGGCCAAGTGCGCGATCACCGTTGCCCGTTCACGTTTCAACAGCGTATTCTCGGCGTAAGCCGCGAGAACATCGGCCTCGGGATGAGCGGATATGGCACGCGGGCGAGCGAGCGCGGACTTCACCACCCGTTTGAACTTCGCCGTCATCCCTTCCCCCTCTCATGGAACGTTCCAGCGGCGGGATCTTGCGTCAGCCTTGCGCGCACATCCACGGCGAGATCGCGCACGTCCGTCTCCAGCGCCTCCTCAGCCGCGCGCCTGCTCATCCCGCGATGGCGCAGCCCTTGCACGACGCTCTTGCGTAACCCCGAAGTAACGCGATCCAGCCGGCGGCTGATGGTGGATTCGTGAACGCACATCATTCGCGCAATCTCAGCGAGCGTCCTGCCATCCAGATAATACGCCGCCAAAGTCAGGCGATCCGCGGCGGACAATTCGGCGATCGCCTCGGCAGTGGCTTGCTCAAGGCGCGGATCAGCGGGAAGGCCGTCGTTCGCGGGTGCGGCGGGTTGAACAGTCTCGTCGAAAGGAACCGTGCGCCGTTCGGCGCGATAGCGGTTGACATACTCCTGCGCCAACACCGTCCGCAGCCAGCCATCCAGCGATCCTCGTCCCGTGTAGCTCGCCAGCTTCGAAATGCGTTGGCCGCCATCAGTCTGACGCGTGCCGAACAAGTCCGTGTAGAGCGAATCGGCCAGTTCGCTGCCCACCGATTCATCGCGTGCAATCGCCGCGCCGGCCTCATATAGTTTGGCGCGATACCGGATCACGAAATAATCCCACGCGGCTTCATTCCCAGCCGCACAGGCGCGCGCCAACGCGAGATCCGCCACCTTCAGGGTGCGATGGAATGTGGCCAGTTCGCGGTCATCCGCGCCTGGAACGTAGCGGTCGCTCACTTCCAGAAGGATCGCAGTGAAATCCTCCAGACTCAGCCCAAACCCACTCCCGCCGGATTCCTGGTAGAGGACGGTGAAATGCGACGAGTGGTCACTCATGGTCCACGCCCAATTGTATTCTTTCGAAATTTGTCTGCAAGAAGCGCGCCGCCCGCCGTTCTTAACGGTGGAGGAACGCAATGACGAAGACAGCTCTCGCAGTTCTTTTCGCGGCGGCGACCGCGTATGGCGCCGATTACAAGGTGCTCGCGCCCACCACGCAGGACAACCTCACCGTCTTTCCGATTGTCAGCGACACCGTCCGCGACACCGGCAACTTTCTTACGCTCGATGAAGGCATCCGCGCTGGCCAGGTGGTGGTGGCTGAGGAAGGAAGCGCGGGATTGATCCGCCCGCGCCATCCTCGCACCACTATTCCCGATCCGTGGCCCGAGCACACACCCATCGCTCCGCCGCCGGCTTCATCGGGCGCGGAGGTGAACCGCCTGATGCTGGTGAACAATTCGGACCGGCCGCTCATTCTGCTCGCCGGCGAGATCGTCACCGGAGGCAAGCAGGATCGCGTTGTCGGCAAGGATCGCATTGTGCCGCCGCACAGCCAGCCCATCGACCTCAGCGTCTTCTGCGTGGAGCCGCACCGGTGGGTGGCAACGTCGGAGCATTTCGGTTCAGCCGGATCTTTCATGGCGCAGCCGAGCGTGCGGCAGAAGGCCATGGCCGCCAAGAACCAGGAGCAGGTGTGGGATGAAGTAGCCAAGTCCCGCCAGGCGGTGGTAGCGGCAGCTCCTCCCGCGGCAGCGGAAGCTCTCACGGGAACATCTTCGTACGCGCGGACCATGGGCGACAGCGCGGTACAGAATCGCGTGGACGCGGTTGCCGCTCCCATGGAGAAAAGCTGGGACAACGCGCTCGGCGAATTGCGCGCGCGCAAAGCCGTTGGCGCAGTGGTGGCGGTGAACGGCGAGATCGTGTGGGCGGACATCTTCGCCAGCCCGTCGCTTCTGGAAAAATACTGGCCCAAGCTGGTGCGCTCGTACGCGGCCGAAGCGGTCTCGTCTGGCAATTATAGGAAACATGGCGCGATCGCGCAGCGCGATGCCCAAGCGTTCCTCGACGACTTCCAGGCGCAGCATCAAAGTGTGGAAAGCGATCCCGGCGTCTACCGGACCACCGAACTCGAAGGCAACGGCTTCGACGCGTTCGTGTTGACCTCGCTGTTACCGGGCGAGAACTTTAACGTGCATGTCGCCAAAATGAAACTGGGATAGTTGCGGCTGCTCAGGAAGCGGCGCGGAAGGCGCGACTGGGTACCTCGCTGGAATGCAACTCGGTCGCGATTGTCATGGAGCTTCGCTCGCGCTCTTCGTGGGTGTGAGCCACGCCCATGCAGATCGGGCAATGCACCACGATCCTGCGTTCTTCGGGCTGGTCGCCCTTCGGCCGCTTCTGTTCTCGCACCACCAGAGCCTGGTCAGGATGAAAACGGCATGCCACGCGATCGACGCTAACGGAGTCTTTCGCTACTTCGCGGACCCGCATGAAGTGCTTGTTCGGCATCCTTACTATTCTCCCTCAGGTCCGTGCGGTTGCAAGAGCGTTGATTGAAGAGATTTTCCGGCTGGACTTATCTCTAGTCCAACCCGGCAGATTGCCTGGCTAGTACTTTCCCTGGCCCCGGGTGCGCTGTCGGCCCTTCCGGAAATGCTGTTTTTTGCCGAACTAGCCGCGTAAGTCGTGGAATTCACTGCTCTCTACAGAGCTTGGGGGTTAGTCGCGCATTGCTGGCATCCGAATTTGAAAACTCTCGTGATCGGAAGACGGGTGGTTCACCTTGGACCGCCTCCCGTCCACTTGCAGACGCCGATGCGCTTCGCGCCAGTCTGGCGCTTCATCGATCTTCTGCTCCCAACGAACAACTGCTGCTTCGTCACACCACTCCTGCAGTCGCCGCATCGACTGCCTGTGCGGTCCGGCGAGCATAAACGCTTTCATCGCAGACTCTGTTGCCCAGACCGTGCGAGTCCAGAACGTTTGGTGAGTGTCACGAAGTAGCGATACTGCGATGTTCCCGTGAGCATTCTTTGCCTGCCGGGCAGCGCGGAGGGCGTAGAAGATAAAAGGCAACAGATATCGCCATGATCTGACGCGCAAGCGGGTTATCGAAACCACCGGCACACGGTGATTGTAACTTGATAGCCGACGCCAGATACTTGCCGGGAAAGATCCGCGGCTTCCAGATCCGGCCGAGAGAAGCCGATCTTCCCTGCGTTCAGTTCTGACCCAGAAGCACGTGATTCGAGGTCCAGAGCTGGCGCAATCCGAAGGGAATAGGAATCGGCTTTGAAGTGTCGTACTTTTCCGGTTGTCGAGCCGCCACAATCGCTATCGCCTTGTTCACGAAAAACGCCGGAAGCCAAACGTTCTGATAGCGCGCTTTCTCAACCGAAAAGCCGATTCTGGAATCCTGCGCGCGGATCCGAAAATCTACCCAGATCGATTTCCGGCCATTCAGCACCGGACGCAGAAGCGCCGGAATGGTGCCCGGGCGCCAACGCTCCACGGCATCGAAATCCACCACCGTAAACGTGGAGATGTAATTGTATGGGAAGATCTTGATCGTCATCAACTCCACACCTGGGCGCGGCCTGGCGTGCAACGAGTATTGCATGTACTCATTGATCTCCACTTCCGAAACTCGAAATGAGACCGGTTGACGGTTGCCATGGGCAGCTTGCGCCTGGGCAGCGCGCAGTTGGTCGAAGAGCCCCAGAAACTTCACAATGGCCGCCGGAGCTGCCTCGGTCACGGGCGCCGTTGTAGCGAAAGCCTGAATTGCCAGGCACGCGGTAACTAAGGAGAAGAATCCGCTTATGCAAGTTCTCATGGAGGTGCTTTGCCATTCTATCCCGCCGTTACGCGATGTCCGATACGGCTGAATCGAGGCAGAAATTCACCGTCTGGCGCTCGCGCCTCCTCGGTGTAATTACCACTAGTTGTGCAGACGCCGCCGGCCACACCGTCGAGCGATCGACCCTTCGACCCGTCGCCCCACCGCTAACGCCACCCCGCCGCCGCGCGTCAGTAATCAGTGGCATGTTACCCACGCTCCCGTGGGAGCGTTTATAGAATAAGAAGCAGTGGGCAACCCGCCGGACGCCCGCCGGATTCCTCCGGCGGACCGAGTAATCCTTTTGAGGAGCGTTTTCTAGCCTGTGTGGATTGTAAGACTAGCCCTTCGCCGCCCGTACACGTTCGTCGTCATGTCGATTCTGATCGCGGTGCTGGGCGGCATCTCCATGGTGCAGATGCAGAAGGACATTTTCCCCTACATCGACATCCCCGTGGTCAGCGTGGTCTGGTCCTACGGCGGCATGGCGCCGGACGACATGGCCAATCGCGTGGTCACTGTCTGCGAACGCGCCATGACCACCACCGTGAACGACATCGAACACATCGAATCGACGTCGTACAACGGCATTTCCGTCATCCGCCTGTACTTTCAGCCGAACGCCAAAGTGGAAATGGCCATCGCCCAGGTGACATCCATCGTGCAGACCATTCTGCGCATCATGCCGCCGGGGATCTACCCGCCCAGCGTAATCAAGTACGACGCCTCCAGCGTGCCCATCCTGCAGCTGAGCATCGACAGCAAATCCCTCAGCGAGCAGGAACTCTACGATTACGCGCAAAACTTCATCCGCACCAGGCTGGCCACCGTGCAGGGAGCCGCGGTTGCTCTTCCCTACGGCGGCAAGATGCGCAACGTCATGGTGGACATCGACCCGGTCCAGATGTACGCCCGGCAACTGTCGGCCACCGATGTATCCAACGCGCTGAACCTGCAGAATCTCATTCTGCCGGCCGGCACGGCGAAGATGGGCGATCGCGAATACCAGGTGCTGCTGAACAGCAGTCCCACGCTGGTAGCCCAGATGAACGACCTGCCCATCAAAACCGTGAACGGCGCCACCGTATTCATGCGCGACGTGGCCCAGGTTCGCGACGGCTTCACCGTGCAGACGAACATTGTTCGCGTCAACGGAAGCCGCGCTTCGCTGCTGACCATTCTCAAGAACGGCCAGGCGTCCACGCTGGACGTCGTCCAGGACGTGAAGGAAGAACTACCGCAAATCCTGAAGGGCCTGCCGTCAACGCTGAACGTGAAGCCGCTGTTCGATCAATCTCTGTTCGTGCGCGCGGCAATCGGGGGCGTACTTCGGGAAGCGCTGATTGCCGCCGGCCTCACCGGTCTGATGATCCTGCTTTTCCTCGGGAGCTGGCGCAGCACGCTGATCGTGTGTACGTCCATCCCGCTGTCGATTCTGACATCTCTGGTGGTGCTTCACTTCCTGGGGCACACCATCAATGTCATGACGCTGGGCGGCATGGCATTGGCCGTCGGAATTCTGGTCGACGACGCCACCGTTGAAATCGAGAACATCCATCGCAATCTCGCCATGAAGAAGCCCATCACACGGGGCATTCTGGATGGCGCGCAACAGATCGCCGTTCCGGCCTTCGTTTCCACGCTGGCCATCTGCATTGTCTTCGTGCCGGTGCTGCTGCTCACCGGCGCCGCGCGGTTTCTGTTCACGCCCCTGGCCATGGCCGTGGCTTTCGCCATGCTCGCCTCCTATCTGCTCTCGCGCACGTTGATCCCCACCATGGTCCACTACATGCTGCCGCCCGAAGTGGAGATGTACCAGCAAGGCGAGGAAGCGCACACGGGAACCGGTCCCATCTGGCGCGCGCATCATGTTTTCAATGACGTCTTTGCGGCCACCCGGACAAGGTACCAGCGCGCGCTGAATTGGACTCTGGACCATCGCGCCCCGGTGGCGCTGGTGTTCGGGGTGTTTCTCCTCGGTTCGCTGTGGCTGGTTCGGGTAGTGGGAACCGACTTTTTCCCCTATGTGGATTCGGGCCAGATGCGCCTGCATGTGGTGGCTCCGGAGGGCACTCGCATCGAGGAGACCGAGCGAGTTTTCGCCCGCGTGGAGGCGGCCATCCGCGATGAGGTGGGCGCGGAGAACATCGATGTGCTGGTGGACAATATCGGACTTCCCAACAGCGGCCTCAACCTCGCGCTGGGCGACATCGCAACCATCGGCCCGGAAGACGGAGAGATCCTAATCTCCCTCAAGGAACCCGGGCACACCATCGAATACCAGCGCCGCCTGCGCGCGGCGTTGCGCCGGCAGTTCCCGGACGAGACGTTCTTCTTCCAGGCGGCCAATATGACCAGCCAGATTCTGAACTTCGGTCTTCCGGCGCCCATCGACGTGCAGATCATGGGCCGCAACGCCGCTGCCAACTATAAGATCGCCCAGGAACTGCGCACGCGCATGGCCGGCATTCCCGGAGCCGTGGACGTGCACGTGCGCCAGCAGGTGAACGCCCCCACTCTGAAGGTGCTGGTGGACCGGACCATGGCCGGGCAGGCCGGCCTCACCCAGCTCAACGTCGCCAACAGCATGCTCATTTCGTTGAGTTCCAGCGGACAAGTAGCGCCCAACCAGTGGCTCAGTCCGGTGAACGGCGTCAACTATCAGGTCAACGTGCAGACCCCGCAGTATCTCAACAATTCCATTGACGCGCTGCGGCGCACGCCGATCACCGCGCCGGGTGCGAGTACGCAACTGCTGGACAACCTCATAAAGGTACAACGCACCACTTCCACCGAAATCGTGAATCATTACGATGTGCAGCCGGTATTCGATGTGTTCGCCGACGTGGATCAGCGCGATCTGGGCGGCGTTTCCGGCGACGTGCAGAAAGCCATCGAGGCCGTCCGCCCGCACCTGGCTAAGGACGCGATCGTCAATGTCCGCGGCCAGGTGAAGACCATGCACGACTCCTTCACCCGGCTGGGCTTCGGCATCGTATTCGCCATGCTGCTGGTCTATCTGCTCATGGCCGTGAATTTCCAGAGCTGGGTGGACCCGTTTATTATCATGATGGCCACTCCGGGCGCCTTCGGCGGCATCCTGTGGATGTTATTCGCCACGCAAACCACCCTCAACGTGCCCTCGCTCATGGGCACCATCATGGCCATCGGCGTGGCCACCGCCAACAGTATCCTGCTGGTGACCTTCGCCAACGACGAGCGAACGGACCATGGGCGAAACGCGCACGATGCCGCGCTCGCCGCCGGTTTCACCCGCCTGCGTCCCGTGATCATGACCGCCGCCGCCATGATCATCGGCATGCTGCCCATGGCTTTCGGAATGGGGGAAGGCGGCGAGCAGAACGCTCCGCTCGCCCGCGCCGTCATCGGCGGTCTGCTGGTGGCCACGTTCACCACGCTTTTCATGGTTCCCATCGCCTACACGTGGCTCCGCGGAAAGCCCCCGGTGGACTATGACAAGCGGGTGGATGAAGAATGGCACGAGGGCGACCAGCCACTGCAGGCCTGAACATGAACGACACCCAACCGCAAGCGCATAATCCGCACGCCAGAGAAAACGTCGGGCATCCCGGGGGGCGTTCGCTGCTGTTCATCGGCGTGGCGATCGCGCTGATCCTGGTGGCGCTGTCGATTGCCGGTATTATCCCGCGTCAACGGCGCGTGAAGGCGGCCAACGACGCAGCCAGATTGGCGCGCGAGACATTGCCCACCGTGCTGGTGGCGCCCGCCCGCCGAGCGCCCGCCGTCATCGAGCTGCTTCTGCCCGGCGACATCACCCCGCTGACGGAAGCCTCAATTTACGCGCGCTCTTCCGGCTACGTGCGGCGCCGCCTGGTGGATATCGGCGATCACGTCCGCGCCGGACAGCTCCTTGCCACCATCGAAGCGCCGGATCTGGACCAGCAGGTGGCGCAGGCCCGCGCCGCCGTCGCCCAGGCGCAGCAACAGCTCGCTCAGGCGAAGGCCCAACTGCAGCAGAGCAACGCACAGCTCGAGCTCGCGCGCGTCACCCGCGACCGTTACGCTACCCTCGTGCAGAAAGGCGCGCTCTCCCGCCAGGACGGAGACACGCAGGAAACCAACTTCCAAACCTCCCAGGCCACCGTGGGCGCTTACGCGGCCAACGTCCATGCGGCCGAGGAGAACGTGCGAGCCGCCCAGGCCAGTCTGGACCGTCTGATCTCACTGCAGGGCTATGAAGAGGTAACCGCCCCATTTGCGGGCATCGTCACCGCGCGCCTGGTGGATCAGGGGTACTTCATCTCCGCGGGTGGCGCCAGCTCCGGACCCGCTCCCATGGGCCTCGGCGGCAGCACGCCCGGGGCCACCGCGGGCGCCTCCGCGGGCGGCGAGCTCTTCCGACTGGCGCAGATCGGCACGGTTCGAATCCTCCTCAACGTGCCGCAGACCGACGCGTCGGGAATCCGGGTTGGACAGGACGCCGACGTTCTGCTCGCCGAGTTTCCCGGCCGCGCTTTCTCCGGACGGGTCACGCGGACGGCCAACTCGCTGGACATCAACACGCGCACGCTGCTCACCGAGGTTCAGGCGCCGAATCCACAATCCACATTGCTGCCCGGCATGTTCGCCCAGGTCCGCCTGCGCAGCCAGCGGCCGAGCCCGCCGGTGATGATCCCCGGCGATGCCGTGATTGCAGGTCAGGAGGGGCTCTCCGTGGCGATTCTGCGGAACCCGCAGCCGAGCGATCCGGACGGCGCCGTACGCCAGATTCATATCGAACGCATCCAGGAGGGCCGCGACAATGGCACGCAGGTAGAAGTGATCAGCGGGCTCGGAGGATGGGAATACGTGGTTGTGAATCCCAGCGACGCGGTTCGCGAAGGTGCTTTGGTTCGGCCCCAGGCCGCGCAACAAAAAGGCCCGGGGACACAGGCTCATTGATGAGGCCGCCGCTCCCATTGCTTGCCCTGATGGTGACCGCGACCCTGCACGCACAGGGATGGTTCTCGTTCACCGCGCCCCGCGTTGCGCCCTCATCGTTCGCGAATTCGGGCCGCGCCGACGCTCTGATCCGTGCAAACCAGATGTATCTGTCGCTGGAGGACGCCATCGCTATTGCGGTCGAGAGCAACCTCGACATCGAGATGCAACGCTACGGCCTGCGCATCGCCGACAGCGATTTATTGCGGGCAAAAGGTGGCGGGCAGTTGCGCGGCGTCGGCCTCATCGTTTCCGAACTGCCCCAGAGCGTCACCGCTCCCGGAGAGCCCCTGGTCACCTCGGCGGCGGGAGGCATTTCGGAGACAAGCTCCATTGCCGCGAGCGTCTCCGACGTCTATCCGGTGGACGGAAACACAACGATTCTCGCGCTCAACGGGGGAAACTCCACCACCTCCGAGGCATTCGCTACGGGGCCACCCATTCCCTCGTACGATCCTGCGCTCACCGGCCAGTTGGCCTGGCAGCACCAGACCACGCCACAGATCGATCCGGCGGCGGTTGGCTCAAGCGCGCTGGTGGCACAAGGCCCGACAGGCAGCCTCGGCCTGGATTGGGGATTCAGCCCCGGTACGCAGGTTGGTGTGAATTACGCCGACGCAGCGCAAAACACCAACTCCACCACTTACCAATTCAATGCCTTCACGCAGACGAGCCTGGGCCTGACCGTCACGCAGCCCCTGCTGCGCGGTTTCGGAATCAGTTTGAATCGGCGCCTCATTCGCATCGCCGGAATCGACCGCAGGATTTCCGATCAGGTATTTCGCCTGCAGGTGATCGCCACTGTGTCCGGCATCATTCGCCTGTACTACGACCTGGTCAGCCTGAACGAGGACCTGGCGGTGAAGCGGCAAACACTGGAATCGGCCCAGCGGCTCCTTAAGGACAACAGCTCGCAGGTGGAGGCCGGAACGCTCGCCCCCATCGAACAAACCCGCGCGCAGGCGGAAGTGGCGGCCGCGCAGCAAGACATGATCACCAGCGAAGGCTTCGTGCTGCAACAGGAGCTTCTGCTCAAGACCGTGCTCACCCGGCGCGGCACGGCCGACCCTCTCCTTAGCTCCGCGCGCATCGTCCCGACCACTTCGATCACCATCCCTCCGAACGACGAATCGCGCCCGGTGGACGAGTTGATCAAAGAAGCCATGGCGAACCGGCCTGAGGTGAATGCCGCAGCCCTTGAGATTCAAGGCGGCAACATCAACCTCGAGGGATCGCGGAACGAGCTGCTGCCGGAACTCGATCTGGTGGGCACTGCCCAGAACTCTGGCCTCGCATCGAGTGGGGCCAGCGCTCTCGGCCAGGTGGCCAGCCGCGATTATCCGACCTATGGTCTTGGGCTCTCTCTCACGCTGCCCTTGCGCAACCGGCAGGCGGAAGCTGACATGGTACGCGACGAGCTACAGGTGCGGCAATTCGAGGTGAAGCGCCAGCAGGTGGAGAATCAGGTGCGTCTGGAAATCGAAAACGCTCTGATCGCTCTGGGACGCGCGCGCGAGGCGCTGCAGGCGGCCGCTCAGGTACGGACCTTGCAGGAACAATCGCTGGAGATTGAACGCGAGAAGTTCGCGGTGGGCCTCTCGACGACTTTTCTCATCACTCAGTATCAGAGCTTCGTCGCGCAGGCTCGTTCATCGGAAGTCGCGGCGCGGAATACGTGGATCAAAGCCCACAACGCGCTGGAACGGGCGCTGGGCCACACCCTTGAAGCCAACGGCGTATCCATTGATGAAGCCGTGCGCGGTACGGTGTCGCGTCCGCCATCTCCCTTTCCGGCAATTACGAATCCCTGATATACTGCCTTTTGTTTCAGGCAAAATCCAGGCTTGACGGAGATACTGTATGGGACGTTCTCTGTTTCTGGCGGCAGCTCTCATAGCATCCAGCAGTCTGGCGCAAAGCCAGTACATGCGCGGAGTTAATATCTCCGGCGCTGAATGGGGTTCAAACCAGGAGAACGGGCCGCCCGCCGACATCCCCGGCGTCTACGGGTCGGATTACTGGTTCCAGAGCGCACCGACCTTCGACTATTTCGGCGCACGCGGCCTGGGCTTCATTCGTCTGCCGGTTCTTTGGGAACGGCTGCAGCCGATACCGGGCGGTCCGCTGGTTCCCGGAAATTCGGACGATGATTTGGGCTATCTCAAACAGGACATCGCCTGGGCGAAGGCGGCAGGCGTTAAGGTTAGTATCGACCTGCATAACTTCGGCCGGTACACCGTCAACGGAACGGTCTGCATTATCGACAACGCCTGCGAAGGCGGCCTAATGCCCGTCACCGGCATAGATCTCGCTAACTTCTGGCTGCAAATGGCCACCGTGTTCAAGGACGAGCCCACCGTCGTGGCCTACGACATCATGAATGAGCCGCACGACATGGGCGTGGCGAACTGGAATCAGATTTCTCAGGAAGCTGTGAACGCCATTCGCACGGTGGACAGCGACAAGTTGATCATGGTGCCGGGTTACAGCTACAGCAACGCCACTTACTGGGCCACCTACAACGGTTTGACAAGCTGGATTACCGACCCCTCGAATAACTTCTACTACGAAGCCCACGAGTATTTCGATTCCGACTACAGCGGCAGTTACGCGGAGACTTACGACCAGGAGTTGAGCGCGAATCCGAATCTGGGTAACGTGGGCGTCGAGCGCCTGGCTCCGTTCACCCAGTGGTGCACCAATAACAATGTGAAATGCTACCTGGGAGAGTACGGAATCCCTAACACTGACGTGCGCTGGCTCACCGTGCTGGATAACTTTCTTACAGCGCTTGACGCCGCCGGTATGCCCGGCACTTACTGGGCGGCCGGAGAATGGTGGGGAAGTTATCCGCTGTCCGTTCAGCCAACTAACAACTTCACCACCGACGTGGAGCAGTTGCAAACGCTTCAGAACCATCTGCAGCCTGACTTACTCCGTACGGCGTCGGCAGCGGGTTCTTACGGATATACCGAAGCTCCCGATTCATGGGCTGCCGGCTATGGGAAGAGCCTTGCGGCGGGAACGGTTTCGGCAGCGCCTGGAGTGCCGCTGACCACGCAACTTGGACAGACGCAGGTGCAGGTGACAGACTCCGCGGGAACCATGTCATTCGCCAAGCTCCTGTATGTCTCCCCGAAACAGATCAACTACCTGCTTCCCGCCGGAATGGCCAGTGGTTTGGCGCAGGTCAGTGTGCTCGACGATGGGACCGCGGTTGCGAACGGCAGCGTGCAGATACAGCCGTCCGCGCCGGGGATCATCTCGGCGAACTCTAACGGTCAGGGCGTGGCCACCGGATACGTCCAGAACGTCCTTGACGGCACGGCCGGGCCACCTCAGTTTGTCGCTACTTACGACGAGCAACTCGGTCAGTATGTGGCTGCTCCGATCGCATTCACGAGCGGGTACAGCTTAGTGCTGGTTCTGTTCGGCACCGGATTCGACAATGCAACGACGAGTAACACCACCGTGACCGTCGGTTCGGCAACAGTAACCATCGACTATATCGGTCCGCAAAGCCAGTATCCCGGCGAGGATCAGATCAATGTGGAGCTGCCGAACTCACTGGCGGGATCGGGCGAAGTCGCCGTCCAGGTAACCGTGAACGGCATCGCCGCGAACCTGGTGAGCATTACTTTCCAGTAGCCGGTTATTCGAAGCGGAGCGCCTGTGTTGGATCCAATCGCGAGGCCCGGCGCGCGGGAATGCCGCTGGCGATCAGGGTAACCGCGATTAAGACCACCGGTACCACTACGTAACTCAGCAGATCGACTCGCGCGGTGTAGAAAGCCGACATCACCGCCTTGCCGGCAAGAGCCGATATAACCGGCGAACCTTCCCAAAAATTGTGATTTTCTGCTCTGTCGCGGTGCAGGAATCCAACTCATTAGCGCATGCTGGCCGACAATACGCGCGTTAATCCGTAGCTTACGGGAATATCTTCGTGGCTGCTGGATTGCTGAGCGTGTTTATCCGCCGGTAGTGTACCGACCAGCGGGTGGAAGAGAATACAAGGAGGAATAACAGATGAAGGCTGTTGGGATGATGTTGCTCCTGGTAGGAGCGATGACGGCAGCGAATGCTGTCCCTGCCGCACCGGAGATTGATGGCGGTTCGGCGGCGAGCGCGGTGGCTCTGCTTTCGGGAGCTCTGCTGGTGCTCAGAAGCCGCCGGAAGAAGTAGTATCCCGCTTCACACATATCTTTGCGCGGATGCCCACCACGCATTGTCAGGCTGAGCATCCGTCTTTTTGTTCTTCGTGATTAACCCTCCTCCCCGCGACTCCTCTGCCCTTCTCCTGGGCCCGCGTTTCCGCGGAAAGCCGTTGTCGATAGGGCTCGCAACCCGTGTTGTCTGCCTCATTGGCATTTTCGTTCTGGAGCTGGTGGTTATCTCGACCTGGCTCGATACCGGCGTCCTCTACGGAAGAGCCGGCCTGGCGGGCGCAGTGGCGGATTTTGGAGCGCATACCCTCAACTCACTTGTTGTTTTCTCCACTGTTCTTCTGGCATTCGGCTACTCGAAGGTCAAACATAAGCTCGCGCCCATAGGGGATCAACTCGCGAACGCGTCACCCGAGTGGCGCTTTCTTGCCGGCCATTGTGCCCACCCGAGTGGCGCTTTCTTGCCGGCCATTGTGCCGCGATGACCGTGTTTGCCATTCTCTCTTCGCTCCTGTTCTCGGGAAAGTCTTTCGTGGGGAACGCCCTCGTCCTGGCGTGGCTGGCCACTGGAATCTGCGGGATTGTCGCGGGGGTCTTTTTCTTCATTCCCCCGAAGACGGTTCGCGAACTCATGGGCGGCGCCGGTTCGGCGTGGCTCTACGCCGCCGCAGCCGCCGCCATCACCCCGGCGCTGGTTAACGCCGGCAGGCGACTGTGGGATCCGGCAACTGTTCTCACCTTTTGGCTCGTGAAATCTATCCTGAGCGCCTTTGTTGGGCAGGTGATTACGATCCCGGCAACTGCTACGATCGGTACGCCGAAGTTCTCGATCGCAATCCTGCACGGCTGTTCAGGGCTTGAGGGCGTGGGCCTCATGTTGATTTTCAGCGCCCTCTGGCTCTGGTTCTTTCGCGACGATTACAGGTTCCCCCGCGC
>JBEKFB010000068.1:0-15130 GCA_050013535.1 Bryobacteraceae bacterium | reverse complement strand
ATATCTTTCTCCTGGCAGGTTACAATGTGAAAGTCTCCCATGAAACAGAAGATTCGTTCCACCACCGTTCTGTGCGTCCGCCGAGACGGCAAAGTTGTAATGGCCGGCGATGGTCAGGTCACACTGGGCCAGGAAGTGCTCAAATCCGGCGCCCGAAAGCTGCGCCGCCTGTACAATGAGCGCATTCTCGCGGGTTTTGCCGGTTCCACCGCCGACGCTTTCGCCCTCTTCGCGCGTTTCGAAAGCAAGCTCGAACAGTTCAATGGCAATCTGCCGCGATCCGTCGTGGAACTCGCCAAGGAATGGCGAACCGACCGCGTGCTCCGGCATCTGGAGGCGTTGCTGCTCGTTGCCGACGCTGAGAAGACTTACATCGTCAGCGGCAATGGCGACGTTATCGAACCGGACAACGATGTTGCTGCTATCGGCTCCGGCGGCCCGTTCGCTACCGCCTCGGCCACGGCTCTACTTGAGAACACCAAGATGAGCGCGAGAGAAATCGTCGAAAAAGCGATGACCATCGCGGGCCGCATCTGCATTTACACGAACGAAAAGTTCGTATTCGAGGAGCTCTGAGCTATGGTTATCTACCTCCCCGCCCAGGCCAACGACGACGAAATCCTGCTCGACGAGATGACGCCGCGCGAGATCGTACGGGAGCTCGATAAATATGTGGTGGGCCAGGCCGACGCCAAGCGCGCCGTGGCCATTGCGCTGCGCAATCGCATTCGCCGGCAGAAGCTGGATCCCGAAATGGCCGACGAAGTGATGCCTAAGAACATCCTCATGATTGGGCCAACCGGTGTCGGAAAGACGGAAATTGCGCGCCGTCTCGCGAAGCTGGCCAATTCGCCGTTTCTCAAAGTGGAGGCGAGCAAATTCACCGAGGTCGGCTATGTCGGCCGCGACGTCGAGTCGATGATTCGCGATCTTGTCGATATCGCCATCGACATGGTTCGCGAAGAGCGCCTGGAAGAAGTGTCCGAGCGCGCCGAACGCAACGCCGAAGAGCGCCTTCTCGACCTGCTCATGCCGCCGCAGCAGGAGCCATCCGAGAGCGTCGAACGCACGCGCGAGAAACTACGCGAGAAACTGCGCGCCGGCAAGCTGGACGAGCGCAACGTAGAGATCGACGTAAGAGAGCGCGGCCCCACGTTCGAAATCGCCAGCAATATGGGCGTTGAGGAGATGGACATCAACCTCAAGGACATGTTCTCCGGCATGTTCGGCCAGCGTACCAAGAAGCGCAAGATGCGGGTGGCCGAGGCGATCGACTATCTGGTCCAGGAAGAGGAGCAGAAGCTCATCGATATGGAACAGGTGACTCGCATTGCGCTCGAGCGGGTGGAGCGTAACGGCATCATCTTCCTCGACGAAGTGGATAAAATCGCCGGGCGCGAAGGAGGGCACGGGCCGGACGTGAGCCGCGAGGGTGTGCAGCGCGACATTCTGCCCATCGTGGAAGGAACCACCGTCAACACGCGTCACGGTTTCGTGCGTACGGATCATATATTGTTTGTCGCCGCTGGCGCATTTCATGTCTCTAAGCCCTCTGACATGATTCCCGAACTGCAGGGCCGCTTTCCGATTCGCGTCGAGCTGAAATCGCTCAGCGAAGAGGATTTTGTCCGCATCCTAAAGGAACCGAAGAACGCGCTGGTGAAACAATATGTGGCGCTGATGGACACGGAAGGAATCAAGCTCAGCTTCACCGACGACGCCGTTTGCGAGATCGCGCGGTTCGCCGCGCAGGTGAATCAAAGTTCGGAGAACATCGGCGCGCGCCGCCTGCATACAATCATGGAGAAGCTGCTCGAGGAGGTCTCCTTCCAGGGCCCCGATCTGAAGAAGAAGACGGTGCGGGTGGATGCGGTTTACGTTCGCAAGCAGCTCGCCGAGATCGTAAAGGACCAGGATCTCAGCCGGTACATATTGTGATGCGAGCGCTCCCGTTAATCCTTTTAATCCCCTTACTCCTTTTCTCCACCGGCTGCGGCACGGTTGGCGAGCCCATGTATCCTTCCGCGCACATCCCGGTTGCGCCGGGGGATTTGAACGCCATCGAGCGTGGCAACCGTATTGTGGTACGCTTCACCGCCCCCGCGCTGACCACCGATGCGCAGGCGATGCCGAAGCTCGGTGGCGCCGACGTCTTCGTCGCCATGAATGCGGGGCAATTCACTCCGGACTCCCTGGAGGACAAAGGGTTTCACGCGAAGGTGACCGCTGCCGAAAAGCCAGGTCCGGTAGAAGCATCAGCAACCTTGCCTGATGAACTTCTTAGCCATCAAAACGTTACCCTCGTTGTAGGCGCTCGCGTGCTTAATACCAAAGGTCGTCCATCTGCGTGGTCGAATCTCGTAACGGTCCACGTTGTCAAACCCGTCGCCGCACCATCAGACATGGTCGCCGCTGCCGCGCCCGAAGGTGTTCGTGTCACCTGGACCGACCCCGGTGAACACTCCTTCCGCGTTTTTCGCAAAGGGCCCGAAGACAAAGATCCCGTGGAAATCGGCAAGTCCGATACCACGCAATATATCGATCAGACCATTGTCTGGGGCACCGCGTATCAATATTGGGTGCAGGCGCTTCGCGATAACGCCGAAAGCGATGTGATCGCGCATCAAGCCATCACGCCAGTAGACAAATTCGCGCCAGCTGTTCCAGCCGGCTTAACAGCGGTGACAGCCATTAATTCGATCGAGCTCGCCTGGGAGCGGAACACGGAAACCGATCTGAAGACCTATATCATCTACCGCGCAACCGGAACCGGTCCGCTTGAGAAGCTGGCCGAAACCGACGTGCCTGTCTACGCCGATAAGGCGATTGAAACAGGGGAACGGTATCGTTACGCAGTTTCCGCCATCGACATTCGCGGGAACGAAAGCGCCAAATCCGCTCCCGTGGAGGCCACCGCGCCATGAAAACAATTGCCTGTGCCGCTGTTATAATCGAAAACGTCGCCACGTGCAGCCTAAGCGACTCGGCCAGACAGTGCGCCGGACGAGCCCTGTCGAACGGAGCGTGAATGAAATTCTTTTTGGACACAGCCAACCTGGAAGAGCTGCGCAATGCCGCGGCCTGGGGCATCATCGACGGCGTAACCACGAATCCGTCGCTGATCGCCAAGGAAGGACGCCCTCTCGAAGAGCAGATTCGCGAAATCTGCGCCATTGTTGATGGCGACGTCAGTGCCGAAGTGGTTTCCACCGACGCCGGCGAAATGGTGCGGGATGGCCGCGAGCTGGCCAGGCTTCATCGCAATGTGGTCGTGAAACTGCCGCTCACGCGCGATGGCATCCGCGCCTGCTCCATCCTTAGCCGCGAAGGAATTCGAGTCAACGTGACGCTGTGCTTCTCATCGGCGCAGGCGCTGCTGGCGGCCAAGGCCGGCGCTTACATCGTGAGCCCGTTCGTCGGCCGCCTTGACGATATCGGCATACCGGGCATCGATCTCATTCGCGATATCGTCGCCATTTATCGCAACTACGATTTCAAGACTCAGGTGCTGGCCGCCTCGCTGCGATCGCCCATGCACGTGATGGATTCGGCAAAAGCCGGCGCGCACATCGCCACGATGCCGTTCAAGGTGGTGGACGCGCTGTTCCATCATCCGCTGACGGACAAGGGGCTGGAACAGTTTCTCAAGGACTACGCCAGGGTTTTCCAGGAAGCTTCGGCTCTGGCGGGCTAGATGCCTGCGATACTTCGCGAGTACCTCCCGCTTGCGCTGCTGGCGGTGCTCGTGGTGGCTGCCGTGGCCGGCGGCCTGGCCTTCGCCTTCCGCAAACGCAGAGATCCGCAGGAACGCGAGCGTCTTCGGCGATTGCAAGTCAACGAGCAGGGCCGGCTCGCAGACGGCTACATCGTGGAAGCGAACGCGACCACAGTTTTTTACTCCTATTCGGTGCGAGGCGTCGAATACACGGCGTCACAGGATGTTTCCACGTTGAGCGAACTGATACCGGGCGATACGGAGCGCCTGATCGGGCCGGTATCGCTGAAATATCTCGCTGCGAATCCCGCGAACTCGATTGTCATTTGCGAGCACTGGACCGGGCTGCGCGGCGGCAGCAAGGGATCTGCGCCAGCGCCTGAAGAGTAGCTTGCTGCTCGCGTCAATCCTGAGCTTCGGTCCCCACGAGGACATTATCGATGAGCCTGGTCTGGCCGATCCAGATAGCGCCGAGGATCCGAACCGGGCACTCAATGCGCTCGACCGGCGTAAACCGCACCGGATCCGCCACCTCGAAGTACTCGGGCCGAACGCCGGGGCACCGTGCAAATACCTCCGCCGCACACCGCTTCACTTCGATCGAGCGGCGCTCGCCGCCTGCGATTAGGTCTCCCCCGGCCGTCAATGCCTCGTACAGAGCGACGGCCACTCGGCGCTCTTCCGCGCTCAGGCGCGCGTTGCGGGAACTCAGGGCCAGCCCATCGCTCTCACGAACGGTTGGCACTTCGACGATTTCGACCGGGAAGTTGAGATCCTCCACCATGTGCCGCACAACCGCGACCTGCTGCGCGTCTTTCTGTCCGAAGTAAGCCTTGTCGGGGCCCACGATGTTCAGCAGCTTAGCGACCACCGTGGCGACGCCGCGAAAATGCCCGGGCCGGAAGCGGCCTTCCATGAACTGCGCCACCTTACCGGTTTCGATGAAAGCCTGCTGCTCGCGCGGGTACATTTCCTCAAGCGACGGCGCAAAAACCACATCCGCCCCTCGCGCCTCGCAGAACGTCAAGTCGGCTTCAAGGGTGCGCGGATACCTCGCGTAGTCGGCTGGTTCGTTGAACTGCGTAGGGTTCACGAATATCGTCACCACCACGAAGCCGCACTCTGCTCGCGCCCGTTCGATCAGGCGGCCGTGCCCTTCATGGAGCGCGCCCATGGTAGGAACAACGGCGATCGATGCGCCGCTCTGCCGCGCCTCGCGCACCCGACGGCGCAGGTCGGCGATTGTATTGCTCACAACGACGTTCATTTGTGTGAAGGCACCGGAAATGCGCCCGTTCGGACCTCGTCGACGTACTTTTCAGCGGCGGCCGCGACAAGGCTACCCAGCTCCGCGTAGCGTTTCACGAAGGGAGGCGAGCATTCACCCGACAGGCCGAATGCGTCGTGGCATACCAGCACCTGGCCATCGCACGCGGGACCCGCGCCAATACCGATGGTAGGCGCCGATACGCGAGCGGTCACGGTGGCGGCAACGTCGTCGGGAATGGATTCCAGCACCATGGCGAAAACACCCGCCCGGTCCAACGCGATGGCATCGTCGATGAGCCGCTCAGCTTCCGCCGAAGTCTTCGCCTGCTTTCGAAACCCGCTGAGCTGGTGAACGCTCTGGGGCAGAAGGCCGAGGTGTCCCATCACCGGAATCCCGACGGCGACCAGCCTTTCCACTACATCGAGAACCGCGCGGCCACCCTCGATCTTCACCGCCGCGGCCCCGCCCTCTTTGATGATTCGTCCCGCGTTGCGCACGGCATCGGCCACACTAATCTGATAACTCATGAATGGCATGTCCGTCACCACAAGTGCATGCCGGGTAACACGAGCCACGGCTTTGGTGTGGTGAATCATCTGGTCAAGCGTAACCGGAATGGTCGTTTCATAACCCAGCACCACCATCCCAAGAGAATCGCCCACCAGGAGCACGTCCAGCCCGGCGCCGTCCAGCAGGCGCGCGAACGCCGCGTCATATGCAGTCAGCATGGCGATCTTCTCGCCGCGCGCTTTCTTCTCCCTCAAGTCGCGTATGCGCACGTGTCCCCGCTGTCCCGTTGCCATGATTCCTTTCATCGTAGCGCCCGAGTGAGCTCCTGACGCCCAGGAGTCTAGGGTGGGTGATCGCAGGCGCGGCTTATCGGAGCTCGCCGGTCGACTCGAAGCGGAACTTCCCGGCGATGAGGTCGCCTGAGGCAAGCTCGGTGCGAATCGCGCCGCGATTGAGGCCGCCTTTGTGTACGGCTTCCACCATGGCCCGCACCGCTTCTTCCACCGGTGTGTCGGGCGGCAGGCGGAAGATCCACGGGATATTGGTGGAGGTGAGCGTCTTGTCCGACGAAAGTGCAATCACTGGCACGAATGTTTTGACGGCGATCTGTGCGGCGAGATGAGCCGAAGCACGGTCAGTGGCAATAATGCCCGCCACCTTGTCCTTGTAGACAAGTTCCACCAGCGCGGTGGATGACTTGCCCCAGTTCTGCTCCGAAGGCACCGGGATCAGGCGGAAGCCATCCTGTTTGATCCCAGCCACCAGCTTGCCGGCGTTTGGCCCGAAGACACCGATGCGCAGCTCGCCGGTCTTCAGATCGCTGGTAGCCGGGCCGCTGAAGTCCACCCCGTCCTCTCCAACCCGCGCGTACGGTTGCTCGTTCGGATTGGTGTAGGCCGCCTGCTGTTTTCCCATGGTGGCCACACGGAACTTCACCGCACCATCCCTGCCCACCGTCCCCAGATACAGCGGCATGACGTTCTTGGCATTCGGATCGAACTTCATGTGCCCGGTGACGCCATCATACTCGGTGATGCCGTAGAGCGTGTCGCGGATGATGCCGCGATTCAATCCCGAACGGCAAATAGCGTCCAGCAGAACGTTCATAGTGTCATAGGAGAGAGCGGAAAACGCCGTCACCTTCAGACCGTACTTTGCCTCGTACCTCTTCTGGAAATCCACCCACACCGGGTCGCTGCGGAGCGGGTCGTATGGGTAAACGAACTGGAAGCCTTCGGCCGCAGCACCGGCGTTCTTGAACAGATCGTCACCGTACGTGCGGAAGCTGCCAAACACGCGCTGCTTCATGCCCGCCTCGTTCATCTGCTTCAGGATGGCGCCGGCTTCGTGCGAATCGGCCCACACCAGAATCCCGTCCACGCGCGAATCCTCAATTACGTGCAGTTGTTTCCGCATGTCCATCTCGCCAGGCATGAACTTCTGCTCGATGATCACCGGATGGCCCAGCCGCCGCGACGCATCTTTGAACTTACCGACGCCAAGACGGCCGTAGCGGTCGTTGATGCGCAGGATGGCTATTCGCTTCAACCCTAGTTCGGTGTAGATGTGACGCGCCAGCGTGTAGCACTGCACGCGATCGTCCTGCAGTGTGGTGAAGTACCAGGGGATGATGGTCTCGGGGATGGTCGGGTCGGTGGCCGCGCCGTTGACGATGGGCAACTCCGAGCGCAGCGACACGCGAAGCGCGATGTGCGTGGAATCGCCGCTAATGGAACCGAGCATGGCCCAGACCTTTTCGTCGTAGGTCATCTTCACAATCTCGTTGCTCGATGAGCCCCACAGCGCGCCGTCGTTGTGAATCTTCAGCACGAAGGGCTTCCCGCCATATCCGCCGCGCGCGTTCGCTTCGGCGATGGCCATCTGCGCGCCATTCAACATGGCCGTGCCCAGCTTGATGTCTTTGTGCTGGTAAATGGGTCCGAGGAACCCGATACGAACCTCATCCACGTCCGATGCAGGCACCGTCGGAACATCGCGTGCTGCGCCGTTGTACTCGACCAGCTTCGTGTAGTGGTAGTAGTAAGCCGTCTTGAAATTGCTATACGGACGCATGTCATCCGGCTCGAGCGCATATGGGGTGAGCTCCCGAGGCGGCGGCGGGGGCGGCGGATTCTTGCCGCACGCGCATGTGCTCGGGTCCGCGGCAAACAGCGGACCGGCTAACAGAGCAACCACCCACAACGCCCACTTCATGGCAGTTACTCCTTCACGCCCGGCTTGATGAACATGGCAATAGCTTCGATCTCGATCAGCAGCTCAGGCCTGCAAAGAATCGCTTGAATGCCGGTGGAAGCGGGAAGCGGATCTAGACCCTGCTCGCGGAAAAACATGGAGCGTTCGTCGTTGAACGCGGCGTAATCGCGCTCTATGTCCCGCAGGTAACAAGTGGTGCGGACGATGTCCTTCCACGTGGCGCCTTCGGCCTTCAGCAGCCCCGTGATGTTGTGGTAAGTGCGGCGGCACTGCCCGCGAAAATCACCCACGTGAACCGTATCGCCATGCTCGTCGATACTGGCCGTGCCGGAAATCAGCAGGATCACCACGTTGCCGATGTCGAGGCGCAGACCGCGCGAGAACGCGGAGCCGTAGTCGGGCGCCTCGTCCAATACCCTCAGGTTCGTGATGGCCTTCTTCGTAATTTCCGAGGCCGTGGCCATTTGCGTCAGTGCTTCTTCGAATAGCGTGCTCATTTCTTTGCAATCTCCTTGATTCGGATGCCGTGACTCAGGCCTTTGGCCGTGGCCACCCAGATATCGTCGCCCTGAAAATCCACCGCCATGATGTAGTTGTGCGCCGGAGCCGTGGTTACCGGAATGTTCCACGTCTGCCCCTGGGCGTCGCGGACAATCATCTCCGGATGCTTGGTGTCCAGCGCGGGCCGGTACACGGCCCAGTTCGCTCCGTCGTAGTAAGCCAGCCCTTTGTCGGTGGAGAACCAGGTGCGGTCGCCGTCAATCGACTTCACCTCGTTCATGAAGTTACTCGGCAGGCCGCTGTCCTTGTTGAGAAAGTTTTGCCAGTTACGGCCGTCGTAGCGGCTCACGCCGAAGTAAGTGCCCACCCACACGATCTTGTTCACGTAACTCACCGTGGTGGTGATCTCGTGAATGAGACCCTGATTCTTGTAGAGAACGATCTCGGTTTCGCCGTCCGGATCGTCATAGCTCTTCCAGCGATCGGTGGCTCGTGTGTATTCCAGCAGCCCGGCGCCCCACACCGCGTAATAGACTTTGTCCTCGCCCGGACTCACCGCGTAGGTCCAGATCTCGTTCATGGTCGTGTTGCGCTCGTTGTAAATGGCCCACTGATTCGTTTTCGTGTTCAACCGGCTGGCGCCTGCTGCCGTGGCGAACCAGACTTCGTCGCCGTACGGAGCAACCTTATAAACAACATCGTTGGCCAGACCGCTGGTAAGTTGCGTGAACGCATCGATGCGGCCCCCCGAGTAACGCGCGGCTCCGCCCATGGTGGCGATCCACAATTCGTGCGTCTTCTTGTTCAATGCGACCGAAAGGCAGGCCTGCTGGGGCAGTCCGTCGGCGACGCCAAACACCTTGAACTTGCCGTTTTCGTAGAGGGCGAGACCGTTGTCCGTTCCCACCCATACGCGATCGCCATCCACTGCGACGGCGTAGACGCGATTATTGGGCAGGCCATCGGCAACCGTGAAATTCTCCCACTTGAATCGCGGCATGTCCGGCGGCGCGGGTTTGTCGGCGGCTGCGGCGGCCAGGACTGTGACGAGCACGAGCCCAACGAGCTGTATGTATTTCCTCATAACGTTTTCAGATACTCAATCAGGTCGTTCAATTCGTCCTTGTTCAGATCGTTCGTCACCCCGTGCGTGTCGTTGGGGTTGAAAACGGTCCAGATCTCTTCCATCGTCCGCGCCGACCCATCATGCAGATACGGAGCGCTGTTGACCACGTTGGTCAGATGCGGGGTGTCGATCTTCGGCGATGTGTCGTTCCACTTGCCCGATCCCACGTCGGCCGTTTGCTGATTCGTGTGATAAGTTCCGGAGTGGCAATAGGCGCACTGGTTGCTCGGCGGGATCGGCTCTTTATTGCGCTTCGCGGTTCGTTCGAAGATTGCCTTGCCGCGCTCCTGTGCCGGAGTGAGCTCGCCATCGGGAAGCCGGTAACGATTCGGCCGCAGCGGAATCGATTTGATGAAGGCCACCAGATCGGCCAGCTCGTCGCGGTTGAAGCCCTGCGATCGGAAAAAGAAACGCTCGGTTCGCGGTCCGCACTCGGTTTCCAGATCCGGGTTGGCGCCGTTCCACTTGAAGGGCGCGGTCTGGCTGATGTCCTCGAGCGAACGATTCTCGACGATGTCAATGCCGAAGCCATCCGGTTCGAGGTCCCAGTGAAGGCCGTCGATGGTGTTATCGAGATGGCACGTCGCGCAACCGAATGCGCCGTGAAAGGCAAAGCGTGAGCTGTTGAACAGGCGCTCTCCCCGGCGCTCCGCGGTAAGCTCGGCTGGCGCGCCCATCGCTATGCTGCCGGTTACGGTGCGTGTTGCCGTGTTTATGATGGCGACCGCATCGTCAAGCCGCGTGGCCACGTACAGCTTCGACCCATCGGCGGACAGTGCGAGTCCCCGGGGATTGCGCCCCACCGGGATGCGCGCGACAACGTAGTTGGCCGAAGCCGAGAGATCGTTCGCGAAGGTTCCGCCTTTGGGCGAACGAACCAGCCGCAGCAACTTCGCCACATCCACCACGGCAACTTCATTGGACCCGCTGGCGGAGACATAAATGAACGTCTTGTCGCCCGAAATGGCGACCGCGTAGGGAAGGGAGAAAGTGCGTTCGAGTTCGTCCAGCGGCATGTGCGCCACGTTGCCGCCCGCATCCGCGCCGAATACCGCAAGCGAATTCACGAATGCCCAGTCGTGCTCCACGTGTGCCAGCGGAATCTGATTGTTCGGACGAATCTCCGCGGCAATGCCCAGCCGCCCGTCTCTTGACAGCGCGACGTGAAACACACCAGCGGATCCCCGCAACCATTCGCGGTTCTCGACGATATGGTGTCTGACGTCCACCTCGGTGA
This sequence comes from Bryobacteraceae bacterium, assembly GCA_050013535.1. GTDB lineage: Bacteria > Acidobacteriota > Terriglobia > Bryobacterales > Bryobacteraceae > CAWACP01. The sequence continues at coordinate 4,557 of JBEKFB010000068.1, read as the reverse complement.
TCTCGGAAACCGCCGGAGTCCGGTGCTTGCCAATGTTCGGATACACGTGGGTTGAGTACACGCGCCCGCCATCGGGCGATATCGCCATATAGCTGGTGCCGCGTCCGCCCGGCAGGCGATAGTCTTCTTTGCCGCTGGTCAAATTGACGATAGAGATGTCGTTACTCAGGCGATTCGCGATGTAGAGGTTTTCTCCGGCGCGATCCGCGACGATGCCGGTCGGCTCGAAACCCGTGGGCAGTTTGCGCCCGGCCGTGCGCGCTTCCACGTCGAGCTCGGTCACCGTGTCGTCCCAGGAATTTGCCACCCACGCGCGTTTGCCGCCAGCCGAAAGAGCGATCCCCCGGGGAACGCGGCCCACCGGCACGCGGCCGGCGATCTTGTTCGCGGCGGTGTCGATGATGACAACTTCATTCGTCCCCTCGCACACCGCGAAGAGCCAATGTCCATCCGGCGACAACGCCAACTCGGATGGTGACGGATATTTCAACTTCTGTTCCGCGCCGCTCGCGCCCAGCAAAAGCACAAGCGCGAACGCACCGGCTACGGCACCGAACATCTTCTTCATTTCGCGGCTGCCTCGCGAATCGTGAAGATCTGATCGGCCTTCACGTTCTCCACCGTCTGCCGTATGCCGCTCGGCCAGAGCACTGTGATCTTGTCGGCCTTCATCGCGGTGCCCAGTCCGAAGTGCAGCCGCCAGTCGTCCTGGCCGAGATAACCGGAACCGGCTACCCGCTCGGCGTATTGAGTGACGCCGTTCGCTATCACCTGCACCTTCGCGCCGATGCCGTCACGGTTGCTTTTCGTGCCTTCCAGCTTCACCATCAGCCAGTGATTTGACGTCTGCGTGACGTTATGCAGTAAGGTGGCCGGCGAGCCGAGGTTCACCAGGAAAGCGTCCACCTTGCCGTCGTTGTCGTAATCCGCGAAGCAGCCGCCGCGCGCCACGGTCTTGACGTCTAGGACCGGACCCGCAGTCTCCGACACATCCTGGAACTTCTCGCCACCAAGGTTCAAAAACACGGAGTGTTCTTCGGGAACCATATTGGTCAGGCCGCCGTGGAAGATCAGGATGTCATTCAGGCCGTCGTTGTTGAAGTCGTAAGCGCCGGTGGCCCAACTCGCGTACTGCGCGTTCGCCTGCGAGATGCCCGCCGAATCGGTGATGTCCTTGAACTTGAGGTCGCCGATATTCTTGAGCAGCCGGTTGTACTTCGAATCGGTCACCCACAGCGCCATTGAGCCGTCATGCTGCAGATCGAAAAACGCCGGCCCCATGGCCCCCGTCATCTCGCCGTTCTGTCCGAAGGCCGCGCCGGCATCCACCGCGATCTCCTCGAACGTGCCGTCGCCCTTGTTATGGAAGAGGAAGTTCTCGCTCCTGTCGTTAGCTACGTAGATGTCCGGATATCCGCTGCCGGAGAAATCCGCTGCTGTCACGCCCATGGCGCGTCCCTTAAATGCAGCTATGCCCGATTTCTCGCTGACATCGGTAAACGTGCCATTGCAGTTGTTGTGAAACAGCAGACTGCTGTTGCCTTCGTAGTCGAGCGGCGCCGGGAAGTTATCGGGGGGATAGTAAGCGTGATACGTGGGATCGAACTTCACATAGCGGCCTATGAATAAGTCGACGCAGCCGTCCTTGTCGTAATCGAGCCACGCCGAGCCGATGCCCCAACCGTCGAACTTGGTGCCGGCTTTCTCGGTGACATCGGTGAACGTTCCGTTGCCGTTGTTGTGATAGAGCGTGACCTTTCCGTAACTGGTCACCAGCAGGTCAGTGTAGCCGTCGTTATCGTAGTCGGCGGCGATCGCGGCAAAGCTGAACGAATCGCCACCAACGCCAGCCTTCTCGGTAACATCGGTGAAGGTCCCGTCGCCGTTGTTCCTGTAGAGATGATTGTGCGGTGTCTCCGCCGGCGGCTTGCGCAGCGGGTGCGGATGCATGCCCGGGCCCAGCGGCCGGCCGTTGGTCACAAACAGGTCGGGCAGGCCATCGTTGTTGTAATCGAACCAGACACAACCCGCGCCTGTGGCCTCCAGCAACGAGCCTAATCTCTCCGCCCCAAAGGAATGCGTGAACTGAATGCCGGCTTTTGCGGTGGCGTCCTCGAATTTAATCGGCGCGGGCGCCTTGTCCGCGGCGACCGCGAGTCCCGCACATACGAAGAGTCCGATGAAGCCGCGCATATCAGTATCCCTTGCTCCCCTGTTGAGCCACCGGTTTCAGCATCGGTACCGGCACGTCTTTGCGCAGCAGCACCTGAGGCAGTTCGTTGTCAGGAGCACGTTCCGGACCAGCGTGACAGCCGACGCAACCGCGCTGCTCAGCCACGCGCATCCACCACCAATTCCGCTCCGCGCTCACCACGTGTCCGGCGCCGTCAAGCGCTTCCAGACGCAGCGGCTTGTCGCCCGGCACCTGCACGAAAAACGACCCGTCCTTCTCCACCGCCTGCGTCCCCAGCAGCGCCTGCTTCCCGGCGTCATCCTGCGTGTAAACGCGCACTGCGCGGATCGCCGAACCCCGAATTGGGTCCCGCGATGTGGCAACGTTCAGACACAGAAGATTGCCAGCTGTTCGCGTGGCCAGCAGCGCTGAGGGAAAACGGCGCGGCGTAGTCCTGGGGGCCACGATCACCGGCTCCAGTTCGTTCATGCCCAGTGTGTGCGCCGTAGCGGGCAACTGCGCGATGCGGAACGGCTGCTGCGCGTTCTGCCGTAGCGCGAAAATCAGCTTTCTCTCGCCCGCATCGGCCACCGGACCGGCTACCTCGCCCGCGGCCTGCGGCACGACAGACGTCTCATGCGCCAGCGCCGAAGTGAAACGAGCTAGTTTGCCGCCTTCCACAAATACGATGTCGCCCGAAGCGATCTCCTTCGGCGAGTACCTATCCGCTCCGTGGTCGCACCGGATGGATTCCACGCCCGTGCCGTCCGGGTACACGCTCATGATTTCGCGCACGGACCGGCCTGCGTACACATGCTCGGCCTCAAACAGAATTCGTCCATCGCGGAGTACGCCGGCGGTGAGGAAATGGCCCGGCGCGTACGTCAGCCGGTCGGGCTTGCCGCCGTCCAGCGAAGCCAGTTCAATCTGCGATCCCACAGGCGTCCGGCGCGTGTACACGATCTGATTGGCGGGCAGATAGAGAGGCCGATAGCAGTCGCCCTCGCCGCCGGAGACTTGGCGCGCCGCTCCACCATCAAGTGCCACTTCCCAGATCCGCCAAGGATCACCTGGCTTTTGCTTGCCGGCGAAGAGAACGTGGGTGGCGTCGAAGGAGAGATCCGGGTCGGCGGTAGCCGCGAAACCTTCTACCAGCTTGCGGTTTCTCGTGGACGATGCTACCCGGATGTTGGCTCCGGCTGGGAACCGCTCGCCGTTATTAAACCACGCACGCGGGCTGTATCGCGGCGCTTCGGTGAAAAGATACGCGGGTGCGGTACCAGAAGTACTGGCGGCAATGAGGCCGCTAAGACACACCAATCCCGTGCAGCCCCAAAGCATGGGACCGCCCTGTTTTGATTGCATTCGCTCACCCCTGAGCGCGAACTGAGACTGTGGCTAAAGGCCAATTGTCGCTCAGCGACGACGGTATGACAATAATGGTTACAGATTAGCCGTAACTACCCTTGCTGCTTGATTGTGTTCCGTATCATGGGAGCGTGTGGAAGTTTTTCCTGCCCTTGTTCGTCGTGGTCGGCGCAGTTGTCGAGGGCGGTTCGTGGTCGCCGGAGGCATCGAGCGCCGCATTCAAGCTGGATCTCCTTGAGCGGGGGCACGCCACACCTGGGTCAACAGTCACGTTCACGGTGCGCGAGATCAATGCGTACGCGGCAGCGGAATTGCCCGCGTACGTCCCTCGCGGTTTGCGCAACCCTCATGTTGAATTGGGCAACGGCTCGATCACCGGAACCGCGGTGGTCGATTTTGTGAAGCTGCGCCAGGCTGCGGGTGAGTCCACTAATTGGTTTCTCGCGAAGCTGATTGAAGGCGAGGAGCCGGTTCGAATTGTCACGTCGGTTCGATCCGCCAATGGCGAGGCCACGGTGTACGTGCGCCGGGTGGAAATCGCGGGTATCGCCGTCAGCGGTAGCGCGCTCGATTTTCTGGTCGACGCCTTCGTCATGCCCGTCTTTCCGTATGCCCGCGTCAACCGGCCATTCCCGCTGGTGGGCAACATCGAGCGGGTGGAGGTGCGTCCGAATCTCGCGCGCGCCTTGATCAGAGCGCAAGCGCCAAAGCCGGCGGCGCCGCCGGTGACAGCGGCAAGGCGTGAGAAGTGAAAACGAGAGCCGCCTACGCGCTGCGGAGGAGTTTGGGCGGATCACGGTACAACAGACAGCCATTACCCATCTGCCGGGAAGCTTCGTACAGAAACGGCAGTGCCTGCCTGCCGACTGCTTCCACGACCTTCGGCACCACCGCATTTCCAAACTGCCGGTAGGCCTGTGTGTCCGAAACGACGAACTCTCTTTCATCGTCGAAACCCATCAGCCGCGCGCACTCACGGGGCGTCAATCGGCGAGGACTCTTTCCGCGCTGGGCGA
>JBEKFB010000067.1:0-15166 GCA_050013535.1 Bryobacteraceae bacterium | reverse complement strand
ATAAACTACCTGGACGCGGCCACTCGCCTGAAAGCCGAGAAGGATCGCTCACTCGCACCCGATTTCACGCTCAAGGACGCGAACGGAGCGACTGTCCGGCTGTCGGATTATCGCGGCAAAGTGGTGCTGCTCGACTTCTGGGCAACCTGGTGCGAGCCGTGCCAGGTGGAGATTCCCTGGTTCATCGATTTCGAGCAGAGCCTGAAGGGGAGGGGCTTCGCGGTAGTCGGCGTTTCCATGGATGAGGACGGCTGGCAGGTGGTGAAGCCGTATGTCCAGAAGCGCAAAATGAATTACCGCGTGCTGTTGGGCGATGAGCACACGGCGCAATTATATGGCGGTCTGGATGCGCTGCCGACTACATTACTGCTCGACCGCAAAGGACGCATCGCCGCCGTGCATAAAGGGCTGGCCGGCGGTGACGACAAAGACGGATTCCTTCATGAGATCACGACATTACTGGACGCACACCGCGCGGGGACTGGCTCTGTTGCTGGCGGCGGGAATGCCGCTTTCGCGCGGGCAAAGTAGCGCGGGCGCGTTGACGCTGGGCGAAGTGCAAACGCTCGCGGTGGCGCGTGGTGAGACGGCGCGGGCGACACTGACGCTCTACGTGCGCACCGGTTTCCACGTGAACAGCAACAAACCGAACGACGATTACCTCATTCCGCTACGGTTGACGTGGGACAAGGGGCCAGTGGAAGCGGGGGCCGTGGAATATCCCGAACCGCAGCTCGAAAAATCGGGCTTTTCGGATAAGCCGCTCTCGGTGTACAGCGGGACATTCCGAGTAATCACGCCGTTCCACGCATCGGCGGACGCTGCGCCGGGTCCATCGGCGATCACCGGCAAGCTGCGCTACCAGGCCTGTAACGATCGCGAGTGCCTGCAGCCACGCACCATGGAAGTTCGGGTTCCTCTGGACATCCGATAGAACCGGTCAGTACCAATTCCTGATCCTCACCTCGATGCCGCTGCCTGCGAGAGCGCGGCTGAACACTGTGAGATCGGACCCGCGGTAGTGATACGGATAAACCACTGCCGGGTGAAAGGCGCGTACCGTCTCGGCCGCTTCCTCGGGGGACATGGTGTACGGCAGGTTCATGGGTACGAAGGCCACGTCGATGTTTTTCAGCGCGCGCATTTCCGGGGTGCCCTCGGTATCGCCGGCGATGTAGAAGCGCTTCCCGCCATAGGTAAGCACATAGCCGTTGCCGCGGCCTTTATCGTGATAAAACTTGCCCGGCGCGGGGCCGCGCTTCAGGTTGTACATGGGGATGGCTTCAATGGTCCATCCATCCCACGTTGTTGTCTCGCCATTGCGCAGCACCTTCGCGTTGGTCACCGTCTGCGACACTGCCAGCGGCGCGATGATCACTGTGCCGCTCTTTGACAGCTTCGCGATCTGAGCGGGGTCCAGATGGTCGGGATGGATGTCGGTGACCAGGATCAGGCCGGCCTGAGGAAGACCTTCGTAGTTGCCCTGGCTCCACGGGTCAATGTAGATAGCTTTGCCCGCTGCTTCGATCAGGAAGCTGGCGTGATGAATGGGCGTGATGCGAACGGGACCCGTTGCGGTTTCGAACGTGTCGGTTTCGCGCGCGGAGGCGACGAGGGCCGCGCAGACGAACAGAGGCAGTACCCGACGGAGGGCTGTCATGAGGGTGATTGTACTCGAAGCACCGCCTATGCGCGGCCAGCCCCAGCGGGGTCAGAGGTTATGGGGGCATGCCGTTGAGCATGCTTTGGATCTGCTGGTAAACCATGATGCAGGCTGGTCCCAGCGTTACCAGCAACACCGAGGGAAAAATCAGGAAGAACACGGGGAAGATCAGCTTTACGCCGACCTTGCGCGCCGAGGCCTGAGCCTGTTGACGGAGCCGCGTGCGCAGGTACTTGGAATGCGTGCGGAGGGCCGGGCCCAGGCTGGCGCCGAAGCGGTCGGCATCGATGAGCACGCCGATCATCTTGCGCAGTTCTGGTTCGCGGTTGCGCTCGGCGATTCGTTGCAGCACCTCGGCCCGCGACTTGCTCGCGCGCATTTCCAGATGCGCCTGCCACAGTTCACGGCTGAGATCCGGGTAGGTGACGGAGAGCGCCCGCGCGCTTTCGAGCAGGGCGAGATCGAGGCCCTGACCGGCCTCCACCGAGAGCGTCAGCAGGTCCAAAGCGGTCGGGATGCCGGAGCGCAGGCGGATCATCCGCGCTTTGATCCGGGATTTCAAAACGCGATCGGGCAGGAGAAAACCGAAACCCGCGCCGCACAAGGTTGCCGCGAACATCCCGAACGCGGAACTCTTCTGTGACGCGCTGGCCAGAACACACACCGCGGCCAGGAAAACTGAGAGCCCGATCTTCAGTCCATAGAAGACCGGCACGGCCGATTCCTGCACATAGCCGGCGGCGGCCAGCTTGCTTCGATAGGGATTCTTCGTTTGGTGCGAGGCCGGCATGGCGTTGCCGAGGCGCAGCAGCAGGTTGTGCGCGACCTCGCGAGGTTCGGGAAGCGAAGATTGTTCCGCGGATTCCGAAGCTGGCTCAGCACCCTGGCGGGACATCCAGAACCAGCCGCCCACGCTGACCGCCGTCATGACAAACAGAAACAACCCGATGAAAAGTCCAGCCATGGGTCACGTCTTGACGGTGACGATTCTGCGAATGACAAGGTGCCCGAGAACGAGGAACGTCAGGGCCGCCCAAATGAGATCTTTGCCCCACTGATAGTGAAACAACGTGGCCATGTACTGCGGGTTCACCACCATCATCATGAGCGCGATGGCGAATGGCATGGCCGTTAGGATGGCGCCGGTGAGTTTGCCGTGCGCGGCCACCGCGTTCACCTCTCCGCGCAGTGCGACGGTCTCGCGCATGTCTTCGGAAAGCTTGGCGAGCGCATCACCCAGCTTTCCGCCGCTGCGCACCTGCAATTGGACCGCGGCCGCAAACAGCGCCACGTCGGGCACCGGCATACGTTCGGTGAGATGCGCGAGGGCGCGGTCCCAGGAGACTCCGAGCGAAACCTCGGCAACGGTGCGGCGCATCTCTCCGGCGGCCGGTTCCTCGGCTTCGTTCGCGACCAGATCCATAGCCGCCGCCAGGGGGTGTCCCGCGCGCATTGCGCGAGCGAGAGAATCCAGCGCGTCGGGGAAATTCTCCTGGAATCGTAAGAAGCGGCGGGCCCGCAGACGCAGCACCATCGTGTAAGGGAATGCGGTGATCGCGGCGCCGGCCAGAAGAGTTGCCCATAACGGAACCCAGGAAAACCGCGCCAGTACGGCCATGGACACAGCGCCGCACAGCAGCATCAGCAGAGTGAGGCGTCCGGGCGACCAGCTCAATCCCGCTTCCTCGAGACGCCGCCGAAGCAGGTCGGCAAAATCGAACCGTTTGAGGATGCTGGCCCAGGCGGAGATGGTGCTGAGAGCATCGTCGCGGAACAGATCGGTATCCGCGGCGTCCGGATCTTCCTGGCGCATCCGCTGCTGGGCGCGCATTTGCGACACAATCAGTAAGGCCGCGCCGAGTGCGGCGAAGCAGCAGACGAAAATGAAGACCAGGAAGACCGCTGTCATCGGCGTGCGACTGCCTGCTGATCATGCCCCGGAACGATGGTAACCACCAGTTCACGGCCCTCGAGATTACGGCCAGGAAACGCGCGCGTCAGGACGCCCGAGAGAGCCGAGTTGAACCCGGCAATGGCGAATCCATAGGCTGAGGCGGGATCGACATGGGCATCGAGACTGGCCGTTTTTGTGCTTTCGCCATCGCGCCAGACCAGCTCCGGAGAGATCTCTAGTTGCCGCCGCAGGTGAAGCCGAATGCGCACCGTGCAATCCGCGCTTCCTGCGTGTACCGTAGCCGTATCGCTGGCGCCGAAGCTTATGTCCGAGGAAGAAAGATCGGCGCCGGCGCCTGGATCGCTGGGCGCGCCGGCAATCGCAAGAATGCGCCACGCCGATCCTCCAACACCGAGTTGCTTCACTGTCTCAGGCGCCGCCGCAAATATACGAACGTGCATGGTTTCCGCAGGCACAGAGACTGGCACCGCGGCCGCTGTGGCCGTAGGGCGATCCGGCACGGGAGCCTGCTGCGTGGGAAGTGGTCCCTGGAACAAGCCTGTGAGTTCGAGCCGGGGCGCCGCCGTGTCCGACCGATCCTGCCTGTTGCGCAACACCAACCGCACTCGCGATCCGGTATCGGCCAGTGCTACGACGTCGGACTGGTCGGGGCGCACCAGGACCGTGACTTGCGGCAGCGGCGAACGTCCATAGCCGGGTTCGGCCAATGCTGTGGAGACTACCTCAATGTCCTGCGCCACACGGCGAAGCTCGACGAGACCGTTGCGGTCGAACACGGCCTGAATGTCCACACGAGACCCGGCATGGAGAAGTGGAAGCAGAGTTCCCGACTCCGCCACATGCAACGTGACCGCGCGCATGCGCTGGGGCACGTCGTCGAGGCCGGGAATGGACTCACCCGAGCTCACCACCGCCGATTCCAGCACCGGGGCACCCTTGCCGAGTGCAGTGACCAGAGCTTTTCCGGCAACCTGATCCGCGCTCGTCGCCGCGCCGCTGAGCACGGCCGGCCCCTGCACTTCCACCGTGCGAACATCCTCGCGCTTCAGCACCGCGCCGCGTTCCAGCGCCCGCGCCGTCACCACGACGGTTTGCCTGGGAACTTGAGTGCTGTTGTCCTTGAATCTGTCTGCGAAGAGACCGTAAAAAACGCCCGTCGCCGCCACTGCGATCACAAACGCGATCGCCAGCAGCACCACCATGTTTTTCTTCACCGCCGCCGTGTCGCCAGCCGCCATAACGTATCTATCGTCAGGGCCGTGGCTAGCCTGCACGGGGCCGGTGCGATCCAGGGTGTGTTAGGGCAATCGACTTAGCTCTCCAGGGGGAAGGCCTGAGTATGGGACTCCGGTGCTCTCCCGGGTTGTCGTTTATCCTGAACCTTTAGCCGTGCCCTCCTCCGTTCGAACCGAACTCGCCAGCGCGCGCCGGATCCGTGAGCGCAACAAGCCGCACTACCGGCTGGCCCACTGGCCCATCTGGATTTTCGTCTTCTTTCTCGCGCCCGGCCCGCTGACCTTCCACCTCTTCGCCTACGGATTTAACCGATGGATGATCCTGTGGCTGGGCGCGGTTCTGATGGGCACTGGGATCGCGGGTTTGCTGGGCCGGCTGCCCGGCGTGGAGCCGCGCCCGTACATCATCCGCTTTACCGAGGACAAGCCGAACCCGTGGTACCGGCGCATCTGCTACACGTTCGCATGGAGCGCCGCGCTGACGTATGCCGTTCTCAATGCGGCGGGCCTGGTGGACGCCATTCTCACGGGTCGCTGGCAGCTCCGGCAGATTTACGAAGTGGCCTACTTCCCGCTAGCAGGCGCGATCTGGCTGCTGGGATTGTTCGGTGTGTTGCCGCGCGTGCGACGTTCCACGAAAGGCGAAGGAAGCGAGCGCCGTTACTTCTACGGCACGGTTTGGGCGGTGGCGGTGGCGCAATCCGTAGCGGGCATGCTGTGGATCCTGCTGCCACGAGGTCTGGCCGGTGACATCATCAAGCTAACCGTGTTCATCGGCATTCTGGCATTCATGGGCCTGCTGGCGCGAAAGGGCGTGTTGCCGCGCACGCGGCGCATAATCCCCGGCGAACTAGCTGTCTCGGACTAGCCGAGGGCGGCGGCCGCCACACCTGCGTCCCGTCTTACACATGTAGAGCCCAGCTTCGGATCGGCGATAATGTCTCTTATGAAGTTTTCCGCTATAGCTCTGTTTGTGGCCGCCCTGAGTGCGCCCGTGTTTGCCGCCGTGGAGGTGGAGGAAGAGATTATTGCCAAGATCAACGGCGACATCATCACCAGCCAGGATATTGAGCGGGTACGCCGGGAGGCGCGTGCCGAAATGGTCCGTCAAAACACACCCGCCGCGAAAATCGAGCAGGCGATGGCCGAGCACGAGAGAGATCAACTACGCAACAAGATCGACGAGCTGCTGTTGATCCAGAAAGCCAAGGATCTGGACATCAAGGTGGACAACGACGTGTCCAAATACCTGGCGAACCTCCAAAAGCAGGTGGGCGAGGCGGACACCGACAAATTTCACGACATGATCCACCAGCAGACCGGCGAATCGTTCGAGGACTTCAAACAGGACATCGCTAACAACATCCTGACCGAACACGTGATCCGCCAGGAAGTCCAGGGACGCATGAGCGTGGACCATAAGGATGTGGAAAAGTACTATAACGAGCACAAAGCCGACTTCATGCGCGAGGAGAAAATCTTCCTCCGCGAGATCCTGATTTCCACCGAGAACAAGGACGAAGCGGACGCGGCCCTGGCAAAGAAGAAAGCCGACGACCTGGTGAAGCGCGCGCGCGGAGGCGAACGGTTCTCTGAATTGGCGCACGAGAACTCCGATGCGGTGACCCGGGAGCAGTACGGCGATCTGGGCGGCTGGAAAAAGGGCGAGCTGGCCGAGAACATCGAGACGGCGGTCTGGTCGCAGGAAGCCGGATTCGTAACCGATCCGATCAAGGTGCAGAAGGGCTTTCTCATTCTCAAAGTGGAGAGCCACCAGAAAGCCGGAGAGGCTTCGATGGACGAGGTCGAGCCGGAGATCATGGACAAACTCTACATGCCGAAGATGCAACCTGCGTTGCGCGCATACCTGACCAAGCTGCGCGCGAGCGCGTTCCTCGAAATAAAGAAAGGGTATGTCGACACTGGCGCCGCGCCCGGCCAAAACACCGCGTGGATGGATTCGGCCCAGCTCAGGCCGGAGACCGTCAGCAAGGCGGACGTCTCGGGAAAGAGGAAAAAGAAGCACCTGCTGGGTGTCCCGATTCCCGGCACGCAATCGACCGATACGTCGAGCAGCAGCACCACCGCGAAGAAATAGCCGCAGATGAAATCTCCGTATATCGGCGAGCTGCAGCCCAACCAGGTAGTCACCGGCGTATTCCTGGTCCAGTCGAAAGACGTGCGCCAGAAGCGAACGGGTGAGCCGTATCTTTCGCTGGTGCTGGGCGACCGGAGCGGCGACATCGACGCCAAGATGTGGGACAACGTCGCCGAAGTGCTGGACAGCTTCGACCGCGACGATTTTGTCCGCGTCAAGGGCCTGATGCAGGTGTATCAGAACCGGCCGCAGTTCACCATCCACAAAATGGCGCGCGTGGAAGAGCGCGAAGTGGACTTCGCCGATTACTTCCCTTGCTCGGAACGCAGCCCGGAGGAGATGTTCGCCGAGTTGCGCGAGATCGTCGCGGGGATCTCAACGCCGCACCTGCGGGCGTTGCTCACGGCATTCATGGACGACGAGAGCATCGCTCTCCCGTACCGCACCGCGCCGGCGGCCAAGACCGTCCACCATGCGTTCCTGGGCGGATTGATCGAACACGTGCTGTCGCTGTGCAGGCTGGCGAGGTTCACTGCCGCGCACTATCGCGATATCGATCTGGATCTGCTGCTCACCGGCGTGATTCTGCACGACGTCGGCAAGGTACGCGAGCTTACATATGAGCGCAGTTTTGGCTACTCGAACGAAGGCCAGTTGCTGGGGCATATCGTGATTGCATTGCGCATGATCGACGAGAAGCTGGCGCAGGTTCCCGGATTTCCCGAAGACACCCGGGCGCTGCTGGCGCACATGATTATCAGCCATCATGGCGAACTGGAGTTCGGTTCGCCGCGCGTGCCGTTGTTTCCCGAGGCGCTGCTGCTGCACCATCTGGACAACGTGGATTCCAAGATGGAGTGCATGAGGGCGGCCATCGCGCGGGACCGCCACAGCACCGGCTGCTGGACCGGTTATGTTCCCCCGCTGGAGCGGACCGTATTGAAGAAGGCGAGATATCTGGATCCCGGGCCGGCGGCGGAGACCGAAGCCGCGGCCGCTCCGGTGAACCATGCACCGGCGCCGCGCGACGATCGTTCGCAGCAGCCGGTGAGCGGATCGTTGTTCGGGGACAAGCTGCAGGAGGCGTTGCGCAAATAGTGACCGCCACAGGCAAAGCGAGAGAGATGCCGCCGCCGCTCGAGTTGCAATGTCTCAATGCGCTCTGGGTGATGGGGGAAGGGAACGTCGGCGACGTGCAAACCGCATTGGCGCCGCACAAGCCCCTGGCTTATACGACGGTGATGACCCTGCTGGAGCGGCTGCTGCGCAAGGGAGCGGTGACGCGCGAAAAGCATGGACGGCATTTCGTGTATGCACCCGCGGTGACCAAAGAAACGCTTCGGCGCGTCGCTGTGCGGCAGTTGGCCGACGCATTTTTCGATGGGTCGGAAAGGTCCCTCGTTCGCTACCTGGAGAACAACGGCGGTCCGCCTCCCAGCATGGCCGACGTGCTGTGCGAGTAAGCGGCTGGACACGGCGCAGACGTGTTCTTAAAGGATAACTCCACGTACGCGCAGATCCCGCTCGAGCTGGCTTAACGATTCAAATCGCACGGCGTCCATGCCTTCGCGGCGGGCACCCTCCACGCACATTTCGATGTCGTCGATAAAGAGACATTCATCGGCTGCACACCCGGCTCGAACGATAGCCTCGCGATAGATTTTCGGCGACGGCTTGGCCGCGCCCACTTCGTGCGACAGCACGAGCTCGTGAAAATGCCGCAACAGCGGATAATTCGAGCGGACCATGCCAAAATGAATCGCGTTGGTGTTGGAGACCAGCACGAGCCGGTAACGTTGCGCCAATGACGCCAGCAGTGATTCCGGAATCAGCATTCCCGGGAGAAAAATGCTGGTCCACAGATCGCAGAATTCCTGGTGGGACAAGCGCAGCCCCAGCTCAGCGCAGAGGCTCGCGACGAATTCCTCCGGCTCGACATCGCCTGTTTCGAACTTTGGCACAAGGCCGGTTTGTGCGATGCGTTTCGGAATCTCGGCCGCGGGCCACTGGCAATGCTGCTCCATACGCGCGTAGCCGCGCTGGAAATCGAAGGGCACGATGGTATTGCCCAGATCGAACAGAATGGCCCGTATCAAATCGCTCTTGTCAGCGCCGCAACGATTCTTCGCGAACGGCCGGCCATCTCGCCGCCAGATGAATCGCGGGACGGCGGCTGCAGCGGAATACGGTCGCCGGCGGGCAGTTGCGCAGCACGTTGCTGGATTCGATGCGGTCGAAGAAATACGCCAAAAGTCCGCGAACGCTGTACGACAGCGAAGCCGCCAGATACTGGTATTGGTTGAGAACGCCGCCTTCGCCCAGGCACCGCTGGGCCTGCTGCAGGATGTCCATGCGCGTGTCTTCGGACATGCAGGAGAGCCCCAGCGACGAAACCACGGCGTTGACACTGCCGGGGCGCAGGCCGGAGTGATGAAACAGATGCGTGGCCGAGCCCTCAATCACCACCAGTCGCCGGTCGTTGAACGTCCTGCGAATGTGCGCCGCAAAAACCGGGTTGATTTCCACCGCGTAAATCCGTGCATCGGGCCGCATGCGGGCCAGGAGTTCTTCGGTCACCGCCCCCGTTCCCGGCCCTAATTCCACAATGGTGCGCGCCGTAGCGAAGTCGATATTCGCCAGCATGGCGCGGCACAGTGGACCGGAACTCGGCACCAGCGAAGCGACAGAACGCACTGAACGCAGTGCCTCGCGCAGAAAGAGGCCGTAGCGGCGAGGAGTTTTGCGAATGGGCATTATCTGGCTTCGGGGGGGATCATTCGCCGGTTCGGCATACGGGGCGCGGGCACTTACACATTGTAGCGGGAATTATAGGCTCGCTGAAAGGACGGCATCCGCAACCTGGACCACCGGCTTGATGGCCTCGATATCGTGGACGCGCACGATATGGGCGCCCCCGAGGATAGCAGCGGTGACGGCGGCGGCGGTGGCCATTTCGGTCTGATTCTCCGTTGGTTGCGCCAGAAAAGACTTTCTCGAGGGTCCCACCAGGATGGGCAGATCGAGCTCCGCGAGCCGTGAAAGCTGCGCCAGAATCTCCGTGTTCTGCTCGCGGCGCTTGCCGAAGCCCAGTCCCGGATCGATGACGATTCGCGCGCGGGTCACCCCGGATTGCGTGGCCCGATGTACGCAGGCGGCCAGATCGGCCGCCACGGTTCCGGCCACGTCCTTCAATGGCGGCAGCTTGGCCCACGTTTCCGGCGTGCCCCGCATGTGGTTCAGGATGAAACCGGCATCGCACTGCGCGACCACACGCGCCAGTTCGTGATCGAACGTCAGCGCGCTAGGGTCGTTAATGATGGCGACGCCGAACTCCATCGCTTTTCGAGCCACCCCGGATTTGTACGTATCCACCGAAAGAGGCACGGTCACGCGGTCTTTGAGACGCTTTAATACAGGCACGAGACGGCGAAGTTCCTCGGCTTCGGAGATGCGCTGCGAGCCCGGCCGAGTGGATTCAGCGCCGATGTCGATGATATCCGCGCCCTGGTCTTCCAACTCGAGAGCGCGAACATAGGCGCGGTCGGGATCGTCGTAACGGCCGCCGTCGCTGAACGAATCCGGCGTCACGTTGAGGATGCCCATGATCAGTGTCCGCTCGCCGAGCAGAAGGGTCTTGTCGCGGATTCTCCATTCAAACCGTTTGCGGGGCATGTTCAGGCCTCGATGCGTTTCCACTTCTTCCCGGCGCGCAAAGTGAAGGGCAGGGAATCCGGCACGAACTGCAGTCCGGTATAACGCTCACCGCCGATTTCGACAGCGCCGGCTTTGATCAGACGTTCGGCTTCACTGCGCGAGGGCGCCATCGAAGCGGCCACAATCAGCTTAGCCAGATTATTGCCGACATTCTCCGGCACGCGCAGGGTTTCGATATCCAGCGGTACATCGTGCTGGCGTACTTCACGGTCGAAATCGGCCTGGGCCTGGGCAGCATCCGCGGCAGAATGGAAGTCGGCGACAATGGTGCGCGCCAGTTTCATCTTGGTGGCCATGGGCTCCCCGCGCGCCTTCATTGCCGCTATATCGGCAAGACTCTTGTCGGTAAGCAGTTCCCAGTAACGCCACATCAGCTCGTCGGAAATCTGCATCACTTTTCGGAACATGACCTTTGGCGGTTCGGTGATGCCGATGTAGTTGCCCTTCGATTTCGACATCTTTTCCACGCCATCCAATCCTTCGAGCAAGGGCACCGTGGCGACGATCTGCGGCGGCTGGCCGTAATTGCGCTGCAGCTCGCGGCCCACCAACAGATTCCACTTTTGATCCGTGCCGCCGATCTCAACGTCGCAATGGAGCATCACGGAATCGTAGCCCTGCGCCAGCGGATACAGCAGCTCGTGGATCAGAATGGGCGTCCCGTCGCGCAGGCGTTTGGCGAAGTAGTCGCGCTCCAGCATCTGCGCCACGGTGTATTTCGAGCACAACCCGACGATATCGGCGAAACGCAGCGGCTCCAGCCACTCGCTGTTGAAGCGGACCTCGGTTTTGTCCGGATCGAGCAGTTTGAAGACCTGGGTCTTGTAGGTTTCGGCGTTATGAGCGATCTCTTCGTGCGTCATGGGCGGGCGCGAGGTGTTGCGTCCGGTGGGGTCGCCGATGAAACCGGTCATGGACCCGATCAGAAAAATCACCTGATGCCCGCAATCCTGGAAGTGCTTCATCTTGCGCAGCAGGACGGTGTGGCCCAAATGAAGGTCCGGCGCGGTGGGATCGAACCCAGCCTTCACCCGCAACACGCGGCCCTCCCTTTGCGCCGCGATGAGGCGCTCGCGAAGATCCTCCTCGCGAATGAGCTCGGCAAGGCCCTTTTTCAGGTACTGCAACTGCTCGTCGACGGTCACGCTCTCATGGTAGCGTGGCCGGAAAATCGGCCATCAAATTACGCACGTCTGGCACAATGAGTCAGGAGCTCTCATAGCTTTCTTCGGAGCAACGTCTTGGAAAGACAAACCATAGCCATTGTCGGCAGTGAAACCCTGGCGGGCCGTGAAGTGCGCGAGGTGTTGCGCGAAGCGAAAATCGAAGCTCGCATCGAACTGATTTCCGGAGCGGCCGAGCCGGTTAGCGTGATCGCCGAGGAAGGCGGAGAAGCCGTGGTGATATCCGCGCTGGAGAGCACCGTTGTCGCGGATGCGGGCATCGTGGTTCTTTGTGGCTCGGCCGAAGCGAGCCGTAAAGCGCTCGAGCAAGCCGGCCGCCGTAAGATCGCTCCGGCGCTGGTGGATGTCAGCGGCGCACTGGAGGATGAACCGTCGGCTCGGCTCCGTGCGCCAATGGTGGAGTCAGCCGCTCCCCCCGGTGCGCCGGGCATTCAGGTTATCGCGCACGCGGCAGCCATCGCTCTCGCCTTGTTGCTGAGGAAACTTGCCGATGTGCGGGTGATCGAAAGAGCCGTCGTGACCATCTTCGAGCCGGCCAGCGAACGTGGTCAGAGTGGCCTGAGCGAGCTGCAACAGCAAACGGTGAATCTTTTTGCGTTCAAGGCTCTGCCGAAGGCCGTCTATGATGCTCAGGTGGCTTTCAATCTGCTCCCAGCATGGGGCGGCGACGTCACGCCATCGCTTGCTGACGTGGAATTGCGTATTGAGGGTCATCTGGCGACGTTGCTCGGTTTCGGTTCGCCCGTGCCGATGCCCTCCCTTCGGCTGATTCAGGCACCCGTGTTTCACGCGTATAGTTTCTCGGTATGGGTCCGCTTCGCGTCGCCGGCGAACGTGGAAACCCTCGCGTCTGAGCTGTCGTCCACCGATATCGACGTGCGCAATGGCGATATGGAACCGCCTTCCAATGCCGGGGTGGCCGGGCAGGGCGGAATCACTGTCGGCGCCATTGCCGTCGACCGCAACGATGCGCATGCATGCTGGTTCTGGGCCGCCGCCGACAATCTGCGTATCGTTGCCGAGAACTGTGTCGAGGTGATTCGTGAACTCGTGGATTAGAACGCTCCTGGCTTCCGCGGTCTTCGCCGTACTGCCGGCCTGTGGCTATCACGTGTCCGGCAAAGGCGATCTGTTGCCGAAGAACATTCACACAGTTTATGTTCCGGCGTTTACGAATTACACCTCGCATTACCGTCTCACCGACGCAATCCCGGACGCCATCTCGCGCGAGCTGGTGGCGCGGACACGGTATCAGGTGGTGCGCCACGAGGAAGATGCCGACGCGGTTCTGAAGGGCGCCGTGACCAACTTCACATCCTTCGCGATTTTGAACGACCAGGCCACCGGCCGCGCCACCGCCTTGCAGGTCAGCGCCAGAATTCAGGTAAGTCTTTACGATCGCCAGGGCAAGGTACTTTACTCGCGTCCTCTGTGGGACTTCCGCCAGCGCTATGAACTCAGCACTAACGCGCAAACATATTTCGACGAGGGCGGCGCCGCCGAATTGCGCATGAGCGACGACGTGGCGCGCGAAGTGGTCAGCGGTATTCTGGAGAACTTTTGAGTCCGGACATTTTTCTCAGCCGCATCGCGAAGCAGGAGCCGGCGCCGGTGTATTTGTTTTTGGGGCCGGAAATCTGGTCTCGCGATCAGTGCCGCAGTGCGCTGATCGGGCGCGTTTTGGGCGATGCCGACCGCGAACAAGGCCTCACCCGCCACGATCTCGATTCCGCTTCATTGACAGAGATCCTTGATGATGCGAGATCGTTCTCGTTGTTTGCTCCGCGCCGCGTAATCTGGGTAGCGTCGGCGGAATCGGCGCTGCCTCGCGGACGGGCCACCAGCGAAGAAGCCACGGCCGCCAGTGGCCTGGCGGATTATCTGAAGAATCCCTCTCCGGGGACCGTGGTAGTGTTCGACGCCGCTCGCTATGAATTCGATGGCGAGGACAAGACGAAGCTGGAACGAGTGGCGAAGTTCTATGGCGCGATTCCGAATCAGGTGGAGTTCCGGCCATTCACGCCCGAGTCAGCGCGCCGTGTGGCGCAGGATCTCGCCCGCGAGCGCGGATTACGCCTGGGCGCCGCACAAATCGGTCTGCTGGTGGAAGCTCTGGGAGCGGATGCGGGCCGCATCGCCAGCGAGATCGAAAAGCTGGCCCTTTACGTGGGAACGGAGCGCGCAGTCACAGCCGAGGACATTGTGGCGCTGGTCCCGAATGCGCAATCCACTACCATCTTTGCGCTGGTGAACGCGCTCGGGCGAGGCGACCGCAAACGATCTCTGGACTCTCTGGATACACTGCTTCGGGAAGGCGAATACCTTCCGCTGGCTCTCAGTTTCCTTGCCACTCAGTTTCGTATGGCCCTGGTGGCGCATGAAGCCGGCCTGCGGAACGCGCAGCAGATTCTGACGTGGTTCAGCGGTCAGGGCCTGCGCATGTGGCGCGACCGCGCGGAGCAGGTGGCGGCAACGGTCGGCGCTTTTTCGAAGCCCACACTGGAACGCGCCCTCGCGCGATTGTTCGAGGCGGACCGCGCGCTGCGCGACGCTCGCCCCGATGACCGTGTGGTCATGGAAGAGCTGGTGCTGAGCCTGACCTCGGGAAAGTGAGACAGGATTGGCCTCGATTCCGATCATCGTCCCGCCCGAGAGCGCCGGCTTGCGGCTGGACCATTTTCTACACACCGCGCTTCCCGAATACAGCCGAGCACGGTTGCAGGACTGGATTCGAACGGGCCGAGTGCTGGTGGAGGGGCGCGCCGCGAAAGCGTCGCAATCACTTCATGGCGGCGAACACATCGAGGTGACTCCGGCTCCACTCGTCCCGCTCAAGGCGGTTGCCGAAGACATCCCGCTTGACGTTTTGTACGAAGACGCCGATGTCGTGGCTGTGAACAAGTCCGCCGGGATGGTGGTGCATGCCGGCGCGGGCGCGCATTCGGGAACACTCACCAACGCGCTGGTGCATCGTTTCGGCGCGCTTTCAGCCGTGGGCGGCGACTCGCGGCCGGGCATCGTGCATCGCATTGACCGCTATACCAGCGGCGTTCTTCTGGTGGCCCGTAGCGACGCCGCGCATTTGAGCCTGGCCCGTCAGTTCGCAGTGCGAACCGTAGAGAAAGTGTACATCGCGCTGGTGCATGGTGCGGTGAAAACGGATACCGGACGCATCATGAAACCGATCACCCGGGACCCGGTGCGGCGTACGCGCATGATCGCACGGCTCGACTCCGGCCGCACCGCGATCACCGATTACAAGGTGCTGCGACGTTTCGAGAAGTTCACGCTGCTTGAGGTGCGCATTGGCACCGGCCGCACGCACCAGATTCGCGTGCATCTGGCCAGCATCGGCCA
>JBEKFB010000066.1:0-15705 GCA_050013535.1 Bryobacteraceae bacterium | reverse complement strand
TCGGACATCTCGGCAACGCCGGTTGCTGTGATCCACCGATTGTAGAAATTAAAGAGAGCGCAGGTGGTGATGGCGTAGTAGATCGCTTCGTCGTCCCATCCAGCCACGCGTACGCGATCCACGTCGGCTCCGTTAACGCCCGGCAACTCGCGCGTAACCTTCGCGACGAAGCGAAGAATGGCCTTGTCCTTTTCCTCCAGAGGAGAGGTTTCGAGATCGCTCAGGACGCTTCGAACAAGTTCCTCACTCCCAAGCATCTCGGCGGCAGCCGCGGCATGAGCACGGGTACAGAAGCGGCACTCGTTCAGGCAGGAGGTCCATGCGGCAATCAGCTCACGCATGCCTGGGCTGATGGTCGCCGGCGTTCGCAGAACACCCTCGCTCCCTCGCTGAATGTCGACAGGCTGCCGGTAAACGATGGCTGAAACGCGAACAGGTCCCAGATTTTCGAGTACTCGGCATTGCGGGCGCGCGCCGAATCGATCAGATCCTTATACAATCCTGGCTTGAGATTGTTCTCGACGCCGGGCAGATAAAGCGGTTTCTCGCCCTGTTCACGAGCTGGTGCGCTGGACATGTTTCTACCGTCCCGCGGCTGCGGGTTCGGACGCTCGCACGTATCCTTCGTTCGCCATGTGCGCGCCCATCTCGTCGTAGAGTTTCTCGTCTTTAGGCGTGAAGGTCGCGAGCCCATCCACGTAACGGTTGTACATGCAGAACGCGGCCGCAATCAGCACAGTGTCGTGAATTTCCAGATCGGTGGCGCCTTCGGCCCGCGCCCGAGCCACATCCTCTGAGGTGACGTTCTTCCCGCCCTGTTGCACCTTGCCCGAGATGGCCAGCAAAGCCTTCAACTTCGCGCTGACCGGTGCACTTTGGTAGTCGATCCGAACGGCATCCACCAGACCATAATCGCCACCCAGGTGGTGGGCCGCAGCCGCGCGATGGCTGGTCTGGCAGAAATAGCAGTCGTTTCGCGTGGAAACGAAGGTGGCGATCATCTCACGCTCGCCGCTGGTCAGCGTGCTCGGGCCGCGCAACAAAACCTCCGCGAGCGCGCGCATTGGCTCGGCGGTCTCCGGGCGGAAAGCGAAGCCGCTGGTGATTCCGGGCAGGCCTTCGGGCAATTGAATGTGTGGCATAATCCGGGCCTCCAGCCCGTCTTGGACCCTGTTGAGTGTAACCGTGCGTGCGGCGGGGACTCAATACCCGAAAAGAATTAAGCCCCCGCGAACCATTAGAACAGGAACTTCAACGCCAGTTGCATCAGACGTGGCGGCCCCGCCTGCAGGATTTGTCCGAACGCCGGCGATTCCAGATCGTTCTCCGGCAGCCCGAAATTCGGGTGATTCAGCAGGTTGAAGCACTCCGCCCGAAACTGCACACGCCGGGTCTCATCGATGTTGAAATACTTGAACAGCGAAACATCGACATCCTCAATTCCCGGGCCGCGCACCACGTTGCGCCCCTCATTGCCGAACTGGCCCACCTGCGTCACCGGATTCAGTTGCAGGAACGGCGCGCGGCTAACCCACTCGCTTGGCGTATGCGGCTGGTTCTGATTCGGATCGGAAATCAGGTCGGGCCGGCTGGAATAGAAACCGCTGATCTCCGGCGCGCTTCCCTCGCCGGCGACGTTAGCGCTGTCATAAACGGTGAACGGCGTGCCTGTGGACAGACTCGCGATAGTGTTGAACTGCCAACCGTTGAGAAACATGGCAACACCACGCGAGGCATCCTTCAAACTCGGCAGTGCCCAGCTTCCGCTGAATACAAAGCGATGCGTGGCGTCGAACAGTGAGGGGCCCTTTTCCGCGGCCACATCGAAAGGATTCTGCGCGAGGTCGTTTTCGCCGGCCACCAGCGTGGGCGCGGAACCGGCGACGTTCAGCGTGGAGATTCCGTCGAGGCTCTTCGAGTACCAGTAAGAAGCCAAAAAGCTCAGGCCATTCGTGTACCGCCGCGAAAAGGCCACTTCCAGGGCATGGTAGGTGGAGCTGTCTTCGTCGGCCAGCAATCCCACCGAGCCGTAATCGCACAAGCCGGCGGCGTTGCAGGTGCTGAACTCGCGCGGACCCGCATCAATGGTGGGATTCGCTTCGATGAAGCGCGGGAGATGAGTCCCCTTGGTGCCGACGTAACGAACATCCAACAGATAGTCTCTCGCGATGGCCCGCTCGATGGAGAGATCCCAGTTCTGCGAATACGGTGGCAGCATCCCCGATTGCACGGTCAGCACCGTGGCCGGTGCAACGAAAGTCCCGTTACCGAATGGGGAGGGAGCCCCACCATACGGATTGGCGAGGTCAAATCCGGGACCAGGTAACTGGTACGCCTGAGTCCACGGCAGCGCGCTGATGGAAGCCTGCAGAGGACCGCCGGTCCCGTTGGTGTAACCGTCATAAAAGATGCCGTAGCCGGCCCGCACGATCGTTTTGTGATCGCCGAACGGATCCCATGCGAGACCAACTCGCGGCATAAATTCGCGATAATCGATCGGCGCGATGCCTGCGGGCACGCCAGGATCGCCCGGGAACAGCAGGCCTTCCGGCGCATTCGGGTAGATGGTCGATTGCTGGCCTGGCGCCCACGCGTTCAGGCGATTTCGAATATCGGTGTAGGGTGTATTCACTTCGTACCGCAAACCGAAGTTGAGCGTCAGCTTTGGTGTGATGCGGAATTCATCCTGCGCGTATCCCGCGACGATCCACTTGCGAAGTCCGCGGTCGAACTGGCCGCCGCCCTGGAAGAACTGCACCGATTGCCCCAGCAGAAAGCTGGCAAAAGAATCGCTCGCGGGGAACGGCGCAAACACGAAGAAGCCATTCGTGGCGATACCGAAGAGAGCGTTGATCTGTTCACGCGTGAGATCGGCTCCGAATTTCAGATTGTGCCGGCCGCGTGTCATAGCTAGCGAATAAGATCCCTGGTAATCGTTCTGATAGGTGTTCTGCGGGCCGGTGATCGGATTTCCCAACGACGCGTATCCGCTGACGATGAGATAAGGAACGCCGTCGTTCAACGGGAGCGTGGGATCGTATTGGAAACCTAGGCTGCTGCCCGGCGTGTGATTGTCCGCCTGCCCGTTTATAAATACATTGCGGAAGAAAGAGGCGCGCACCGTCTGCACGGTTTGCGGCGAAATGTGAACCCAGGACGTCGTAGCTGAATTCGTCACAATATCGTCGGTGACCGGAAAACCAGGAACGCCGGCTCCGGCGATAGGCAGCGGATCAAGCTCGTTCGAAGACGACGACGAGAATCGCAGAAAGAGCTGATTGTTGTCGTTGATGTAGTGGTCGAGCCGGAAGCCGCCCTGATCGTAATTCATCGATCCAAGCTGCGTGGATTCGAATACGTTGCCGCCCGCGTTCGGTAAAGGATACAGCTTTTCTGCCGCGAGAGCCACCGAGTTCTGCATGTACGTCGGGATCTGGTTGCCAGGGAAAGGTTGACCGGTGAATTCGTTGATCAGCGGTGCGGGTTGTCCGGTGGATGGATCGACAAGTCCCGAGAAATCTCCTGTCCGCTCGGCCGCGGTGGGAACGATGGCAGCCTGTGTCTCGCCCTGAGAATCGCGCTGGCCTTCATAGTAGACGAAGAAGAAATCCTTGTTCTTCCGGATGGGTCCGCCCAGAGTGCCGCCATACTGGTTGCGGTGCAGCGGCTCGGTTTGCGCCGCGAAGAAATTGCGCGAATCCATGGCGTCGTTTCGGAAGAAGTCATAGATGTCGCCATGAAAATCGTTACTTCCCGATTTCGTCACCATCGAAGTCGTCGCGCCGCTGGTCTCGCCATACTCGGCTGGCGCGTTCAGCGTCAGGATGCGGAACTCGTTCACCGAGTCCACCGGCACGCGCAGAGCATACCCGCCGTTCACGCTGTCCACGTTGCTGGCGCCGTCCAGGAGATAGTTGTTGGATTCGGGACGTTCACCATTCACCGCGTAGGCCTGGCCGGCACGCGAAATGCCGCCCGCTTCGGCAAGGCCCGCGGTCATGGGGGCCACCCCGGGCTGCAGCAGCCCTAACTGCGTAAGATCGCGCCCGTTCAAAGGAAGGTCGACCGTCTGCTTCTCGTCAACCACGTTACCGAGCGTGGGACTCTCGTCCACAGTCACGGCCTCCCCGGTGACACTCACCTCACTGTGCTCGCTGGCGATCTCCAGTTGCACGGGCCACGTCAACTCCTGGCCGATGTCGACACGAATGGACGAAGCGGAATACGGCGCGAAACCCTTCGCCTTCACATCGAGCGAATAAGTACCAACGGGCAAGTCGGAAAAATGGAAGGTCCCCTGATGGGACGAAACGACGGAGCGCGTGAAACCGGTCTGCGCATTATGGACGCTGACTTCGGCATTCGATACCAGCGCCGAAGCTGGATCGGTAATCTGCCCTTCCAGTGTCCCGATCGGCGCTTGTGCTCTTACAAATGCGCACACGCACACGAATAGAAAAGCGATGTTTTTCATCGGTGAGTAAACGTCCCTCCAGAGACTTGTTGGAGTAAGTCTACGGATCGGACATCCCGGTCACAATAGTAAAAACTGAGTAGAGGATCTCGCCGTCTAATCGATTTGTATGATGCCGCCAAACAACGCGCGCGCGTTACAATGGCCCGTGCCAATCAGATTATTGCTCTTCGCCGCCTGTGCCACTGCTGCGCTGTACGCTCAGGCTACCGGCCAATCCGCGGGGCAGCCCCCGCCCATACCCAATCCGGCCTCCATCGATAAAAGCGTCGATCCCTGTGTTGATTTCTATCAGTACGCCTGCGGGAACTGGCTGGCCACCAACACCATCCCGGCAGACCGCGGATCCTGGGGGACAGGCGAAATGCTGGTGGAAAAGAATGGTCTGGTGCTCCGCGATATCCTGGAACACGCCGCAGACACCAGCGCTCCACGAAGTACGATCGAGCAGAAGATTGGCGATTACTACTTCGCCTGTATGGACGAGAAGAGGGTCAGCGCGCGCGGCTATGAGCCCATCAAACCCGAATTAGCGCGCATCGACGCGCTGGCGGACAAAAGGGCAATCTTCGATGAGGCGCCCCGGTTGCACAGGCAGGGCAACGACGTGTTTTTCGAGTTCGGCTCCGAGACCGATCCTAAGGATGCGGATCGCAGCATCGGCGCGGTCAATCAGGGCGGACTTGGCTTGCCAGACCGCGATTTCTACCTGAAAGACGATGAGCGAGCCGTGCAGATCCGCAAAGCCTACGTCGAGCATGTGCAGCAAATGTTTCAGCTCATCGGTGAATCGCCGGAAGTTGCGGCCTCAGACGCAAAGGCCGTGCTCGCGTTCGAGACTCTGCTGGCGCAGCATTCGCTGGACCGCGTCTCCCGCCGCGACCCGGACAAGATTCACCATAGTCTCTCCGTGGCGGAACTCGAGAAGTTATCTCCGCTCATATCATGGCCAGCGTTCTTCGCGGCCGCGGGCGCGCCAAAGATGGAATCGCTGGATGTCGACTATCCGGAATTCTTCAGCGGTTTGAATTCTGCCGTCGGGGCAACCAACGTCGCCGACCTGAAGGCTTACCTGCGTTGGCATTTGGTACACAATGAAGCCCCGTTTCTCTCGCAGCCGTTCGTCGATGAGAACTTCGCCTTCTACAGTCACACCCTGAGCGGAGTCCGCGAGCTTCGCGCGCGCTGGAAGCGTTGCGTCGAATCCGTGGATGCCTCGCTCGGCGACGCGCTGGGGCAGAAGTATGTCGATGTAACTTTCGGCGCGGAGGGCAAGCAGCGAACGCTGAACATGGTGCACGCGATCGAGCGCGAGATGAATAAGAATCTTACCGGCCTGGATTGGATGACGCCGGAAACAAAGAAGGAAGCCTTCGCCAAACTGGAAGCCATTACCAACCGCATCGGCTATCCGGATAAGTGGCGCGACTACGCAGGCGTGCGCATCGTACGCGACGACTTCGCGGGCAACTGGCAGCGCGCCACCGAGTTCGAGGTACAGCACGACCTGCACAAGATCGGCCAGCCAGTGGACCTTGCCGAGTGGCCCTTCAGCACGCCGACGGTGAACGCCGGATATGAGCCGACAGAGAACAGCATCAACTTCCCGGCCGGAATTTTGCAATCGCCGCTCTACTCCAACACCAGCGACGACTCGGCTAACTTCGGCGCGGGAGGAGCGATCATCGGGCATGAACTGACCCACGGGTTCGACGATGAAGGCCGCAAGTTCGACCCTCACGGCAACCTTCGGGATTGGTGGAGTAAGGCCGACGCAGACGAGTTCCAGAAGCGCGCCAAATGCCTCATCGACGAATACTCGAAATTCGAGCCCATCCCCGGAGTTCACGTGAACGGAGAGCTGACGCTCGGCGAAAACATCGCCGATCTCGGAGGCCTGCGGCTCGCTTTCTACGCACTGATGGACACGCTGAAGGGGAAAGGGACGGCAACTGTTAATGGCTACACGCCAGAGCAGCGCTTCTTCCTCAGCTACGGTCAGGCATGGTGTCAGTTGCAGCGGCCGCAAATGACCAGCATGATGGTGCGCACAGATCCGCACGCCCCGCCGCGTTTTCGCACGGACGGCGTGGTTGAAAACATGCCCGAGTTCCAGAAAGCTTTTTCCTGTAGTCTCGGCAAGCCGATGGTAGCCGCGCCCGCGTGCCGCATCTGGTAGTTCGTTACATTCGCGAAACGTGATCTTCTCACGTCCGCGCGTCGTCCTGAGATTCAGCGGACGTGGCGGAATGCCGCAGTAATCGGCGTAACATCGTCCCGGCACGGGAGATAGCGATACGGCGGCGACGGGGCCGGCGCAGCTTCCACAGATTACTCGCCAGAAAGCGAAGGCGATGGTCGGTTTCGAGCAGGATTTCCGTGCCTCGTGAGAGCGGACGCGCAAGACCTTCGACTGGATAATCCAATTCACTCAGCAAGTCTCCAGCGACACTCTCAAACAGAGTTCGCTGGCGGAGGGCCATGCCGTCCCTCCATTTGCCTGCGTTGTCCAGCACTATATCGCCGTGCAAAGCCACGCTCGTGATCGCACGGTTTTTCTTGCCGAGCATTACATCGAGTCTGCTCGGTGAAAGAACGGCCGAATTCCAGTGTTCATTCAGGAACTGACACACCCCGCGCATAGTGGCCTCGGGCTGCGCCAGCAAGGTTTCGTAGCGCAGTTCCATGTAGGATCGGTCAGGCGACAGAGCTCCCTCCCGACGGCCTCTCGTCACCATTTCCTTCCACATGCGCGCGGCCATATACAAATTGCGCGGCTCAAACTGAGTGCGCAACCACGAAAGCGCTACATCGCGCCCGTCCCGGATTACGTGGATAACCTGCGCGTCCGGAAACAGCCGGAGCAGCAGCGGGATGTCCCGAACATAGTGCGGCGTCTTGTCGCCCCATCTCGGCTTGCCTTCTTTGCGCGCCCATATCTGAAACAAGCGCGATGTCACCTCGCTGAACGACCTGCATCCGACAAAATCCGGCGGCTGGGCTGTGATTTGCCATAAGGCCACGCGAGGAGTCTTCAGAATGCTCCGGGCGATCCGCCACGCCTCTTCGTCCGACGATGGATCGCCATAAGCTCGATAGAAGCGCGGTATGAAGTGCGACTCGGGAGCGATCGTGACTCCCGGATGCGAGCGCAACAAATCCCGCAGCAAGGTTGTACCGCTGCGCGGGCACCCTACGATGAAGATCGGTCTCAGAGTTCGTAACCTGCCATGAGTAATCCATCGATGATACAGCCGCGCAGCCGGCTGCACACCCCGACGTAGAATATCCACATGTCATTCGTAATCAAACGTGCGAGCGCGAGAGGTACGTTCCTGGCCGCCCTCATGCTCTGCATTCCCGTCCCAGACGCACTGGCACAGTCCCAGGTGGTCGATATCACGGTTCACTCGCCTGGGCTCGAGCACAATCTGCTAGGCGACCCTGCCGATCAACCGGTATCGATCTACCTCCCGGAAGCCTACAGCAAGGAGCCCGAGCGCCGTTTCCCGGTCCTGTATTTTCTGCACGGTTATGCAGATCCGACGCCGCGGCGTCAGGCGGGCGAGCTATTCCGAAAATCAATGGATGAGTTGATCGCCAAAGGGCCGGCGCAGCCGATGATCGTTGTTCTTCCCAATGGCTTGAACAAATACAAGGGCGCTTTTTACGCGAATTCGAGCACAACCGGAAATTGGGAAGACTATATCGTCAAAGACGTCGTCGCCTACCTGGATAAGAACTATCGAACAATAGCCACCGCGGACAGGCGCGGCATCGCCGGACACTCCATGGGTGGCTATGGCGCATTGACACTCGCGTTCAGGCATCCGGATGTTTTCAGCGCGGTGTATGCGATGAGCCCCTGCTGCACTGATATGGTTGGGGACCTTGGGCCAGCCAATCCGGCCTGGCCTCGTCTCGCGGCACTGAAATCGCCGAACGACGTTTCACAGGCCTTGCGCGATGGGCAGTTTTTTGTTGCAGCGAACAGCGCGATGGCCGCCGCTCTGGCTCCCGATCCCGCGGCAAACATCTACGGCGACCCGCCGTTTTATGTCGAAGGCGGACGTGTCAGGACAAATCCACAGGCCTTCTCGCGAATATCCGCGAACATGCCCGCCAATATGGTGTTCCCTCTGCTGTCGAATATTGCGCAGTTAAAAGCTATATTCATCGAGTACGGGGCTCAGGAGAACTTCCCGCATATCATCCTCGGCGCGCAGGAATTGTCGCAGAGACTGTCCCAGGCCGGCATCTCGAACACTCTGGAAGTGTTTCAGGGCGACCACGTGAACCATGTCGTCGAGCGCATCCGCGACCACATGCTGCCATGGATGTCGCAGCAACTCGCACGCTGACCGCTGCGCGAAGCCGGCAACCACGCTATCATCCCGGCTTCCGGTACGTCTTCTTAGGCCTTCCCGCCGTTTGCGGGATTGGGGTGTACTGGTTTTTCACAGGTCGCTCTCTCAGCGTGCTGCACCCCACCGCCGCATAGGTTTGGGCAGTGTTTCACAGTCAGTCCGCCCTACGCCAACAATGCTTCAATCCGATCCACCGCCAGCGAAACGCCGCCAGCTTGGCGAAAGGACTCGGCAACCGATTCGCAACGGGCGCGATAGGTTGGATCGTTAAGGAGGCCGCTCAACGCCTTACTCAGCCGTTCCGCGGTCACCTCCTGCCTCGGAATGTGAATTCCACAACCGAGTTGCTCAATGCGGCTGGCGAGGATTTCCTGTTCCTCCGTAGCCGGGATCAGAATCATCGGGACTCCCCGAGAGAGGCTCTCGCAGGACGTGATCATGCCGCCGTGGGTAATGGTAAGCGCCGCGCGTTCGAGAACCGCCGTCTGACGAACGAATGGCACAATCCGAATATGCCTCCCTCGCGGAAAATCGGCAGCCGTATATGCACGGCCGGTGGACGCAAGCGCGTCACAATCGAGTGGCGGCAGCGCATCGAAACACATCTCGAAAAGCTCGCGATCGGCGTTGAACACCGTCCCGAAGGAGATGAAAACGAGAGGGCGAGTACCCAGCCCATGCATCGCCGGTTCGTCTGACACGTTCGGCCCAGGAAGAGCGGGACCGGCAAAGACGTAACGGTTATCCAGCGACTCGGCAAAGGGTTGGAGAAGACGAGACGTGAATACCAGATTCAGCCGGTCATCGGGGAAGGGCGCGCCACCGCCGTCCTGCACGGTGACGCCGAACTCGGATCTCAGTTCCTCGGTGATCTGTCCGGCATCCGCGCGCGCTCGGCAGCCGGCTATCAGGTCGACGATCGATCTCGGAGCGATGCGGGAATGCCGCAGCATCGCCTGCACGGGTCCGTGAAAAACGAAGTTGGCGATGATGGACGCGGCGGGAACCGCCAGAAGATCGCGCACAGCCGGGCCCCAGGGCAGCATCGCATCGTAGAGGATGGCCGCGGGGCGGTCATCACGCAAAACGGAGAGCTCCTGCTGAAGAATCGACTTTGCGCAAGTCATCAGCCGCCAGCAGAAATCGGGCGTGTAGCTCAGGTCTTCCAGCAACGGAGAGGGATAGCCGCGCCACGCCGCGCCCGTTTCTCGTACAGCCGGTGCAAAAGCGCGGGACGTGTAGCAGATGACACTCCTGCCCCTCGCACTTAATTCGGCGGTGAGCCGGAGAACCGCCGGCATGTGGCCGTGAAGAGGCAGAGCAAAGACAACAATCGCGGACATGCTTGCACCGGCGGATTTCGGATGGTACCATGACCGGCACGGCGCAGCGGTACGCACAAGCTAGCTGGAGATACCGCGCGCCCTGAGGAGAGCCATGGCCAACAAATCGGTTACGTCACAAGACTGGAGTCAGATATTCGCGAAAGCCTGGTCGGACCCGTCGTACGCGGATTTGCTGCGGACGGACCCCACCGCGGCGGTCCGGCAGCATCTGAAGGTTCACGACGACACGCTCCTTGACATCTTCCTCGTTCCGCCTCGCCCCGCCGATCTGACGGACGAACAGCTGGAAGGGGTGGTAAAGGGCACGTACAATATCGCGATGCCCTATTGCTGTTGATCGGGCTGCACGCCGATGCCAGTCGTGATCGAGGATCGGACACTTCGGCTGCGCCCGCACCTCCGGCACTACATCGCTCCCGGCCTTGGTGTCTTCCTCCTCTCGGAACGCGAAAGCTATCTGTTGCCTGGTGCGGTGTATCAGGACCTGATACCGTTGCTGGACGGAGGAGGCAACATAAAGGGGATCGCCGATCTCCTGGCGAGTGGCCGGAATCCGGTGGAAATCTACAGCGCCCTCGATTCACTGCGCCGCAAAGGCTACATCGAGGAGCAGAACGACGAGCTTCCCCTTGCTCAGGCCGCATTCTGGGAGTCTACAGGCACGGCGAGCGCTTCCGCGGCAGTTTGTTTGCGCGAGAATACGGTGCGGATCATTGCCGTTGGCGGCCTGGACGTCGAGCCTTTAAGAGACCTGCTTAGCGATTCCGGCGCCCGCGTGGACAGCAAGGCGAAGCGATGGGTTGTTCTTACGTCCGACTACCTACATAACGATGTAGAGGACATTTCGCGGGAAGCCCGTTTGGCGGGTGTCGGGTGGCTGATATGCAAGCCGGTTGGAACGGAGGTGTGGATCGGCCCCGCGTTCGGAGCGAATTGCTGCTGGCACTGCATGGCCGATCGCCTGCGCGGCCATCGCAAGGTAGTGACCTATCTCGCCGAGAGGCGTGGCCTCGTCCACACCAACGGCGCGGAGGTTCCGCAATTACCGGCAACGCTGCATCTGGGGTATGCGGTGGCGGCAACGCAGACGGCTGGCTGGATCGTGGAACCGTCGAATTCCGAAATCGAAGGGGCCATCGTAACGCTGAATGTTCGAACTCTGCGGCAAAGGCGCCATACAGTGACGCGACGGCCGCAGTGCCCGGTGTGCGGCAACCCGGGTCTAGTCACCGCCCGCCAGCGTCAGCCCATTAAATTGACAAGCCATCGCGGAACGCTGGCGCACGATGGCGGTTACCGCATCCACCCACCGGAAGAAACCCAGCGCAAACTAGAGAGCCAGATCAGCCCGCTTACCGGCATCGTAGGAGCAATTCAAAGCAACCTGCCGGCTGGCTTCCCCGCATGGGCGCAGTCGTACACGGCGATCGAAATCTGTGGGCGGCGAAGCTTTCACAAAGGACGGGCGGGCAGGCTGCGCTCCGCGGGCGGCAAGGGAGTGCTGCCCGCACAGGCGCGAGTGAGCGCACTGGCTGAAGCCATCGAGCGTTATTCGGGGGAATTTCAAGGGGATGAAGCACTTGTCTCCGCGAGCTACCGCGCGCTGGCAGGCGAAGCCATCCATCCGAACACGTGCATGCTTTTCAGCGAGAGCCAGTATGCCGTGCGCGACGAGATAAACGCCAGCGAATCGGCGGTGGAAATAGTTCCGGAACGGTTGGACGAGACTGCGGAGATCGAATGGTCTTCAGTGTGGCCTTTGGATGGCGGCGCGGTCCGCTATCTTCCGGCGTCGTATTGTTTTTACGATGCGGGCGGAGAGGGTGCCCGATTCGCGTCCGCGGATTCCAATGGCTGCGCCGCGGGCGCCTGCAGGGAGGAAGCGATTCTACAAGGGTTTCTGGAGCTTGTCGAACGCGACGCGGTCGCTATGTGGTGGTACAACCGTGTTCGCCGGCCTCCGGTGGAGCTGGCCAGCTTCCAGCAAAGTTTCTTCGACGAAATGGTGGCGTATCATCGCTCCATTAACCGCGATGTGTGGGTGCTCGACCTGACCACGGATCTCCGGATTCCCGTGTTCGCGGCGGTGTCGCGCCGTACGGATAAGAACGCGGAGGATATTCTGATCGGGTTTGGCGCACACCTGGACGCGCGGATCGGAATCCAGCGAGCTTTAACCGAGGTGAATCAATCGCTGCCCGCTGTTATTTCCGTCAACGCAAACACTCCCGATGCCTATGCGGGACAGAACCGGGCGGCCATCTCCTGGTGGCAATCGGCGACTCTGCGGACCGAGCCGTATCTAACCGCAGCCGATTGCAGTCCAATGTCACGTTCCTCCTATTCGCACACTCCGACAAACGACATTCTGGAAGAAGTGATGGAGTGTTTACGGCGAGCCAGTGCGCTAGGCCTGCGGGTCTTCGTGCTGGATCAGACCAGACCAGATACCGGTCTTGAGGTCGTGAAGGTGATCGTACCGGGTATGCGCCATTTTCGGCCGCGCTTCGCGCCGGGCCGGCTATATGATGTTCCCGTAGAACTGGGGTGGCTGAAGGAACCCACCAACGAGCATGAACTCAACGGCCACTGCCCCTATTTCTAGCCGCAGCGCGTTCCTGTTGTCGCAGAGGAACGGATGGACCTGCTACACGGCCATGTCGGGCGACGACAAACTGGCCACATTCGTCCCGACCACCGAGCGAACTCGGTTCGACCCGGCGCTGCGATTCGGCCCGGGGTCTTTCGCCTTATCCAGGTTCGCCTATATGCGGCGGGAGGAGAACGATCTAGTGCTCGAATCCCCGCTCGCAGGTTCGCAGATATTGGTGCATCATTCGTCTGCGATGGCTTTGGTGAGCGCATTCGTCAGTCCGGTGAGGGCGGCCGAGGTCAGCTTGTCTTCGGAAGCTGAAGCAGTCCTGACGATCCTGGTCAACAGCGGCGCGATCGTGGAATGCGACGAAACCGGACGCGAACGTGAGCTTGCCGGGTCCTCACAATGGGAATTTCACGATCTGCTTTTTCACGCCCGCAGCCGGCTGGGACGTCACGCGAACCCCTACGGTGGCCGCATACCGGCGCCCTTCGCGATTGAATCAATCGAAGAGCCTTTTGAAGGGATCGAACTGTATGCTCCCGATATCGAAAAGCTGAAGAGGGACGATCCGCCTTTCGCTCAGGTCGTGGAAATGCGCCGATCAGTGCGGACTGGTGGCAAAGCCCCTATCACGGCCAGGGAACTGGGCGAGTTTCTCTATCGCTCGGCTCGCGCGCGCAGTGAGGGCAATCGTCCGTATCCGAGTGCGGGCGGCTGCTATGAGCTTGAGCTCTACTCGGTAGTGCAGCGATGCGAGGGAGTGGACGCCGGCCTTTATCATTACCGCCCGCGGAGCCATCGGCTACGGAGGGTCGCCGAACCCAACGAAGACGTGACGGATCTGCTGGCCCGGGCAAGGATCGCAACCGGTGAGACTGCCGAGCCTCAGATCCTCATCGTCTATGCTGCGCGCATGGAGCGCCTCACGGCAAGGTATCAGGGCGTGCCTTATGCGCTGGCTTTAAAGGACGCGGGGGTGCTGCAACAAACTATGTGCCTCACCGCGACTGCGATGGGGCTCGCCGGATGCCCGCTTGGCGGTGGAGATTCAGATGCTTTCGCCAGAGCGTCGGGGCGCGATTACTATCGTGAGACGTCGGTCGGCGAATTTATGCTTGGCAGCCTTCCCGAGGCACAGAAATGACGGCCACCGAGTGCGAGTCGTTCCGCGAGGCCGGGTTCGTGCGATTGGGCCGGATTGTGACGGACCCGGAACTTGACCTTCTGCGCGCTCTCTGTGACCGCGTGCTGGAAGAATGGTCCAACCGCGCAAGAAGATTTGTCAGCCTCGCCGGGGAAATCCCGGAATCGCTGCTGACGGTGGTCTCTCCCGAAGCCATGGCGCCGGAATTGGCCGACACACAGTTCGCGCAAACTGCCAGAAACACGGCCGCCGAATTATGTTGCTGCGAACCTGACAACGTGCTCATGGGCTGGCGCGTATTTGTGAAGCCTCGCGGTGGTCACGGGACGCCATGGCACCAGGACGCCGCATATCGCCCGCCTCCACATCTCGGATTGAGCATGTTTGTCCCTCTGGACCCCGTACAGTCCGAAGCGAGTTGCATCCGCTATCTGGCCGGGTCGCACGCGCACGGTCTGCGTCCGCATGTGTTCGAGCATGGCCACTACATCGCGGAAGAGGTTCAGGATGGGCAGCCGGTGTTGTGCCCGCTCGCTCCCGGCGAGGCCTCCATCCACCATTGCCTGACGTTGCATGCCACGGGCTCCAATGACGGGAACCAGGCCAGGCGCGCACTGGCCGCCGTATTTCAACCACGAATCGCGAGCGGATAAGAGGGAATACATGGCCGGTCCTTCCGATGAAATTCTCGATGTTGCCGTGGTCGGCGCGGGCGCCGGCGGCGCTTACGCGGCATATCGCCTGATGAACGCGAAACCCGGCGACAGCCCCACTCTGGACGCCTTGCGGGGGATACGATCCAGGCTGAACGTCGCATTATTTGAAGAAGGCTCACGCATCGGTGGCCGGCTGTGGAGTCATCGCGATCCCACGCTGCCCGAGATGCCGATGGAGCTGGGTGGTCAGGGTTTTAGCGAGTTGCAGCAAAATGTCTATGGCCTGTGCACAAAGGAGCTGCGCTCCGATCTCACGGTTGTCGATTGCCCGGCATTCAGCCTGGGGCCGCAGTTGCAATATCAGCGCCGGCACAGATTCCCATATAAGGCATACTCGCCCATGCCTCCGGATACGGCGGCGCTGGTCCCGCTCACGCCGCAGGGACGTGCCACACTACTTCGCGCCTGGCGGGCATTCATCGTGCAGTTTTGCCCTGCCGTACCGCCGCTGCCGGAGCCTCTCGATCAGCAAACTTTGGCGGCGCTGGTTGCATGGTGCACTTCTGCCGAAGCCGCCGTGCAAGCCGTAACCGATTACTACCCGAACATCGTGCCGTACTTTCTGATGGACGGAGAAAAGTATGACGACCCGTTTACCCTCCTGCTCGACGTGATTCTCAGTGGCAGCTCAGAGGTCAACACCGCTTTCGTAAACCTGGCGGCCGAGGTTCAGAAGAACGGGGCTTCGTCCACGGCGTTCACGCAGATGAATGAGTTGCAGAGCCTTCTGCGCACAGTGAAAACGGCCGACGGTCAGACCCTGGATACTCATGGCTTCTGGAACGTTTTCGCGACGCGGGTGAGTTCGGAAGCCTATAACATGACCGGCTCCGCGTCATTCGCCTCTTCGTCCATGGGTAACTGGAACCTCTACGATTCGTCCCTGGCAATGATTGTGGGGACACTTATGTATATGATGAGCACCCCTTTTTATTCCATTCAGCAGGGGTACGATCAGTTGCCTGCGATCATGCTCAGGCGCTTTCAGGCTGCTGGCGGACGGCTCATGTGCGGGTATCGCGTTCTCGATGTGGGCGTGGACAATTCCAGTGGCCAGCC
>JBEKFB010000065.1:0-15361 GCA_050013535.1 Bryobacteraceae bacterium | reverse complement strand
AGTTCACGCGTGGACACGGCGGCTTCATACCGCGCCCGTGCCTGCTGCAGGCCGATAACCGCGTTCTTCACATCTACTCGTACCTGGCTGATAGTTCGCTGTAGTTGCAGTTCGCTCTGCCGGAGCGCGAGCTGATCGGTAACGTAGTCGGCCTGCGCCTGGCGATTGCGAAACGGAATATTCAGCGAGAAACCGACCGTGTAATTCGGGAAATTCCGGCGAAATACCTGATCCAGAAAGTTCCCGTAGCCGCCGATGAAATACGGATCCACCGGGCCACTCGATCCGTTGTAAATCGGGTTCACCGTCCCGCTCAACGCGTTGTTGGTGAACTCCGCGAAGGCCTGCAACTGGGGCAACAGACCGTTCCTGCTTCCGCCCAGGTTCACCAGGCTGCTCTGAATGTTGATCTTCGTCTGCTCGATCTCGGGCCGCGTCGTAAGCGCCTGCTGGATCAGCTCCGCCGTCGGCTTGAGGTCTTCCTTTTCCGGCACCACAATACGGTCGAGCGCGACAATATGCACGTCGTCGAGCCATGGGCTGGCGATGCCGTTGCGGCTGAGCGCGTTCTTCAGGATGGTCTCCTGCTGGGCCACGTTGGTTTGTGAAATGAGCAGATCTTCTTTACTCTGCGACAACTGGGCCGCGGCGCGCGTCACTTCAATCGCGGCCAGGGTGCCCAGTTGCACCTGCTGTTTGTTGTCGTCGTAAAGCTTTTGCGCAATATCGAGCGCCTGCTGCTTGGTGCGCATGTCCTCGTTAAAGCTCACCAGATCCCAATAGAGATTCAGGATGGCTGAGACGGTGGTGATCACCTGCCGCCGCAGCTGCAGATCCGTCACCTTCATATTGTTCTTCGCCACGCGAATATTGCGATTATTCACGCCGATGGACCGTCCCTGCAGCAGGTTCTGCGTGATATATAGATCCAGGTTGCCGCTGTCGTACGGGCTCAATGAGAAATCCGGGCTGTTGAAGCTGTTGCGGTACGTGCTGAAGGTCAACTGATAGCTGGTGCCAGCGGTGAAAGACTGCCCGTAGCCCACTTGATAAACCTGGCTGTCGTCGGTGAGCGTGTTGACGCCGGTCAGGTAGATGTTGCTCTGCGGCGTGGTGGTGTGCTGGAGGCTCGCATAGGCGAACAGATACGGGTCGAGATTCGGCGGCGTCGGTCCAAGCTGAATCACGATGCCGCCACCGGATCCCACCCCGCCGCCTTCGGCTAACCCCACATTGTTTACGCTCACTCCCGCGAGGCTGACGCTCACCGGCCCGGGATTAATCGGCAATCCCACGCTGCGCAGGAACCCACCACCCTGGGCGCGCCGCAAAACCTCACGTGCCAGAAATGGACCGTAGCGCTGAATCGCAATG
This sequence comes from Bryobacteraceae bacterium, assembly GCA_050013535.1. Classification (GTDB taxonomy): domain Bacteria; phylum Acidobacteriota; class Terriglobia; order Bryobacterales; family Bryobacteraceae; genus CAWACP01. The sequence continues at coordinate 13,987 of JBEKFB010000065.1, read as the reverse complement.
TCGACATTGTTCTCCAGCACCAGCGCGATCACATCCCGGGCTGAGAGATACAGATTGCCGGCGCGCACCAGCGATTCCAACCGCGGCGTGTTGTTGAGCTTGACGGGCGAGACGACGCGCTTGTCGATGTGGAACGGGCGCAGCAGTGGGCCAGCGAACGGGCGCCCGGGCGATTCCCGAATAGATATCTCCGGGGTCTGCGCGAACGAAGAACAGGTGAGTGCCAGGACTACAACGGGAATGATCTTCATGAAATGTCGCAAGTCGAGGTGCAATTCCCCTTCCACCCACGAGCAGGGGCAGGTCATCGGAATCAGTGGCTTACACGGCCTCGTCGCTGTCCGATTTCGCTATCGAGTGTCCGATTCCGGGAGCGAAATCAGCGCCCGCCATGCGGTCCGATGCGCCGCTGGCCACGCCGGTACTCCTCCACCGCCCGATTATGAGCCGCCAGATCGGTGGAGAACTGGTGCGATCCGGAACCGTCCGGCTTCGCCACAAAGTAAAGATAATCTGTTTCGGCCGGTTCCAGCGCCGCCTTCAGCGCGGCGGCGCCCGGATTGGCGATAGGTCCCGGCGGCATTCCCGCATGCGTATAGGTGTTATACGCATTCGCGCTCGCCAAATCGGACCTGTAAATCACGCCGCGATAACGGTGGTCCAGCATGGCCGCATAGATCGTCGTGGGATCGCAGTCCAGCGCCATGTCAAGCTTCAGCCGGTTGTAGTAGACCGCTGCGACCTCCGGCCGTTCGTCAGGAACCGCCGTCTCTTTCTCCACCATCGACGCCATTGTGACGACGCGGTTCACGTCGACGCGCGCCGGAGCATTCTGCGAATGCCACTGACGCCGGAACTCGCTGGTCATCATGCGGCAAAGTTGCTGCACGCTGGTGTGCCGAGTTACATGATATGTGGACGGGAACAGATACCCCTCGAGCGTCGGCGCATCGGGAGCAAGATCGTGGATCAGCGCCGGGTTGTGCGCGGCTTTGAGAAAATCGCCGCCGCTGAGGAAACCGAGCCGATCCACCTCGGTGGCGATATCGTAGACATTGCTGCCCTCCGGCACTGTCAGTTCGTAATAGAAGACATCGCCGCGTTCGATTCGGTCAAAGAGATGCCATGCCGAGTCGGGCTGCGCGAAACGATACTCACCCGCCTGCAATCTCGCCGAACCGCGCAGCAGCCGCACGAGCAGGAATTGCCACGGGTACCGCACGGCCCCCGCTTGCGCCAATTCCTCGGCGATAGCCCTCGTGCCGGTGCCCTTGTCGATGTCCACGAATGTCGAGTCAACGAAACCCTGGTATGGTGCGAACAGCGACCAGACGATGCCCAGGGCGCTCAGCAGTGCCATGGTGCCCACGCCCACTGCGAATGGAATGATCCAGGCGAATCGCCTGCGGCGAGATCTCATATCCGCCGCGAATCCAGGTAATCCTGCAGAAGCAACACCGCGGAGAGGCGGTCCACGGAGCGGGCGCGATCTTCGCGCAGGTGCACGCCGCCTTCCCGCAACACGCGCTCGGCCTGCACCGTGGTGAGGCGTTCATCGCGAAACTCCACCGGGACGCCTGTAGCATTGCCCAGCCGCTCGGCGAAATCGCGCGTGTATTCGGCCTGCCGGCCTTCATGCCCGCTCATGTGCAGGGGCTTGCCCATCAGGATCAGCGCCACGCCTTTCTCGGAGATGAGCCCAGCCAATTCAGCCAGGTCGGCCCGAATACTGGCGCGCTGCAGAGTTTCGAGCCCCTGCGCGGTGATCCCCAGCTCATCGCTGAGTGCGAGCCCGATGCGCTTCCTGCCCAGATCCAGCGCCAATACGCGCGGTTCGGTAGTCTTTGGATTGCCCTCTCCCACGATTCCATTCCATTATAGGAACAGGCTCTTCCGTGCACCCGGTTACACCAGTCTCGGCGTTGATTCCCGATCTTCCCACGCGGAAGCCGGCGAGCCCGTCCACGGCGATTCTGGCCACCGCGGCCTGCATCGCGCTGCTCTACTACGGCCGCATTTTCCTGATCACCCTGGTGATCTCCACCATCATCGCGTTCCTGCTTGACCCGGTGGTGACTTTCTTCGTGCGCCTGCGCATGCCCCGGCCGCTTTCGAGCCTGGTGGTCTGCGGTATTGCGCTCGTGTTCCTGTACCTCATCGGGCTGGGCGCATGGACCGAAATCGCCGGTCTGGTGGAAGATCTGCCGAACTACAGCGGACGCATCGACGCAATTGCCGACGCCGTGGCCACGCGCCTGGATCAGGTGGAGCAGAACACGATCAAGGTCATAGTGCCCAAGCGGTTCCGTCAGGAGGAACCGGCCGCTCCCACGCCCGCCACTTCCACGCTCTCCACCATCCTGCGGGGACGCCGCCGGCCTGCCGCCGCCGCAACTACGCCGCCAACAATTCCGGAAGTGCGCCTCCATCAGGAGCCCACGCCGCTGTTTTCATTCCTCTACAGCTACGTGCGGTCCATATACGATTTCGTGCTGATGGCCAGCTTCGTGCCGTTCGTCGTGTATTTCATGCTGAGCTGGCGCGACCATTTACGACGCAGCTTCCTTTACCTGTTCAGCGGCGCAGATCGCCAGGTGGCGCACAAGACCTGGGAAAGCATCGCCGATGCGACCCGCGCTTATGTCATCGGAAACTTCATGCTGGGCCTGATTCTCACCGTTTTGAGTTCGAGCTTCTTCCTCGCCATTCACATGCCGTATTGGCTGCTGGTTGGCGTGCTGAGCGGTTTCCTCAGCCTGGTGCCTTACGTGGGGCTGCCTCTGGCCATCCTGCCCGCCTTCGCCGCGGGCCTCACTGTCTACAATGGTCCGCCGATTTACCTGCTCATCAGCGTGGTGGTTGCGGGACTGCATCTGCTGGCCGTGAACGTGCTGTATCCGAAAGTGGTGGGGGCGCGCCTGCACCTGAATCCGCTGGTGGTCACCGTTGCCCTGATGTTCTGGGGCACGTTGTGGGGCGCCATCGGACTGATCCTCGGCGTGCCCATCGTGGCCGCTGTTAAAGCCGCCTGCGACCACATCAGCGGCCTCGAAGCCTACGGCAAGTTTCTCGGCGACTAGTTTGCGTGGCCTCCACGGCGGGCGCTAAGCTGAATGGACCCGATGAAGACCTGCCCGAGCTGCCGCGTGGCGTACGCCGACAGCGTAACCTTCTGCCCACACGATGGCGTGCAGTTGCGGCCCGAGGGCGCTCTCGAACCCGGCACGGTAATTCGCAAGAAATATCAGATAATGTCGGAGATCGCGCGCGGCGGAATGGGTGTCGTGTATCGCGCGCGTCACCTGCTGTGGAACGAAGACGTGGCCATCAAGCTGCTGCTTGGCGTGAGCGCGGACGCGGGGAAGCAATCCGCGAGCTTTCTGTCCGAAGCGCTGGTGATGCGCCAGTTCCGGCATCCCAACATTGTCCGCGTGGAGGACGTTGACTTCACCGAGGACGACAAGCTGTTCATCGTGATGGAGTACATTCAGGGCGAAAGCCTGCACCAGCGGATGGACCGGGGTCCATTGCGCTGCGAGGAGGTTCTTGAATTGGCTGCACAGGCCTGCGCGGGACTCTCCGCGGCCCATCAAAAGGGAATCATCCATCGCGATATCAAACCGCAGAACCTCTTGCTCGCAAGAGGCGCCGATGGCCGCGAGACCCTGAAGCTCATCGATTTTGGCCTCGCCAAGGTGCGTGAAGATACCGGTCTGGGATTAACCGGCGCCACCACCAGCGCCACCGGAATCTTCATGGGCACTCCCGAATACGCTTCGCCCGAGCAGGCCATGGGCATGCGAAGCGACAAGCTGGACGCGCGGACCGATGTGTATTCGCTCGGCCTGGTGGTGTTTGAGATGCTCACCGGAGTGAGACCCTTCGCCGCGGATACGCTGCTGGCGACGTTGAATCAACGGCTGCAGGGCGCGCCTCCCGAACCTCGCGCGGCTCGTCCGGATTTGAACATTCCTGCCGGCGTTTCCGCCATCGTCACGAAAGCGATGGCGCGGGAGCGTGAGGCGCGGTACAGCTCGGCGGAGGAAATGGGGCACGCGATCCGAGCTTTGTCGGATGAGCTTCGCGGCGGCGCGTCTTCGTTCGAAACCGTGGCAATGGAGATTCGTCCGGCGTCTTCGTCGAGCCCTCCTTCCAAAAAGAAATCGCCTCTTCTGATCTTTGCCGCGTTGACCGCGGTACTGGTGGCTGCCGCTCTGGCCGTTTGGTTCCTTTCGCATCGTCCGGCCACCGCGCCACAGGCGCCCGGGCAATCCGCCGCCGCTCCTCCGACGGCGCAACCGGCCAACCCGGCCGGAGTTCCCCTTTCCCCTGCGAGTCAATCCAGTCAGTCCAACAAACCCAGCCCGGCGCCGCTGCTCACGACCACGCAGGCGAATGCGTCCGAGGCTCCCGAGAAGCCCGAGAAAACCGAAGCCCCCGAACGCCCGGAAACATCCGCACCATCCTCCAACGTGAAAGTGAATCCGCAGGATGGTCTGAAATATGTCTGGATTCCGCCCGGACAATTCACCATGGGATGCTCATCCGGCGATGCGGATTGCGATTCTGACGAAAGCCCGCCTCACGAAGTCACCATCGGCAAAGGGTTCTGGATGGGACAGACCGAGGTTACCCAGGAGGCTTTTCAGCGCGTGCTCGGTAGCAACCCCAGCAATGCTCAGGGCCCCAGCCTGCCGGTGGAATCGGTCAATTGGTTTCGCGCTCACGCCTACTGCAATGCCGTCGGGATGCGCTTGCCGACGGAGGCGGAATGGGAATACGCGGCGCGCGGCGGTTCCGGTGGTCTTCGCTATGGAAATCCAGGCCAGATCGCCTGGTTCCACGCAAATAGCGACGGAAAGACTCACGACGTCGCGCAAAAGCAGCCCAACGCGTACGAACTATACGATCTGCTCGGCAACGTAGCGGAGTGGACTGCCGACTGGTATGCGCCCTATGCGAACACAGCGGTCTCAGACCCGCAGGGTCCGCCCAACGGCGAATATCGAATCCTGCGCGGAGCTTCCTGCGTAGGCGGCATAAAAGTGCTCCGGGTCTCGGCCCGCGCGCCGCGCAAGCCCGGCAATAAGACCGGCTACGTCGGAGTCCGGTGCGCGGGAAACTGACGTCGGCGCACCTGCCGCTTCAGCTCTCCCGCGGAAACAGCAGCCTGCTTCTTCTGTTCGACCGTCCGGACCGGCATCCGAAATAGCGCAGCTCCCGCCGTGGTTGCTGAACGCCAGGCAGGAACGTTGAACATCGCCAGAAACCAACTGTAGTGACGCGCGATGAAGCGGCCAAGAAGCCGAGACCGCGCCAATATTTGTTGAACCTCGATTCGGGAGCGCCCGGCTTACTCAAAGTCCATGCCCGCTTCCAGCACGGATTGTGTCACTGCTTTGACACATTTGTAATCCCGACCTGCTACCTTGATCGAATGCATCCCGACGTCGTCAATAAGTACGGCCCCATCCACTTTCACGGCGATCCCAACGCGCTCTACAACCGCCATCTCATCTTCGACAATTCAATCGATCCCGATTTCGCCACGGCTCGCGACCGCTATGAAGCAATGGCCCGGTCCGTTCGCGATGTGCTCTCCGTGCGCTGGCTGAAGACGCGGCAAACGTATGAACATCAGAACCCGAAGCGCGTTTATTACCTCTCTATGGAGTACTTGATCGGCCGTCTGCTCGCCAACAACGCATCCAGCCTGCTGGTGGAACCATCGATGCGCGCCGCGTGCAAAGAGACCAACTGCGATTGGCTCGAGCTCCTCTGCCAGGAGCCTGACGCCGGCCTTGGCAACGGCGGTCTGGGAAGGCTGGCCGCCTGCTTCATGGATTCGCTGGCTACCATGCAGATTCCCGCCATGGGCTATGGTCTCCGCTTCGAGTATGGGATTTTCCGCCAGACTATTCAGAACGGTTGGCAGGTGGAGCAGCCGGACAACTGGCTGCGCCGCCCCGATCCGTGGGAAGTGGCGCGCCTCGACGACGAGGTGGAAGTGAAGGTAAACTGCCGGTTCCACTTCAACGGCGGTCAACTTGTGATTACTCCGGGACAGCCGTCCAGGTTGATCGGTATTCCGTACGATCGTCCGATGATTGGCTACGGCGGAAATACCATCAACACTCTGCGGCTGTGGAGCGCCACCGTCCCCGACACGTTCGACTTTCAGGAATTCAGCCGGGGCGATTATGTCGGCGCAGTTGCCGAACGGCTGGTAGCCCGGTCCGTGACACGCGTGCTTTACCCCGACGATTCCGTCGTCTCAGGTCAGGAGCTCCGTTTCCTGCAGGAGTACTTCCTGTCGGCCTGCTCGGTTGCCGATCTGGTCCGCCGCTTCCGGCGCCGCAATTCAGACTGGCACACCCTGCCCGATAAAGTCGCCATTCAGCTTAACGACACACATCCCACGCTTACCGTCGCCGAGTTGATGCGGTTGCTGCTGGATGACGCTCATCTCGGCTGGGACGACGCGTGGTCCATCACGCAGCGCACGCTTGGCTACACGAATCACACTCTCCTGCCCGAGGCTCTGGAGAAGTGGCCGGTGTCCTGGTTCGAAAACCTCATCCCGCGCCACCTCGAAATCATTTACGAGATCAACCGCCGTTTCCTCGACACCGTTCGCGAGAAATACCCCGCGGACGAGGGCCGCGTGCAGCGGATGAGCCTGATCGAGGAGGGGCCTGCGAAAAAAGTTCGCATGGCCCACCTGGCCATCATCGGATCGCACAGCACGAATGGCGTCGCCGAGATCCATACCAAACTGCTCAAGGAGCACGTTGTCGCCGAGTTCGCCGCCATGTACCCGGAGCGATTCAATAACAAAACCAATGGCGTCACGCCCCGGCGATGGCTGCTGGTGGCCAATCCGCAGCTTGCCAGCGCCATCACCGATGCCCTCGGCGGAGACCAATGGATAACCGATCTCTCCCGCATCGCCGGGCTCAAGCCGCATGCAGAAGACTCTGCTTTTCGCGCTGTGTTCCGCCAGGCCGCGCGCGACGCCAAGGCGCATTTCTCCGACTGGCTGCGGCGCACCACCGGCCAGACCGTCGACCCCGATTCCATCATTGACAGCCAGATCAAGCGCATTCATGAATACAAGCGGCAATTGCTGAATGCCCTGCACATCGTAATTCTGTACGACCGCTTGCGGGCCAACCCCAATCTTGCCGTGCCGCCGCGCACGTTCTTCTTCGCCGGGAAGGCCGCGCCCGCCTACCACCTGGCCAAGGTCATCATCAAGTTCATCAACAATCTCGCCGCCACCATCGATGAAGATCCCTCGGTTCGCGGACGCCTGAAGGTGATATTTATCCCCGACTACAACGTCTCCGTGGCCGAGCGTCTGATTCCCGCCAGCGACGTTTCCGAGCAGATCTCCACGGCCGGCTATGAGGCCAGCGGCACCAGCAACATGAAGTTCATGATGAATGGCGCGCTGACCATCGGAACCCGCGATGGCGCCACCATCGAAATGGCCGCCGAGGCGGGCGAGGAGAACTTTTTCCTGTTCGGATTAACCGCTGCCGAAGTAGAGGATCATCGCGGCTGGTACAACCCGCACTGGCACTATGAGCACGATCCCGAGACGCGCGCGGCTCTCGATCTGATTTTCTCGGGGTACTTCAACCGCGGCGAACCCGGCATCTTCGATCCAATCCGCGAGACCCTGCTCGACCAGGGCGACTTCTACATGCACCTGGCAGACCTGAAAGCGTATGCTGACGCGCAGGCTCGTTTGGGAGAGCTTTATATGCAGCCGGAGGAGTGGACCCGCAAGGCGATCCTCAACGTGGCTGGATCGGGCAAATTCTCCAGCGACCGCACTATCGCGCAGTACGCATCGGAAATTTGGAACGTCAAGGCCTGTCCCGTAGAGTGACCTTGTGGTCAAGAAAAGGCAAACGGCCCGCACCAGCTTTCGCCGGTGCAGGCCGCTGCCGTATAGCAGAACTACAAGCGATACGGGGCGGCTATTTCGCCACGCCCTGGCTGACCTTCCGCTTCAGCAGGAAGACGCATCCGCCCGCCACCAACAGCATCAGCGTCCACGCCGAAGGTTCCGGCGCCACCACACTGACATCGTCCAGCAGGAACTCCCCAAGATCGTTACCGAACGTGAAGCTCAGCGTCGTTGACGCGGACGTCGCGCCCACTTGATCGGTGTAGAAGGTGTAGCCCTGCGCAGATATCCCTGTCAGGTCGGCGAGAGTATCCCCGCCGAACGATGCGGAAAAGGCGTTGGAATACGGCACAGTCGGTGTCGTATCCTGAGCCAGATACCAGGAAACTGTATACAGCTCCCCTGGAATCGTGGTGATCGTTTGCGACAGCGTAGTCGGATTCGAGGTGAGGTCGGCAAAGAACGCTTGATAAGCCCCGCTGTTCGGGCTGATTCCATCGATCGGGTCGGTACCCTCAACTCCGTATTGGAGGCCCAATTCTGTAGGTACATCGTTCCCCAAGAGTTGCCACCCCGTGAAGTCCCCGGTTTCGAAGCCGCAATTCGTCACGGAATTCACCGCGATCGAATCGCAGATAGAACTTGCTCTGCTCTGCGGCACACTCACCACGAGGCACACACCGGCAAAAATTGTCCAAAGTGTCGTTCTCATTTTTCCTCCTGATTTTTTCATACTCGGTGCGCCCTCATTACGGCCAATTCATCACCAGATTGTAGGCGTTCACCGATCCGATCCCGCTGGGGAAGTCCCATCCCACGTTCGTGGTGTAGGCGGGATCGTCAGCGCTGTTCGACGTGGAGAGAACTCCAAACGTGCCCGAGGGGCGGTAGCAATTGGTCAGCGTGCCCGAGCGTGCTTCACACGCAACGTCGTTGTCGCCCTGCGTGACATCGTAGAAGATACAACTGTTGCTGGTCGGGTTCACCGTGTTCGAATTGCAGGCAGCGGCATCGGCAAACTCGGTGTTGGCCAGGCTGTAGTAGACCGTGTTTGGGTTCCCCCACCTGCTGCCAGTCTTCTGATTGACCAGCGCCTGAATCGCGGCCATGATCGGCGACGATACGGACGTCCCGCCGAAACCGGCCCAGGTGCTCGGTGCACCCAGACAGGAGAATCCACCCCCTACGTTGGGATCGGGATTGGACCAGCACACAGTGTAATACGCATCCCAGAAACCGTTCGATGCGAAGAGGGAAACGTCCGGAATATCGCGAACGCCGTCTGCTGGATTTCCAAGGAGGCCGCTCTGGTAGCTGGGCTTAGCGTAGCCCGCGCAAGTCCCGGACACGAAACCGCGCTTCGAGGGCGTGCCGGTGGCGCACTCACTGGGGCCGCCGCTGCCGCCAATCGCGTTGCGCAGGCCGAACTCCGCGGCAGCTGCTGAGCTGCAGAAGCTAAATGGCGTGCTCGTCGGGGGAATATCGCCTAGCGCAGCAAGGAAGTCGACGACCAGTGCCCCTGCGCACGAGTCGTTCCAGGGGATCTCGGGGATGTACGACAATGCAGAGCTGTAGGTCGGGCTGTTCGTCGAGCTCCAGTAAGTGCTTGGATTGACGAAGTCAGCCGTGTAGCCGAAGTCCAGCCCGCCAACAGAGACGTCGTACGGCGTGGAGGTGAAGCCGCTGATGGTGATTCCGTGAGTCGATACGTTGCCGTTGTCCGCGCTCGCGGCGCCTTCGTCGCCGGACGACACGAAGATCGAGACTCCTTCGGAAACCGCCTGCTGGTAAGCGTTGTTGTAAGACAAATTCGCCGCGGCTCCATTCGACGCTTCCGCTTCCCCATAGCTGATGCTGACCACCGAAGGCAAGCTCCCTGCCGGTCCATTCAGCACGTTCTCCAGCGCGATCAGGCCGCCAAAAGCAGACGTGTCCTCGCACGCCGCAAGCACGATGGCGGCGTTAGGGGCTCCTGCGCTGGCCCACTCCACATCGATGGCAGCCTCGCCGTCATCGCCATAGCCGGGGTCGGCTGGCTTCCCTTGGAACCCGGGGTTTGTACACGTTATCGCGCCTGTCGGGCTCACCTGGGAAAGGGTTGCCTTGGGATATGCCCTCGCCAGACCGAATTCCTTTCGGAAGACGGTCCAATCCCCCGTCGAGTAAAGATAGGTATCTTCGAGGACCATGATTGTCTGCCCCTGACCCGAGACGCCGGCCGCGAATACCGGAGCAATGTTGTAAATGGTGGCAATGTCCCCGGCGGCGAGCGCGTGGAGCTCTCCGCTCGCGTAGGTGTATTGAGGATTCTTCGGCACAAACTGCGGCTTGGGCATGAAGTTGTGCAAAGAGACGATTCCCTTCACCGCCGGCTCCAGTGCCTCGGGAATCTTCGGGTCGCTCATGTTCGCGAAGTGGCTGACACCGTTCACTTGCAGATTGTGAATTTCGGTGTGGAAGGCCGTGCGAACTGCACCGGCAGTGCCGCTGAAATCGATCATCAGACCACTGGGCTGTACGCCGTTAACGGTGAATCCCCTCGACTCCAGCCATCCCTTGACCACGTCCACATCTTCCCGGGCGACGCCAAAGTGCTCGGCGAACTCACCGGGGGTGAGCCACCTGTGGTAGTTCGGAGACGTCCGGTCGTGCAACTGATCGATGTAGGTCTCCAGCTCCGCTTCCCGCTCGGGAGATCGCTTCAGCTGGAACAGGATGTGATCCATCGGCATGGAGTCCGAAACCATACCGCGATCGTTCTGGGCAGTCGCTTCGGGGCGGGTATTGCCCTCCAGAGTGGCCAGTTTCGATTCGTTCACCGCTTCGTGGATCGCGGGCATCGGATGCCCCGTCGGCCCGAAGGCCCCGGCGAACGCCATAGACGTTACGCCCAGCAATCCGGCAGTAAATGTCAGATAGCCAACTTTGCTTCTTTTTCTCATGAGTGACGCAATCTCCCTGAACAACATTAGGTTGTGACCGCTACCGGACCATCTGTAATGGACCGGGTAGACCCATTCGATGCGCCGCTGTTCTCCGGGAACACAGCTTCAAGCCAACCTCGTGGTTTGTTTTGTTTCCGTCGTGAGACAGCTAACGAGTTCGGCGTGACGGTGCAATCCGTTGACCATTTAACAGTTCGTTGAAAACACTGGAGACCCGCGTTCCCGATAGGGGTTTGTCACTCCCAGGGATCGGGAAGAGTGGAAGGGTTTTGGCAGGAAATCGAACCGTCTATCGGGAAAGACTGGTCGCGTTTTTACAATCTTTACAAAGGCTTACTCGTACCGCAGCGCTTCCACCGGATCGAGGCGGGCGGCCTTGTTCGCCGGCCAGATGCCGAAGAAGAGACCCACCCCAACGGATACGGCGACGCCCAGCACGGCAGCCCACAACGGCACGGCGGTTGGCAAGGACGGGAAGATCAGACGCACCGTTAGGGAAACCAGCCACCCCAGCGTCATTCCGATGAGTCCGCCCAGACCGGTGAGCACTACGGCCTCAGTGAGGAATTGCAGAATGATATCCGTTCTTCGCGCGCCGATCGCTTTACGGACGCCGATCTCGCGCGTGCGCTCGGTCACCGACACCAGCATGATATTCATCACGCCGATACCGCCCACCAGCAATCCAACCGAGCTGAGCACAATCATCACCAGCGCCACCATGCCGGTTACCTGGTGGAACTTCTCGACCATTTGCTCCCCGGTTGAAATGGCGAAGTTGTCCGGCTTGTTGAACGGTACATGCCGCTGAATGCGCAGCACCACTCGCGCCTCGTCGATGGCCTCGTCAAGGCGGCCTGGCTTCGACTGGATGATCAGCAAATTGTCCTTCGCCATCGGGAACACCTTCTGCATGGTGAAGTACGGCAGCAGCGCCCAGCGGTAGTCCTGCCCCGGGAACGAATTCGCAGGCTTGTCCATCACCCCCACCACCTGAAACTCGCTGCCGTCCAGGTTCACCCATTTGCCGATCGGATCCTCGCCCGCCATAATCCCCTTGGTCACCGCCAGACCAAGCACCACCACGGGCATGCGATGGCGGTTCTCCTCGTCCGTGAAGAAGCGGCCCTGTACGATGGCGCCGGAGTTTCCGCTGCTCGTGAAGGACTCGTCGGTGCCGCGCACGATGAGGCTGTACATGTCGTTGCCTTTGTACCTGACGCCGTCGAGCTGCGGACCCTGGAAAATCCCTGGCGGAAACAGCAACGGACTCACCCTCAGAACATCGGGGCAGCGCTCTTCGATGGCCACGCCGTCTTCATGGGTCAGCGGCTTGCGCTGTAATTCCTCCGGCGTCAGATGCCCCGAGAGCGGGGGCACCTTGAACGCCAGCGCACTATTACCCCCCATTCCTTCGAAGATCCCGGAGATGCTGGTATCGAGACCGGCGATAATCGAACCCACCGCGATGATGGTGCCTGAGCCGATGATCACACCCAGAACGGTCAGGAACGACCGCATTTTGTGCTCGCGCACGGTGTCCAGCGCCATCTTAACCGTGGAGAAGAAAATGCGCTTCTTCATCGTTCCGCCCTCAACGCCTCAATCGGATCCAGCCTCGCCGCGCGTTGCGCCGGATAAATCCCGAAGAACAGCCCGACCACTGTCGAGACTCCAACACCTATGATTACCGCCGAGGGCGGCACGGCCATTGGCACCGGCGTCGTATTGCGAATCACCACCGCCAGCAGCCACGCAATTACCACCCCGATTAACCCTCCCGTTCCGGCCATGATCGAAGACTCCACAAGGAACTGATAAAGGATGTCCGCGCGGCGCGCGCCCACGGCCTTGCGAATGCCGATTTCGCGCGTTCGTTCCGTCACCACCGCCAGCATGATGTTCATGATCACCACGCCTCCCACCACCAGGAAGATGGAAACGACAACCATCGCGGTGGTCGCGATGGCGCCGGTGAGTTGATCCCAGAACGTCAGAACCGCATCGGCGGTCACCATGGAAAACGTCTCGTCCTGTTGGGGTTTCAGATGCCGATAGGCCCGCAGCAGCATGCGCACCTCATCCTGGGCCTGTTCCAGATTGCGGCGATCGCCGGTCTTGGCGACATACTGAATGCCGGTGCGGGAGCCGTAATACTGGAAGTAGCTGCGAACGGGGATCAGGACCCAATTGTCCTGGGACTGGCCAAACACGCTCCCCTTGGCCTTGGCCACGCCCACAATCTGAACCGCGCGCCCATCCACACGGATCATCTTCCCGATGGGATCGATGCCATTAAAGAACTTGTCCTTGATGTCGTTGCCGATCACCGCCACGGGCATGCGGTGCTCGTCCTCCAGATCGGTAATGAAGCGGCCGGCGCTCAACTCCACGTTGTTCAACACGCCATAGTTCCCGCCTCCGCCGACAAGATCCTGCTCGTCCAGGCTGTCCCCCTGATATTGCACCTTCACCTGACGGTCCGCCTGCAATCCGAACTCGCTGAGCGTGGTCACGTGGCTCTTCAGGAAATTGAACTCGTCGATGCTCAGCTCGGGGTTCTTCTTAAGAGCCTCCAGAAACTTTTTCGGAGTGAAGTCTCCGATGAACGCCATGCGCACCACCACGAATCCGTCGGAGCCCAGATCGGACAGCGCGTCCGCGATGTACACGTCCATGCCATGAATCATGGACATCACCGCGATCAGTGTGGTGGTGGCCAAAATGATGCCGAGGAGCGTGAGAAAGCTGCGCAGCTTGCTGCCGCGCAGCGAATCGATGGCCACGAATGCGGCCTCGCGGAACGAAGCAGTGCTTCTCATTCGTACCTCAGCGCCTCCACGGGGTCCAGCCGCGCGGCTTTGTTAGCAGGCCAGATTCCGAAAAATACTCCCACGCCCACCGATACCGCCACACCAAGGGCCGCGGCCCAGAGTGGCACCGCGGTCGGCAGAGATGGAAACACCAGCCGCACGCTCGTCGACAGCAGCCAGCCCAGCGTCATGCCGATCAGACCCCCAATCCCGGTGAGCACCACCGCTTCCGTCAGAAACTGCAACACGATGTCGCTGCGCCGCGCCCCGATGGCCTTGCGGATACCGATTTCGCGGGTGCGCTCGGTCAC
>JBEKFB010000064.1:0-17471 GCA_050013535.1 Bryobacteraceae bacterium | reverse complement strand
TACCTTCGAAGACCAACCAGGCACACGGCTGGAAGATTTTCTGGCCATGGTTAACTCGATCGCCCCTCCACCGTCTGGTACAAGCAAATAAGGAGAGCCGAATGAAACTGCTGATAGCCACGCTGCTGATCTTCGCCGGGCCAGGAAAAGTGGGCGAAGTTCTCACCGGCAAGACGGCCTTTCAGGACTACACCACGGAGCGTCCCGGCCAGTTTCGAAAAATCACCGTGCCCGATCTTCCTAAGCCATTCGAGACAGGGAGCGCGGGGAATGGTCCGCAGGTAGTGCCGAGGCCGGCCAATGCGTGGCCGCAGGCGCCCGCTGGCTTCAAGGTGCAGCTCTATGCGGAGGGATTGAATAACCCGCGTGAAATTCGCACGGCGCCCAACGGAGATTTGTTCGTCGCGGAAAGCGAGCCGAGCGATATTCGCGTTTACCGTGGAATCACGCCCGACGGGAAATCGAAAGAAATGTCGGTGTTTGTTACCGGCCTCCACCAGCCGTTCGGCATGGCTTTTGTCCCCGCGGGACCGAACCCGCGCTGGTTGTACATCGGCAATTCCGATTCGCTGGTGCGCGTGCCCTATCAAAGCGGCGACCTGAAAGCACGCGGTCCGGTGGAGAAGCTGGCCGATTTGCCGCGCGCCGGCTACCACTGGACTCGCGATCTCGCGCTCACGCCGGACGGCAAGCACATGTATGTATCGGTCGGCTCGAATTCGAACATCAACGACCCCGACACCCATCCCAACGAGTTTCATCGGGCCGACATTCTGGTGTTCAACCTAAGTGGTCAATTTGAACGCGTCTACGCATACGGCACTCGCAACCCCGTGGGCATCGCGGTGAACCCCGCTACTGGCGAGCTGTGGTGTTCCACCAACGAGCGCGATGAGCTGGGGGATAATCTGCCGCCCGATTACATCACTCACGTCGCCGACGGGGGCTTTTACGGCTGGCCTTATTACTACACAGGCGGTCACCCCGATCCGCGGCTGAACGGTGCGCATCCCGAACTGAAGGAGAAGGTGCTGGTTCCCGATGTCTTGTTGCAGCCTCACAATGCCTCGCTTGAGATGACGTTCTATGAGGGCTCGCAATTCCCGGCTGAATACAAGGGCGACATTTTCGCGGCCGAGCACGGCTCCTGGAACCGGCACATGCGTACGGGATACGAAGTGATTCGTGTGCCATTGGAGAATGGCCATGCCAGCGGCGTCTTCGAGAATTTCATCACCGGGTTCGTCACGCCGGATGGCGATGTGTGGGGAAGGCCGGTCGGCGTCGCGGTCGCTCCCGATGGATCGCTGATGGTGAGCGATGACGGGTCGAACTCCATCTGGCGCGTCGTTTGGACCGGCGGGCACTGAGTGCGCTGGAAACGGGCCATTTTGTTGCTGCCCGTGTGCGCGCTGGCGCACGATCCCATTTCGACGAAAATCACATGGAGCCGTGAAGTTTCGCGGTTGGTGTTGGCGCATTGCGCATCGTGTCATCGCGAAGGCGGGTCGTCTTTTTCGTTGATGACCTACCGGCAGGCGCGTCCCTGGGCCGTGGCAATCAAGGAAGAGATACTCGAGCGCCGCATGCCTCCGTGGGGCGCGGTGGACGGCTTCGGCGATTTTCGCAATGACGAGGCGCTGACAGAGGCCGAACTGGAGATCGTCGCCGCGTGGGCCGAGGGTGGCGCACCAGAGGGCGATCCGGCGCTGCTGCCGCCCGTACTCGATTTCACGAAGACCGCCGCGCCCGCAAGCCCGCCGTGCGCCCGCAAGCCCGCCGTCAGGTCCGGAGCTCGTGGTGAACGGCCGGCTCGAATTGAAGCGCGCGATTCAACTTGTGGCCATTCGTCCCGCACAAGTCCCCGCCGGCGCATCTTTGCAGGTAGTTGCTCGGCGACCCGACGGTGGCGTGGAGCCGCTCCTCTGGCTCTACAACTACCAGCCGCGTTTCGCGCGAAGCTACGTCTACCGCGAGCCAGTTTCTTTCCCCGCTGGGACAGTAGTGGAAGTGTTGCCGACGAACGCGGGCACGGTGGCGTTGATTCCAGCAGCGCAATGATGCACCGATCCATCGGATGAGTGACATTACCTATCGCAGTTCCTTCACCCTTACATTGAACGCCACCGTATTCACTACCCCTTTCCGCTGAAACTGCGCCCATAGCCGGTACGCCCGTGCGCGCGGGAAAATCACGTTGAACTGTTCGACCGCGCCGCCGTCCGCCAGGAAGGGATGGGTATGGATGGCGTCCACAAGATCGTCGCTCACCACCAGCAGGTGGCCCCATGCACCGATATATTTCTCGATCCCGTCCGCCGGGCTCAGTTTGAGATACACCAGCGTCTTCATGCCGGCCACAGGCTGGGGCGGGTCGGTGATCAGTTCCACCTTCAGATTTTCCGCCTGCTTCGGCGCCCGATCGGCCTGCAATGTTGCCGGTTCCAATGCGCCGCTGCCGGGCACGATCACCGTTCGCGCGATGAATTGCGGTGTTCCTCCGTCCGGAAAGAAATCGGCGAACACGCGGTACATCCCTGGTCTCGGGAATCGTTCATCGATGTGAAAACGGCCGCCCGGTTCGGCCTCGGGGTGTTCATGCTCGAACCAGCTCAGGTCCTGGCTGACAACGAAAAGATGGAACAACTTCTCATGCATCACCTGAAAATGCTCTACGGGTTTGCCGGTGTGCGGATCGGTAATGGCGAACTCCAACTTCGCGGTTGCCCCGGCGCGCGCGGGGTTGGGAATCATCGTCAACGCGACCGGGTAACGCGCTTCATCCGGGATGCCCAACACCAGCTTCATCCCGCAGCGCGGACAAATGCCCGGGGTTGCCGATCGCACGTCGGGATCCATGGGGCACACATAATCCTGCGCAAGCGCCAGCAACGACGCCAGCAGAACCGCGCAGGCCAACCGCATGGGCTTCTACTCGACGATTTCGACTCGATATTCCTCGATCACCGGATTCGCTAGCACGTCGCGCGCGATCTGATTCATCTCCGCGGCGGCTTTCTGCCGGTCGGTTCCCGGTGCAAGCTCAATCTCGAAATACTTCCCCTGGCGCACCGATGCGATGGATGCATGCCCCATGCCCGCCAGCGCGGACCGTATGGTCTGGCCCTGCGGGTCGAGAACGGTGGTCTTAAATGAGACGTGTACGAGTGCCTTCATGTTGTCGCCGATTCTCTTCAGTGTATCGGATGTGTTGCGGGACCCGTGGCGATGCGGAGATCAGTGTCCCAGAGCAACCAGCACTCGCTGCGTGATTTCGTCGATGATGACAGGGAGTGCCGCGTCCAGGGCCAGAGTAATGGCCGCGCGAACACGCTCCTCATCCACTTCCGAGTCCGCTTGCGGCGCCGGGCGAACCGCCATGGACGGCGGCATCAACGCGTTCACTTCGGCGGCAAAGGTCTCCGAGAAAAGCCCGCGTGCAAACTCGGCGTCATGGAGCAGCGGTCGAATCGTGTCCACCACCACGGAAGCCTCGAACGGCTTCTTCAGGATGCCATCGCATCCCGCGCGACGGGCTTCCTCTTCATCGAACGGTTCCAGCATGCCTGCTGTCAGAACTACGCGCGCATGGCAGTGCCGCGGATGGCTCTTCACGTAGCGGCAGATGTCGAAACCCGATTTTCCCGGCAGGAACACATCGGCGAGAATCACGTCGGGGTCGACATCGGCGAGCCTCAGCAGCGCTGTTTCCCCCTCGGTGATACTGACAACCTCAAAGCCTTCTTCCCGCAATATCCGCTCGCCCATTCGCTGCGCGTGCGGGCTGTCGTCGGCGAGCAGAATTCGGCTCATCATTGATTGGATGAAGATGATGGCGGTGTCGTGGCGGCAGGCGTGGCCGTGTTCGAAGCAGGCGCAGCGGCCGGGCTCGCGGGAGTGCCCGCGGGTGCCTGTTTCTTCGCGTTCTTCTTCTGCTGCTCTTTGTACTTCTTCTCCAGCCTCTTCCGCTCCTTTTCGCTGAGCGTGTGGTTGGAGGGGAGCTGCGCCAGACGCTCGTTCGGCGTCATGTTCGCCTCCGGCGTGGTCTGCGGCTGGCCCGTCGCGGCTGGGGGCGGCGACAAACGCGCATCCGGCTTCTTATCCAGATCGGACGACTGTCCGTTCGAAATCGTTGTCGCTGAAACATCACCCGTGAATCCTGGAGCCTGACTCTGGTCCACAACCACCGGGACGCTCACTGGCACCGTTGGATGCAGCGTGGTCATCGCCGGCGCGCCGGCTTTTGCTGCGTTGTGCACATCCGGTCCGCGCCTGAGCAAGTCCATGCCGCGAGCCCTCATGCTCAGCTTCGTGCGATGATCCAGATCGTACTTCATGCGCGCGTAAGCGGCGGGATCGGGCTGCGGAATCGGCATTTCGAATTCCTGCAGCTTCTTCTTCGCCTCGTCGGCGTACGAGCTGAGCGGATAATCGCGCACGATACGCGCGTAGGCTTCGGCACCCTGCTTCCGGAAACGGTTGCCCATGCGCGAATAGGAGTCGCCCAGCATCCAGAGAGCTTCATCAGCACGGCTGTATAAGGGATACTGATCAACCAGGCGTTCCAGACGATTGGCCGCGGCCGGGTTGCTTCCTTTGGCATGGTAGAACTCGCCCACCCTCATTTCGCCGTCCGCCAGCGCTTCCTGAATATTGCGCAGCCGCTGGGTGGCGTCCGGTACGTACTTGCTGTTGGGATATTGGACGATCAACTCGCGGCATTCATCTTCAGCGCGCAAGGCCTGCGCGGGATCGCGGTCCGCCTTATCCATCTGGTTGTAGTGAATCACGCAAATGCGATTCTGCGCCTCGGCGGCTTCGGGCATGGTGGGGTAGAAGAGCTCGAAGTCCTTGTACTCGGCCTCGGCCTCCGCCAGACCATGCGTGCCACCCTCGCGAAACCACGAATCCGCGATCGCCAGCTTGGCTTTGGCCAGGTACTCGCTCGAATCGTAGGTGTTGATCAGTGTGTTCAGCGTGATTCGGGCCACTTCAAAACGGCCGTGCTCGATGTCGTTGGTGGCTTTGTCGAAAAGCACTTTGTCCGGTTGCCGGGTGTCCTTGGTGATTGGGTTGTCGTACTTCTTGTGGTAACAACCCACTGAGCCGAGCAGGCCCAGCCCCAGAATTAAGGCGAGAGCCTGGGTGATGAACGTTTGATGACGAACCATACTGAACTTGTCCCCGTACAATACCACAAGCGCCCTGGCGCCGTTCAGGCGTGTACCGCCCGCGCCGCTTCGGCTGCTTTTCGCATCTCCGACGTAGCCAAACCCGGATCGCCGGTGTGAAAGATGGACGACCCTGTCACGATCCATTCACAGCCAGCCCGGACCGCATCGGCGACATTATCGAGGGTGATGCCCCCGTCAATCTGGATCGGGAACCGCAACCCCAGTTCCCTCTTCCGCGCGTCGAGCGCGCGCACCTTCGTGAGCGAATGCTCGATAAACTTCTGCCCCCCAAAACCTGGGTTCACGCTCATGACCAGCACGTAGTCGGCCAGGTAGAGGACATCTTCCAGTAAAGAGATGGGCGTCGACGGGTTGATCACCACGCCGGCCAGCGCACCTTCACCCTGGATTAGGCGCAAAGTCCGGTCCAGATGGGGGCAAACTTCCTGCTGCACCGAGACCGAATCGGCCCCCGCCTCGATAAAAACAGGCGCATACTTATTCGGATCTTCGATCATCAGGTGCACGTCCAGCTTTGCTTTGGTGATCTTGCGGATCGATTCCACCACAGGCGGTCCAATGGTGAAGTTAGGCACAAAATGCCCGTCCATGACGTCAAGGTGAAATCGCCCGGCCCCGCCATGTTCCGCGGCCGCGATCTGTTCGCCCAACCGCGCGAAATCGGCCGCAAGAATCGACGGAAAGATCTCAATCATTTGCGGGCAAACCCGATGTTAACACAGCGGCGAAGAAGCCATCCCCCGCGTTAGTACCAGGAATTCTCCGATGGACGCTCCACTTTCCGCCGGCTTCTGCGATCACGTCCTCGTTCTCCTCGCGCTCCAGCGAACAGGTGGAATAAACCAGCATCCCGCCGGCCGCGAGGCAGTTGATAGAGTTGCGAAGAATAGCTACCTGACGGCGATGAAGATCGGCCAAATCCGCAGGCTGCAGACGCCACTTGATCTCCGGATTGCGTCCCAGCGTGCCCGTGCCGGAGCATGGGGCGTCCACGAGGATGCGGTCGAAGCCGGTCGAGAAGGGAAGTGGCTGAGTGGCGTCGATCGCGACGCGGCGGCAGGGAAGGTCGGCGAGAGCGCGCAACCGGTGAGGATGGAGATCGCATGCAATGGCATCGGCCCCGGCTTCAATCGCCTGCGCGGTTTTGTTGCCGGGAGCGGCGCAGACGTCGAGGAAACGATGGCCAGGCCCGATGCGAAGCAGCGGAACAACCGACTGCGCGCCGATATCCTGTGTGCGGCCCGTTGACGCGATGTGCGTCTCGGGAGGCTCAAGCGCCGCCGCGGCGATACGCGTCGCCGTCTCGATACCGAATTGCCGTTCCCAGCTTCCCAGCAACCAGGCCGGGCAGGAGAGCGCGGTGGCGCGGTCGGGCCAGTCCACCCGTCCTCGTGGAGCCCGCCGCAGGATCGCATTCACCAGCCCTGCAGCCGACCGCTTACCGGCCGCTTTCACTAGTTCCACCGATTCGGTGACCGCCGCGTGCGCCGGCACCCGTTCCAGATGGCGCAATTGGTAAAGTCCCATTCGCAGGCCGACGCGAACCTCAATATCGAGCTTGCGCGGCGCGAGCTGATTAATGACGAAATCGAGCTGCGCCTGACGCCGAAGCGTGCCCAGTACCAGCTCCCACGCAAGACCTGCATCGCGAGAATCGAGATCCTGCGTGTGCGCCAGGAGCAGCTCGGATGCCCATGCGCCGGTTTCCACGCGAGTCAGGATCTGAAAGGCGATCCGGCGGGCTGGATTAATGGAACTCACCGGGCCCCTGCTCTGACCGCCCAGGCTTTCGGCGTAGTTCCCATGGTCTTGCGGAACATCTGCACGAAGGCGCTCGGCTGCCGGTAGCCAACCTCGAAAGCCGCTTCTTTCACCGAGCGGCCCGCTACCAGAAGCTCGATGCCCTTCATAAGCCGGACCTGCCTCCGCCACGATTCGAAGTCCATGCCTACTTCGCTGCGGAACATGCGTTCGATGGTCCTGACACTCGCGCCCGCTCGCGTGCAGAGAGCATGCAGGGCGGTGCCCCGTGCCGGGTTTTTCATTAGCGCCTGTGCCACGTAGAGCGCGCGGCGGTCGCGAGGTAAAGTGACGGTGGTCGGAATCGGCGTCGCGATGCGTAGCTGCGCCAGCAGCAGATCCCGCACCGCGCGGTGTTCCCGGTCGCGGTTGCCGAGCTTTCCGGTACGCACGGCCTCGACAATCAATTCGCGCAGCAACGGCGTCACGTGCAGAACGGTACATTCGCGCGGCAAACCGGATGTCAGCCGCCGCCGCAGATACAGCGTTCGCATGGCCACTGGCCCGGGCATGCGAATCCGGTGAAGCGTCCTCGCCGGAATCCACAGCGCAAAATGTGGCGGAATCACCCAGAAGCTCTGCCCAACTGACAACTCCATCACGCCGCGTGTCGCGTAGATGAGCTGGTCTGAGCCGTGCGCGTGTTCAGGTACCAGATAACCGGCTGGGTAGTCCCAGGCGAGCGTGGAAATCGAGACGCCGGGCCCGGGGTCGACATAAGTGACAAATTCGCTCTGTCGCATCAGAGATACATTATGGCGTATCGGCCTTCCCGCGACACCCGCACACTGGCTCATGCTCGAATCTTACAACCTCATTGCGTTCCTCGCGGTAAAGAATGCCGATACCGCCCGTGAATTCTATCGCGACAAACTCGGCTTGCGGCTGGTAAGCGAAGATCAGTTCGCCCTGGTTTTCGATGCCCACGGCACAATGTTACGCGTGGTTCCGGTTGGAGAGATCCCGCAGGTGCGCTGGACCGTGCTGGGCTGGGAAGTGCGGGATATCGCTGCGGCCGCGAGGGAACTGGAGAAGGGCGGTGTCGCTCTGGAGCACTACCCTTGGGTGAAGGATGAAAGTGGCATCTGGACCGCGCCCACCGGCGATAAGGTGGCATGGTTCAAGGATCCCGACGGCAACACCCTCAGCATCAGCCAGCACGTGGCGCCACGATGAATCGAGTGCATCGCCGGCTCTGCGCCTCCTCCTATTGGAAGAAAACCGTTGAGACACGGATTGTCCCCTGGGTGCTGAACGGCGTCGGCCTTGGCTCGGACGTGCTCGAAGTCGGTCCGGGCCCATGCTGCACCACGTCCCATCCGCGGCGCTGCAGGACCGCCTCCTCTCCGAAGTGGCCCGCGTTCTGCGGCCGGGCGCTGTTTTCGCGGGCGTGGACAGCTTGTATAGCCGCACTTTCCGTCTACTGCATTTGTTTGACACCATGGTAATCGTGGATCCGCAAACGTTGCCGCGGCGTCTGGAAGCTGCCGGTTTCCGCGATATCGATACCGAAATCAACCCATACGCTTTTCGTTTTCGCGCACGCCGGCAATTGTAAAGGTTTGTCTGACTCACACCGCTCCCGCGACATAGTGAAACTCTTTTTTTCGCATAACGTCTCAGCTACTGCGAGAGTAGTGGCGTATGTTATGCGCCTGAGCTGCTGAAAGTCACCTGCTTTCGGGTGCATTCGCACGATTACACAATTACGGGAGATCTCGTGAGAATAAGTAATTATTATCTGTTTGCGGCATTCTTGGCGTTTGGGGCTTCGCTGGCCAGCGCGCAGAGCTCGGTCGATATCGGTATGGGTTTCGGGGCTGCCTGGGACAAATCCAACGGCCAGGGCATCGACAATTTGTCGTCTCCTACCAACCCCCTCGGCCCCTGCACGCCGAACAGCGGTGACACTTACTGCCAAACTACCGGAAGCATGAACGGCTTCTTCCTGGGTATCGGTGGCGACATCATGCTGTACAAGCACTTTGGCGTGGGAGCGGAGGTCAACATTGAACCGGCTCAGAATGGCTACGGCCCGTTAGAGGACCGTCAAATCTTTTACGACTTCAATGGCATTTATCAACCCTACGCTACGAAGCGCGCGGCGCTGCGGATCGAGGGCGGTGTTGGCGGAGCGCACACCAGTTTTTCCGTCTCACAGACCGGCTGCGTCGGGAGTGGTGTCGCCTGCAGCACAGAAGTGGAACCCGTTGGCGCGGACAACCACTTTCAGGTCCATGTCGGCGTTGGCGTGCAGCTCTTCCTGACTGAGCACCTGTTCATTCGGCCGCAGTTTGATCTTCATTACGTACCCGGCCTCAACAACGACTTCAACAGCAATTTGGTGCCTGAGGCGACCGTCTGGGTGGGCTGGAATATCGGGAGCCGCTAATTTGATTTGGCCAGTTGAGCCAGTTCCTCAAGACTGAGCTTCCCCGTGTACACAGCCATGCCAAGCGCGGCATGGATGCCGAGACGCTGCAATTCGCGGATTTCGTCGATAGTCGTGATGCCTCCGGCAGCGGTGATCTCATGGCTGGTGGCCGCGCGCAGTCGCCGGAACCAGTCGAGATCGGTGCCTTGCATCATGCCTTCTTTGTCGACATAGGTGCACAGGAAGCCGGAGCAATAAGGCTCGAAACGCTTCAGCACCTCTTCTGCCGTGAACTCGGTTTTCTCGCGCCAGCCCCTGACGACGATGCGGCCGTCTTTCGAATCGAGTGCGACGATGACACGCTCGCGGCCGATGGCGGCGGCGATTTCTTCGAGCGCGGGCGTAAACGCGCCAGTGCCCACGATGACGCGATGCGCGCCCTGTTCCAGCAGCTTTCGTGCGCGCTCCGCCGACCGCACACCTCCTCCTGCGCGGCACGTCGCGCGTGAGGCCAGCAATTCCACCAAATCGTCATTCTGACCGCTGCCGATCGCGGCATCGAGATCGATGACCTGAATCTGCGGGAAAGCGGAGAAGCGCGCGAGCATGGCGAGCGGTGTATCGCCTTCCAGCGCCTTTTCGCGGCCCTGCACAAGCTGCACCACTTTGCCGCCCATGAGATCGATGCACGGCAGGATCATACGGCAGGCCTCACCGGCACGCCGCATTCAGCCAGGTGGCGCTTCAGATCGCTTACGGTGTACGTGCCGTAGTGAAATATCGACGCGGCCAGCGCCGCATCGGCGAGTCCCTCCGTCAGCACGCGGCTGAAATGATCGAGCCGTCCGGCGCCTCCGGAAGCAATGATCGGAATGTGCGTGGCGCGCGACGCGGCCGAGGTCAGCGCACAATCGAAGCCTTGCTGCACGCCGTCGGTGTCCATGGACGTCAGCAGGATTTCGCCGGCTCCCAGCGCTTCGCCGCGTTGGGCCCATTCGATAGCGTCGATTCCTTCATCGTCGCGGCCGCCACGCGTGAACACGTTCCACCCGCTGTTCGCGTTGCGCCGTGCGTCGATGGCCAGCACCACGGCCTGCGCGCCGAATTCCTCGCTCAATTCGCGAATCAGATCGGGCCTGCGCACTGCCGCCGTATTCACGCTCACCTTCTCCGCGCCGGACAGCAACATCTTCCGGCCATCGGCGACGGTACGAATTCCACCACCCACGGTTAGCGGAATGAAAACCTTGCGCGCGGTGCGGGCCACCACGTCGGCCATGGTGTCGCGAGCGTCGCTGGATGCGGTGATGTCCAGGAACACCAGCTCATCCGCGCCCTGATCGTTGTAGCGTTCGGCTAGTTCCACCGGATCCCCGGCATCACGCAGGTTCACGAAATTGACGCCCTTCACGACGCGGCCGGCGGTGACATCGAGACAAGGGATGATTCGTTTCGCCAGCATCAGAGTTCGACGAAGTTTTTCACGATACGCAGGCCCAGCGGTCCCGATTTTTCGGGATGGAACTGCACCCCAAAGACGTTCCCGCATTCGAGCGCTGCCGTGTACGGGACCGTATATGTGCAGGTGGCGGCGGTCGAGTCAATCACCGGCGAGTAATAGCTGTGGGCGAAATAAAGGTATGGGCTCGCCGCGACATTCGTGAACAACCGTGCTTCCGGCTTCACGTCGAGGCTGTCCCAGCCCATGTGCGGACAGCGTACGTCGGCGGCAAACCGGCGGACAGTTCCAGGAAACAGCGCAAGTCCGGTGCAATCCGGCGCTTCTTCGCTGTTTTCGAAAAGCGCCTGCAAGCCAAGACAAATACCCAGGAACGGCATGCCCTCGCGTATACGGCTAACCAGGGCCTCACGCACACGAAGAGCATCAAGCGCGCGCATCATCTGCCCGAAATGGCCGACCCCTGGCAGGATGATCTTTGTCGCGCGGTTCAACGATTCGGCGTCACGCACCACTTCGAACTCCGCGCCGATCGCTCCGAGCGTGTTCTGCACCGACTGAAGATTTCCCGCGCCGTAATCGAAGATGGTGATCACAGCAGCCCTTTCGTGGATGGCAACTGATCCTTCAGACGCGGGTCCTTCGAACACGCGTAGCGCATGGCTCGAGCGAAGCACTTGAAAATGGCTTCGATCTTGTGATGATTCGATCTGCCGTAAAACACCTTGGCGTGCAGGTTTGCGCCAGCGTGGTTGACGAAGCCGCCGAAGAAATCCTCGATGAGTTCCGTTTGCAGATCGCCAACCAGCCGCACTTTCACTAAATCCTTGTACACCAGCGCCGGGCGTCCGCCCAGATCCACCGCCACCACCGCGAGCGTTTCGTCCATGGGCAGCACGAAGTAACCCGCCCTATTGATGCCGCGCCGGTCACCCAGCGCTTTCGCGAAAAGCTGGCCAAGCACGATGCCCACGTCTTCCACGGTGTGGTGCTGATCGACGTCGAGATCGCCGCTGGCCTTCAGCTTCAGATCGAACGCGCCGTGTTTGGCGAACAGCTCCAGCATGTGATCGAAGAAGCGTATCCCGGTGGAGACTTCGTATTTACCCGTGCCGTCAATGTTCAGACGGCCGGCGATCTGCGTCTCCTTCGTGTTTCGAGTTATGGACGCGCGGCGCACAGCACCTCCTCCAGCTCGTTGATATTCGTGAGTACCGCGATCGCGCCTTCGTTCTCGAGCAACGACGCGAGTTCCTGATTACCGCCGGCAATTCCGATAAAGCTAACTCCTGCCGCTCGAGCGCTGCGTGCATCATCCACCGTGTCGCCGATATAAAGAAGTTCCTTGCCCGGATACCGCGCCATGATCTGATGCAGACCCTCAGGATCGGGCTTGAACCTTGTTACGTCGTCCGAAGTGATCTTCAGAAATTGCTCAAAGCAGCCTTCCCGCTCCAGCGTGATTCGCGCTTCCAGCAGATTGCGCCCGGTGAAAATCGCCAGCAAATATCGGCTGGCGAGGCTTTCGAGAAAGCCCGGCTTGGGTAGCCACTTCTCGCGATGAATGAGACCCCGGTCAAGAAACAGATGATTGAAATACTCGACGACAGTGCTGTACTCGACGCTGCAGCCGAGATCGGCGCAGATCTTCTGCGACAGTTCCCAGTCGTTGTTCCAGCCACCCTCGTTCTTGTACCGCTGGATGAGTGCGCGCTCGATGGTGCGCCCGGTAAAATGCTCAACCGTGCGCACGATGGTCTCGCGATACGATTCGGCGACATCCACCAGCACGCCGTCCATGTCGAATACGATGATTGACGGCGCAGGCTGCAAGCCTGCTTTCAAGAGAGGCTTCACCATATCTGCCGCAGCTCATCAAGGAATTGGTGGATCTGGTCCCGTGTACCAACGGTCACACGCACGCAACCGGCAATTTCATAACTGCGATCGCGTACCAGCACACCTCGTCGCCGCAGTTCGTCGCGAATCGGGATCGCGCGAGCGCCCGCCTGAAACAACACGAAATTCGCCTGGCTCGCGTAATACGGGATACCCAGTTCTTCGAGTCCTACGTAGAGCAACTCGCGAGCGGCAAGAACTTCAGTAACGTATTTGCGGATGTATTCTGTGTCCTGAACCGCGGCTCGCGCCGCCAGCGCGCCGATCATATTCACGCTGTACGGCGATTGTGCCTTGTGCAGGAACTCGACGTTGCCCGACTGCGAGAACAGACAGCCAACTCGCATCGCCGCCATCCCGAACACCTTCGAAAACGTCCGGCTGACGAACAGGTTCGGATAATCGTTCAGAAGCGGCATCATCGTTACGCCGAAGAATTCATAGTAGGCTTCGTCCACCAAAACGGCGGCGTTTGTGGCCTTCTCGAGAATCTGTTCCAGCGCGGCCCGTGTGGTGCCTGTCCCTGTTGGATTGTTCGGATTCGCGATCAGCACCGCCCGCGTTTGTGGCGTGATGGCGTCCAGCAATTCGTCGAACGGAAATGCAAGCTTGTCCCGCCGATAAGGAACTTCCCGCACGCGCGCCCCGGCCACTTCGGCATAAAACCGATACATTGCGTACGAAGGCGCCAGCGTGATCACTTCATCGTCGTCATCCACGTATGTGTTGATGAGCACCTGAATGGCTTCGTCGGTGCCGTTGGTGAGGATGAAGTCATCGGGGTCCACTTTGAAGTACGCGGCGAGATCCTGCTTCGCTTCGCTGTATTCGGGATAAACAGCGAGTTGCGATTCCGAGAGATGCTCCTTGAGAAACTCAACGACGCGCGGCGAAGCACCCACGGTGTTCTCGTTGAAATCGAGACGTAGCTTGTCTGCGCGGAACGCCGTCGGTGGCGAATACGGAGCCATGCGGAGGACGGCCTCACGCGGCTCCAACACGCCAGGCGGAAGATCGGTGGACCGCTTAGCCAAGCCGCACCTCCACCGAGCGGGCGTGCGCTTCCAGTCCCTCGGCGCGGGCGAGAGTAGCGATCGCCGGTGCAAGATGTGCCAGTCCGGCGGCGGTGAGCTCCTGCACCGAGATCACTTTCACGAAATCGGCTGACGAAAGGCCGCCCCGAATGCGCGCCACTCCCGACGTCGGCAGAACGTGATTCGGGCCGGTTGCATAATCGCCCGCGGCTTCCGTGCTCATCGATCCGAGGAAGACGCTGCCGGCATGTTGAATTGCACCCAGCACGGAGGCATCGTGTAAGGCCAGGTGCTCTGGTGCGAGCCGATTCGACGCATCAACCGCCTCAGTGAGCGAGGACACCAGCACAGCCGCGCTGTTATTGCAAATGGCCGCCGATGCCACCGATGCGGTCGGAAGTTTCTCAAGCTCTCGGGCCACTTCCGCCGCCACCCGCTCGGCCAGATCGCGCGACGTAGTAAGAAGGATGGCCGAGGCTTCGACATCGTGTTCGGCCTGGGCCAGCATATCGGCGGCGATCCAGCGCGCGTCGCCTTCGGCGGCAATGATGACGATCTCCGTCGGTCCAGCGACAAAATCAATCCCCACTTCTCCCGCCAGCAGCTTCTTCGCAGCGGCCACATAGATGTTGCCTGGCCCGACGATGCGATCCACTTTCGGAACGCTCTCGGTCCCAAACGCCATTGCCGCAATCGCCTGTGCCCCGCCCATGCGAAACACATCACACACGCCCAGCCATCGTGCCGTACCTAGGATTTCCGCGCTCGGATTAGGCGACGTGACGCAGATGGTCCGAACACCCGCCACCTGCGCGGGGATCACCGTCATGAGCAGAGTAGAGGGCAGCGGGTAACGGCCCGCCGGGATGTACGCGCCCATCGATTCCAATGGCCGCACAATCTGCCCCAGACGCCGGCCATCCCCGCAATCCATCCACTTCTCGCACGGCAACTGCATCTCGGCATACGCGCGAATGTTCTTTGCGGCTATCTCGACGGCTCGCAAAAACTCAGCGCCGAGCGGCACCGCCAGATCCGCTTCCGGCACACGCACCTGCTTCAGATCGAGCCCATCGAACCTCCGCGCATATTCGATCAGGGCCGCGTCCCCTCGCTGGCGCACGCCCTCAAGAATCGGCGCGACCACCTTCTCCGCCTCGGCCAGCCGCACGGCTTTCCGCGTGAAGAGATCCTGCGCGTCGTTGATGTCCAGAATCCGCAGCATGCTCAATCGCTCACATCACAATCTTGTTCAGCGGATACTCGACAATGCCCTGGGCACCGGCTTCCTTGAGACGTGGAATGATCGTGCGAACCGTCGATTCATCCAGGATGGTGTTCACCGCGAACCAGTCGCTGTCGCTAAGGCTGGAAATGGTGGGCTTCTTCAGCGCGGGCAATACGGCCAGCACCGCCTGCAACTCGCTCTTCTGCACGTTCAACATCAACCCAACCTTGCCCAGCGCATTGATGGCCCCTTCCAGCAGCATGCGCATATCTTCGAGTTTGCGCCGCTTCCACTCGTCTTTCCAGGACGCAGTGTTCGCGATGAGTTGCGTGTTCGATTCGATCACCGTCTCGACAATCCGCAGATTATTAGCGCGCAGCGACGACCCGGTTTCGGTCACCTCCACAAT
Source organism: Bryobacteraceae bacterium (assembly GCA_050013535.1). GTDB lineage: Bacteria > Acidobacteriota > Terriglobia > Bryobacterales > Bryobacteraceae > CAWACP01. The sequence goes on along the minus strand of JBEKFB010000064.1, from coordinate 2,073 downwards.
CGCGTCGGCCAGCACCGGCGGTTTGACCTCCGTCGCGCCCCAACTGAACTCCACTTTCGCGGTGACGCCGTTGCGTTCGAGATACCGGCGAGTGGCCTGCACCAGTTCTGTGGCGATGACCTTCCCTTGCAGATCTTTCACGGAATGAAACGCCGACCCGTCCGGCACCGCCAGCACCCAGCGCACTTTGCCGAAACTCTGCTTGGCGTAGATGAGATCGGCGACGGTCTCCACTTTCGCCTCGGTCTCCTCCACCCAGTCGCGGCCCGTGAGCCCGGCGTCGAGCACGCCGTCCTCCACGTAACGCGCCATTTCCTGCGCGCGGATGAGCATGCACTCGATCTCCGGGTCGTCGATGGCGGGAAAGTAGGAGCGGCTACTGGTGGTGATGTTGAAGCCGGCGCGGCGGAACAGGTCCACCGTCGCGTTTTCGAGCGAGCCTTTCGGAATGCCCAGCTTCAACTTCACGATTTGCCTCCGTACACCGATTTGGGATCGTACGACTGCTTGTCCGTCACCTGCCACTGGCCATCGCCGAGGCGGCGGAAGAAGCAGCTCTCGTAGCCTTCGTGGCAGACGCCCGGCCCCAGCGCTTCCACCCTCACCAGCACCGCGTCCTGATCGCAATCGGTGGAGATTTCCTTCACCACCAGCCGGTGCCCGGAACTCTCGCCCTTCAGCCAGAGCTTGTTGCGCGAGCGGCTGAAGAACGTGGCGAAACCGGTCTCCACGGTTTTGCGGAAGGCCTCGTCGTTCATGAAGCCGAGCATGAGCACGCGACCGCTGGCCGCGTCCTGAATGATGGCCGGAACCAGACCACCGAGTTTGTTGAAGTCGAGAATCATACCAACGCTCCGAAAATACAAAACCCGCCAGACCTTTCGGCGTGGCGGGCCACGTTTTATGAATTGCGATACGCGATCACAAACCCGCCCGTCACCCGTGAAGGTGATGATGGTGATGGGCGTGGGCGTGCGTAATCACGAAATAAGAGTATAGCAGAGTTGAGGGGGGAGGCTTTAGGTACATGGAGCTTCGAAGCTCAGGACCCTATACTCTCCTGACACGACATCACGATATTTCCGACACTGCACATAACCGGATTTCCCGAACTCGTGCGAGCGCCCGCAGGCGGCCGGCTCGGACTCCCGAATAGCAAGGCCACTCTTGTATGGGCTGATCGCGCCCTGCGGCGTGACCCAGAACTTCAACGGCCCAGACTCCACAAGCAGCCCCTCACCGTTTAACCCGAGTGGCGACGCGTCGACAGGCACGGGCCAGCGGCGAATGGCTCTTCCGCTGGAATTCAACTCGACGATCAGTTCAGGAATGAGCGCGGCTCCCGGCAGGACAAGCGGCAAGGCGTGCACTCGGGCAACCACCACCTTGCCGCAAGGAGAGTCCTCGGTTGACACATAGCGGGGGTCCTTTGCCGCGTCCTTCCCGGGCAAGAACGCCAACTCATAGACCGCATCGTCATTCGGTGCCATGAGAACCACCAACAAGGCCGTACGGCAAAGCGTCAGCCTTCCCGCAACCATTGCCGCGCAGGTTCGTACGATGGCGAGGACTCGCCGCCTCAGCGCCAACCGGATGCTGGTGGAACTCATCGAAAACGGCATCGAAGCGGAAAAACAGAAACAGCAGGAGTTTTTCGAACTCGCCGAGCGCTTCCGGAGCGCCACCGATCCGAAAGAGGTCAAACGGTTGGGGGATCAAATGGGCCGCATGGTCTTTGTCGACTGATGCCCAAGATCGAGAGCTGGGACAATCTCCCGGCCGGCGTTCGGCGGCACTTGGTCGACAGAATGCGCGACCGCTCCATCGGCATCGCCGATCTGAATCAACTTCGGCTCTGGGTAGAAACCAAGCCGGAAGTCCCGGAGAACGACTGGCATAAGGATTTCGGCTCGTTCAAAGTCTGCGGTCGAGGATCGTACCCGAAGACCTTTCTCCTCCGCGGTCGGGCTGCAAAGGGCGAGGCCCTCTGAGCTGTCAGTTCACAACGCGCGCGCCCAAGTGCTGGACGAACGGGTGGAGATCGCCGATCAGGAGAGGTTCGCGGCGCAGGCT
>JBEKFB010000063.1:0-15394 GCA_050013535.1 Bryobacteraceae bacterium | reverse complement strand
CTGTTCGCTCCGGCGGATCTGGTGAACCCGTCGTTCACGTTTCAGTTCGACTATCTGCGAAATAAATCGGGCAGGATGTGGCACTGTCGCGTGTCCAGGGAGACCGTGGGTGAGGCCCGCTACTACGCATATTCGGCCAACGGCGCCGGTCTGGGCTTCGATCCGCAGAAGCACCTGCTCGATCCGTACGCACACTGCATCTTCTTTCCCAGCACGTTCGACCGCACGATGGCCATGCTGCCCGGGTCCAACGCCGGCCGCGCGGCGCTGGGCGTGATTCCAGCGGCACGGCCTGAAAATGGCGGCAGTCCACTCTTGCGCGATGCCGCTCGTCACGAATCCGACGCGATCATCTACGAGCTGCATGTTCGCGGCTTCACGAAACACCCGAGCTCCGGCGTCAACCCGGCGCTCGCCGGCACATTCGATGGTCTGGTGAAGAAGATTCCGTATCTGAAGGAGCTCGGCATAACCATCGTGGAGCTGATGCCCGTGTATCAGCGCGATCCGCAGGATGACGACTACTGGGGCTACATGCCCCTCAACTTCTTTTCCGCGCACGACACTTATGCCAGCCGCCGTCAGCCCTGCCAGGAGCACGAAGAGTTTCGGGACATGGTAAACGCGCTGCATGAGGCGGGCATCGAAGTGATTCTCGACGTGGTCTACAATCACACCGCCGAGGGCGATCACCGCGGGCCCGTCTACAGCTACAAAGGCCTCGACAACACCGAATACTACATGCTGTCGCATGACCTCGCGCGGCCCTACGCGAACTACTCGGGAACGGGCAACACGCTAAACGTCCACAGCCCGTACGTGCGGCAGATGATCCTGGAGAGCCTGCGCTACTGGCGTCTGGAAATGGGCGTGGACGGTTTTCGCTTCGATCTGGCTTCTGTCTTCAGCCGGAATGAAGACGGCTCGCTCAACTGGGACAATCCACCGATTATCGGCGAGATCGCGGCCGACCCGGATCTGCACAATGTCCGGCTGATCGCCGAGCCCTGGGACGCCGGCGGGGCTTATCAACTGGGCCACAGCTTCCCGGGCATTACCTGGCTGCAGTGGAATGGAAGATTTCGCGACGACATCCGCCGCTTCGTGAAAAGCGACGGCGGCATGATCCCGGACCTGATTCATCGTCTCTACGGCAGCGAAGATTTTTTTCCAGACGACCGCGCCAATGCCTATCACGCCTTCCAGAGCGTCAACTACGTCACGTGCCACGACGGCTTCACGCTGTACGATCTGGTGGCCTACAACCAGAAACACAACGAGGCGAACGGCGAGAACAATCTCGATGGCATGGACGAGAACCACAGTTGGAACTGCGGCGCCGAGGGAGACGAAAACGTCCCACCCGAGGTGATGGCTCTGCGGCGGAAGCAGATCCGCAATTTCTGCTGTCTGCTGATGCTCTCAAACGGCACGCCCATGTTTCGCGCCGGCGATGAGTTCATGCAGACGCAGCGCGGCAACAACAACCCGTTCAACCAGGACAACGAAATAAGCTGGCTGGATTGGGGACGGTTGCGGGATAATCAGGACATTTTCCGATTTTTCCAGAAAATGATTGCATTTCGCAAAAAGCATCCGTCCCTGTGCCGCAGCCGCTATTGGCGGGAGGATGTGCGCTGGTACGGGCCGGCGGGGCCGGTGGACGGGTCGGAGGAATCGCGCAGCCTGGCGTTCTTTCTGAGCGGTGCTTCGCAGAATGACGACGACCTCTACGTGATGATCAACGCGTGGTGGCAGGAACTGGCGTTTACCGTCCAGGAAAGCGCGGAAGGCGAATGGTCGCGTGTGGTGGATACGAATCTGGCGGATAGTTTTGCGGATGCGGGCGTGCCGCTGCAATCGACCGAGTATGCGGTGGCGCCGCGGTCAGTAGTGGTACTGGTACGGGGGAAGAAGGGCTGAGGGTAGGCGATAGCTCCGGCTCGCGAAAATCCGGCCTGATCACCCGGACCTCCGCCATAGCAGAGGGCAGGCAGTTACCGGCCGCTGGGTGCGTTTTGCCTGGTGGCCAGAGCCTTCCATCGCGCTACGAGGTAATCATAAATCGCGTCGATCTCGTCATCGCTGAAGTTGGATAAGCTTCCCGGCGCGATCCTCAACATGGATACCGTCTGGCGGCCTCCGGTGGCTTTGCCTGTGCGCATCAGTGTACGAAAGGCGCCACGGTCATAGCCGGCGACGACCAGCAGGTCGGGGCTCGGCCGCACCGGACGTTTCGGCTCACCACTCAGATTGGTCCCGTGGCACTGCCCACAAACTATCTGGGCCAAGTGTCTGCCTTTCTCGTAGCGCACCCCGAGATCGATTGGCGACGTGTTGGTGAACTCGGCGGCTTCGGTCCTGACTATCCCCGCCACGTAGACCACGCGCATGGCGAGCCCAAGGCTACGTTCGGGCGAAGCAGCCCCCTCCGGGCTGAGGGAGCGCAAATAGGCGATGATCGAGGCAACCTCGTCGTCGGTGAAGCTCGCGTAGCCATGTGACGGCATCAACAACACACTCTTTCCGTCAGGGCGGAGACCCTGGCGGATCGACCGGTCGATGTCCGCGTCGGAAGGACTCCTGGTCATGATCGTCAGATTGGGCGCATAGAGCGTGGAGCCCGGCACGGGGAGTTGTGTCCCGGTCACGTCTTCGCCGTGGCAGTCGGTACAGGTCGAAACGACAGTGAGGTGTGCGCCCAGCGCGATCGCGTCGGGGGTGAGGGACGCATGAACCGCGCTGGGTCTTCGAGGATAGCTCCTGTCGAGAATCCGCTGCGAAACGACGAGCACATAGACGATGGCAAGAACGAGCAGTCCGGCCAGCGAGGCGATGACAATCGCCGCCTATTTCAGTATTCGCTTCATCGCGACACCACACCTGACCCGCGCGTTCGGACCGCTCGACCCAACCGGTTAGGGCCCGACAGCAGAGCACCTTACGCGCCTACCCTTCCGGCGCGAAGGTCAATGTTCGACTGACGATCATAACAGCATTGTCCGTCGTTCTCACGGCTGCGGAAGAAGCCGCGCAGGCTGCGTCCGTCGCTGGCTCTGGAAGAGCTCTCCATACTGGATCTTGTAGAATTGAGGGCTGTGGAACAGAAGAAAAGCGTCCTGCTGGTGGGTATCGATCCGGTTATGATCGATTTCTCCAGCCCCGATTTCGCCCCGCATAACCTTAGCGCTGATCGAGTGATGTCGGCGCTGCTGGCCGACAACGAGCGACTGCGCGGCCTCGGCTACGACGCGGATTTGTGTCTGACCGATCTAGGAGCAACGGCGGAGCTGGTGGTGGAGGACAAACTGAGGGCGAAGGCTTATGATTGCGTGATGATCGGAGCCGGCATTCGGGTCATTCCCGGCAGTTTTCAGCTTTTCGAAAAACTGATCAATGTCGTGCATGCGAATGCGCCGCGGGCGAAACTTTGCTTCAACACCAAGCCCAGCGACACCGCTGAAGCGGTCATGCGCTGGGTCTGAAGCAGGTCCGAACCAGCCTTTAGCCATTCGCTGACCCGCCCACCGCGAACACCCGCAAAACCAGGCAGGTGATATCGTCGTGCTGGCGCGTGGCCCCCACAAACGCGTTCACCGACGCCGTGAGCGCGCCCAGCGCCTCGGCCGCGCTTCCCTGCCCCAGACCGGCGATCACGCCGAGCATCCGCCGTTCCCCGTACTCCTCCTGCTTGTCGTTTTCGGCCTCCGCCAGGCCGTCGGTGAAGATCACCAGCAGGTCGCCCGCGGCCAGCCTGCCGGCGCCGGATTCATACATCGCGTTCGGCCGAATCCCCAGCGGCAGCCCTCCCGTCTCCAGCCGCTCTTCCGCGCCCGAAGCGTGCCGCAGCACCGGCCAGTTGTGCCCCGCATTGACATATGCGAAGGCGCCGGTGGCCGGGTCGATCTCCATCAGAAACGCGGTGGTGAAGCGCCGGCCCTCCGGATTCTGAGAGCACAGGTACCGATTGAGCAGTCCGATCACATCGAGCAGCGAACCGGGACCCGAGGCCAGAGTGCGCAAACTTGCCTGTAACGCGGCCATCATGAGCGCGGCCGGAACGCTCTTGCCCGCGACGTCGCCCACCACCACCAGCAAACGGTCCGGGATGCCCGGCCGGAAGAAAGCGTCGTAATAGTCGCCGGCCACGGTATTCGCGGGCCGCGTGGAGAAAGCGATGTCCATGCCGGGAACCGCGGGAGGGGCGGCGGGCATGAGCCAGCCCTGGATCTCGCGCGCAATTTCCAGGTCGCGCTTCATGGTGACGCGGTCGGCAAGTTCGAGCGCCAGCAGGATCAGCAGCCCCACGCCGCCAAAAAAGGTGAGGCCACCGATGTCGATTTCCCCATTGTCGTTGTGGAATTGCAAGTGCGGGAAGACCAGCAGCACCAGCGCAATCAGGAAGAGCAGGCGGCGGGCGGGCGAGAGCTTTTCCATCATCGCCCAGAACAGCGCGCGGGCCGTCCGCAGGATTCGGCCCTTGTACCAATGCCTTTCGCCGATTGCCGAGTCGACTTCCTTCGAATACAGGTCGTAGCCGGCGCGCGCCTCGGCGTGAAACTGGACCCACAGTTCCTGGAGCGCCAGGCCGTCCGTGATGCGCCGCCAGAAGTTTCTTAGACGAGCCGCCATGTGCCGGGTTCAGTATATCCCCGAGACAGGCAGGAGCGGTTCTCTCTCAGGCAACCTCGGTGGGCACGGGGTCGGGCATGGCCAGGCACTGCAGCCGCTTTGCGGTGCGGCCGGCGCGCAGGCGCACGCTCAGGATGGAATCGCGCTCGAGCAACCGCAGGGCGGGCAGGAGATCGGGACTGCTGATCTCGCCGATGGCCCAGGCAATGGCCGCGCGGAACAGCGGGTCCTCATGCGCGACAAGTTCGTCGATCTTTTCGCGGCCGAGAGGATCGCCGGCGCGATAAAGTTCCACCAGAGCGTTGGCCACAACGCGGTGATTCGGGTCGCCCACGGCGGTGTGAAGCAGCGCCCGGGTCGTTTCGATGTTGCCGCCCCACAACCCCTCCACCGCGTTGGCGCGAACGCGAGCGTCGGCATTGCGCAGAAACTTTGACACTACCATGGGGTTCTTGGTGAGCCGGGAGAGAATCATCGCCGCTTTCGAGGCAACGCGTGAGTTCTCCGCGCCCACCAGTTCGCGAAGCCACGGGACCAGGGTCATGGCCTGATCGTCCTCGCTGATCAGTTGCAGGACGCGCGCAATACGCCGGACATCCTCGGTTCCGCGGATCTCAAGAAGCTTTCTATGGTACTGCTTGTCCACACGCGCCATCAATGGCGCCACCACGGCGGCTTCTTCGTCGTTAATCTGTCCGGCGTCGGTGAGGACATCAATATAAGCCCGCTCCGCCGCCAGGAGGTGGGTAAGGTGCACTTCGGCAGGTCCGCCGCCGGGTTTGCCGAGGTGAACGAGGGCGATGCGCAGAAATCCCCGCGGATCGGATACGCTGAGATTGCGCAGTTGTCTACGGACCAATGCCGGGTCTGCTTCGTACTGCGCGAGAACCTCGGTCAGTTCGTCACTTTCAATCGCTCTGGACGCAGAATACTCCATCTCTTTCGTGATCCATCGGCCATTTTTCGGAAGCGGAATAGGGGGTGCAATTGCCCACCCCGCCAGGTAACCGTGAGGCCGTTCACATTCCCAGGAACCCCACCAACAAGTGGGGAATCAGTTCAGCCTACTGCCCGAGCAACTTTAACGCCTCGGCAATTCGGATTGCAGTCCGTTCCGGGGTCTCTTCGGACGGGCGATCCAAGCTGGTGGTCCCGATCTGGGCCGGGATTTCGATCACCCGATCAGACTCGCTGAACACATACTTGCCGGAAAGCCGGTTGTTGGCATCGCGGGCCAGGGCCACGCCGGAGCGGTCCCCGTCGGTGATCACGGCGCAAAGCACGCCCTCCTGCCATGAACCGACGGTCAGGTTTCTTACCGGGAGATTATTCAGCCGCTTAATGGCGCAGCGGACCACGCGGGCAGTGAGTTCCGGCCCGAATCGCGAGCGGATGGACTCCAGGTTGCGAATGCGGACGAACAGGAGCAGGAACGAATTGCCGGCCGCGGTTTCAGAATCCACGCGCTCCCGAACACCCACTCCGCCAGCGTCGCTACCCGGGGCTCTGAGCTGCTCCACCTGCCTTTGCAGCGCGTGGATCTCGCTGGTAAGGCCAGCGACGGTGACCCGGTTGCGCTTTTCCATTGCCTCGATGCAGCCTTCGAGAGATCCCCTGATCTCCAGCACTCCCGCACGCATCTCCTCCAGACCCGTGGCGCCGCCGACTTCACCAAGGCGTTTCATTTCGCCGCGCAGCTTCTTGCCCTGATCATCACAATCGGCCGTCAGGGTTCCCAGGACGGTTTGAAGCGCGTCGCCATGCTCCTCGAGTTTCGCGTGCAGATCGCCGAGGTATTGCTCGGCCCTCTCTTTGTAATCCCGGAGGACATTGCGAACCGCGGAGCGCAGCGCGGGCAGGGCGGCGGCGGAAACAGCGGCTTCGGTTGAAATCCGGTCGGCTATGCGCCGGAGCGCTTCGCGATGAGCCGGGGTGAACGAATCGTCGAAGTCAATCGCGTAGTGGCTGCTGTCGCGAAGCGCCGCACCGTAGCTCTCGTTGACGGCGATCACAAGAGCCTGCAGGTCTTCGGCTGTCTGGATTTCGTTCTGGATCGAGATCATCGTGGCCGCTCGCGTGGCGTACCTTAAGTATCGGCTGAAAACGGCCGTTTCTACAGAGCAGTTTTCAGGAGCAGGTCACAATGGCATGTTGTTGATACCATTGCCACGTATCGCGAACGCCGTCTTCCAGCGCCAGCGACGGTTTCCAGCCCATCGAGGTTAGTTTCGAGACATCGAGCAGCTTGCGGGGCGTGCCGTCGGGACGGGAAGAATCGAACACAATTTCGCCACGGTAACCGGCCACGCGGCAAATCATTTCCATCAGCTCGCGGATGCTGATATCCATCCCCGTGCCAACGTTGATAATTTCGGGAGAATTGTACTCCCGCATCAGGAAAACGGCGGCGTCGGCGAGATCGTTCACATGCAGGAACTCGCGCCGGGGGGCGCCCGTGCCCCAAACGGTGACAGTGGGCGCGCCGGTAATTTGCGCTTCATGCACTTTGCGGATGAGCGCGGGCATCACGTGCGAGTCGTTGAGGTCGAAGTTGTCGCCGGGGCCGTAGAGATTCGTCGGCATCAGGCTGATACCGGAAAATCCATATTGCCGCGAATACGCCTGCATTGTTTTGATGCCGGCGATCTTGGCAATGGCGTAGGGCTCATTGGTAGGCTCCAGCGGGCCGGTGAGCAGGTACTCTTCGCGGATGGGCTGCGGTGCGTCGCGGGGATAGATGCACGACGACCCGAGGAATTCCAGCTTGCGCACACCAAAGCGATGCGCCGCGTCGATCACGTTGGTCTGAATGGCCAGATTCGAATAGATGAATTCGGCGGGCCGCGTATTATTGGCGTTGATGCCGCCCACCCGGGCCGCGGCGAGGAACACGTACTCGGGACGCGCGGCGTCGAAAAACCGGTCGACCGCGGCGCGGTCGGCGAGGTCGAGCTCGGCACGCGAGCGCAGCAGGAGACTGGGGAAACCCTCCGCCTGCAGTCTGCGGACGATCGCCGACCCCACCAGACCGCGGTGTCCGGCCACCAAAATGCGACTGGCTTTGTCCAAATGCTGCATCTTTTACCCTCAGGCGGGCCTGAGAGCCCCGCGCAGACCGGGAGCCTGCCCCGCAGATCTAACCCATTGACACGCCGCGAGCGGCGCGCCGATGGCCAGCCTCGTTCAGTGTAACTTCCTGCCGGGCCATTTCCAGGTCGTGTTGAACCATCATTCCAGCTAATTCACGAAAGCCCACGGTCGGCTCCCATTTCAGACGCACACGCGCCTTCGTGGCGTCACCCTCGAGGTAATCGACCTCCGTTGGCCGGAAATACCGGGGATCGGTTTCCACACAGGTGGTCCAGTCGAGTCCGAGAATCGACGCCGAAACCTCCAGGAATTCACGCACCGAATGCGATTCGCCGGTGGCCACTACATAGTCGTCCGGCACTGGCTGTTGCAGCATCGTCCACATGGCGACGACATAATCGCCGGCAAAACCCCAGTCGCGGCGAGCATCCAGATTTCCGAGGTACAGCTTTTTCTGCAGGCCCAGACTGATGCGGGTGAGGGCGCGCGTGATCTTGCGCGTCACAAAGGTTTCGCCCCGCCGGGGGGATTCGTGATTGAACAGAATGCCGTTGGAGATATGCATGCCCCACGCTTCGCGATAATTGACCGCATACCAATGCGCGGCCACCTTGGCGACGGCGTAGGGGCTGCGCGGATAGAACGGCGTCGATTCGGACTGCGGCGGTTTGGCCGCGCCGAACATCTCCGACGATCCCGCCTGGTAAATCTTCACCTCACGGCCGTTCGCGCGGATATGATCCCGCACGGCTTCAAGAAGGCGCAGCGTGCCGGTGGCGACCACGTCGCCGGTGTATTCGGATTGTTCGAAGCTGACCCGCACGTGCGATTGAGCGGCGAGATTGTAGACCTCATCCGGCTGCACGCTTTCGAGCACACGGCGGAGGCCGGTGCCATCGGAGAGATCACCGTAGTGCAGGCGAAGAGCGGCGCCTCGATCATGCGGGTCGGCGTAGATGACATCCAGACGTTCCGTGTTGAACGTGGAGGCACGGCGAATGATGCCGTGCACCTCATATCCCTTCGCCAGAAGAAGCTCGGCGAGATACGAACCATCCTGGCCGGTGATGCCGGTGATGAGAGCTTTACGCATGTGCGGTGACGCTGATTCCTTGCTTACATGATACCTGCGGACACGTGTATCAGCCGCGTTGTCGATATACTACCAGGAGCGGGCCGCGCCCATGCTTGCACGGTCCGCGCAAAACACCAGGAGCGTGTAATGTCGGATAAGGCAGCCACGGGAACCCCGCGGTTTCTTGGAATCTCCCTCACACTTTTCGCGGGTTGCGTTCTCGCCGCGCAGATACCGGGCTCGAATGCGGCCTCGCCGGCGCCGAAAGGTTGGCTGGACAAGTCGCTCTCGCCGGATCGCCGGGCGGACCTGCTCATCGAGCAGATGACGCTGGATGAAAAGATCCAATTGGTGCACGGCAGCGGCATTATGGGTTACCGGCGCGGTCCGGCCAACCCGGCGCTCCTTGCCGGAGCTCTGGGGGGCGCGGGTTTCGTGCCCGGCGTGCCGCGTCTGGGGATTCCGGATCTTCAGATGGCGGATGCGGCGGTGGGCGTGGCTCTCGGAGCGGAGACCAGCCGCTATTCGACGGCGCTGCCTTCCTCTCTTGCCGATGCGTCGACGTGGGATCTGAAGACCGCCTACAACTACGGCGCGCTTATCGGGCGCGAGCTGCGCGATCAGGGATACAACATGTCACTCGGCGGAGGCGTGAACATCACGCGCGATCCGCGCAACGGCCGCAATTTCGAATACAACGGCGAAGATCCCATTCTTGCCGGAAGGATGGATGGGCAGCTCATGAAGGGGCTGCAAGCGCAGGGCGTGATCGGCGACATCAAGCATTACGCTCTGAACGATCAGGAGACCGGCCGCAACACCGTCAACGTCATCATCGACAAGCGCTCCATGCGCGAGACCGACCTTCTGGCGTTCGAGATCGCCATTCACGATTCCGGCGCGGGGGCCGTGATGTGCTCCTATAATCGCGTCAACGGCGATTATTCCTGCCAGAACTCTTACCTGCTGACGCAAGTTCTTAAGAAGGATTGGGGATTCAAGGGCTGGGTAATTTCCGACTGGTGGGCCACGCACAGCACCGCGAAGGCCGTCCTCGCGGGCCTCGACCAGGAAATGCCGGGGAACGTCAATCCGGACAGATCGTTCCTGGGCGCGCCGCTGAAAAAAGCGGTGGAGAGCGGCGAAGTGCCGGTAGCGCGCCTGAATGAAATGGTGCATCGCATTCTGCGCACCGAGTTCGCCATCGGTCTGTTCGACAACAAACATCAGACGCAGGTGGTGGACGTTTTCGGCGGTCTCGATTTCGCGCAACATGTGGCTGAGGAAGGCTCCGTGCTGCTGAAGAACGACAACGGCATCCTGCCGCTGAACGCCTCGGCGATTCACTCGATTGCGGTGATCGGATCTCATGCCGATATCGCGGTGCTCTCCGGAGGCGGCTCGGCACAGGTTGATCCTCCGGGCGGAAGCGCGGTGCCCGCCCCACGCCGTTGGGACGCCATCGTGTGGGATCCATCTTCGCCGCTGAAGGCGATTCGTGCGTTGGCGCCCGGCGCGCAAGTGCAGTATGACGCGGGAACGGATCCGGCGGCCGCTGCGGCTTTGGCTAAAGGATCCGATGTGGCCATTGTGTTCGTGAACCAGCCGTCGAGCGAAGGCCACGACGTTTCGTTGACGCCGCCAGGCAATCAGGACGAGGTGGTGAGCGCGGTTGCCGAAGCAAATCCGCATACCATCGTGGTGCTGGAGAACGGCGGGCCGGTGCTCATGCCGTGGGCAGGCAAAGTCAGCGCGGTGCTGGAATCGTGGTTCCCGGGGATCAGCGGCGGACCGGCAATTGCAGCGGTTCTTTTCGGCACGGTGAACCCGTCGGCAAAACTCCCGGTGACATTTCCAAAGAGTTTGGCCGACCTGCCGCGGGAGACAATCCCGAAATCGCCGGGAGTGCCCGGACAGCCCTTGCCGGGCAATCCTTTGCCGCCGATGACCTATCAGGTGAACTACACGGAGGGCCTGAAGGTCGGCTACAAATGGTATGAGGCGGAGCACAAAACGCCGCTGTTCCCATTCGGCTTTGGCCTTTCCTACACGACCTTCTCATATTCGGATCTCGCGGTGACCCCCGGAAAGCCGGTGGAAGTGAGCTTCACGGTGACCAACAGCGGATCACGGGCGGGCGCGGAGATCGCCGAGGTTTACGCATCGTTGCCGCCGTCGACAGGCGAGCCGCCGAAGAGGCTGGTCGGCTGGGACAAAGTGTGGCTCGGTCCTGGGGAATCGAAAAAGGTCACGGTTTCCATCGAGCCGAAATTCCTGTCCGTCTTCAATGTGGATAAGGATGCGTGGGAACTGGTTCCCGGCGACTACACGATTCTGGCCGGCGGTTCGTCGGCCGACACGCCGCTGACGAGCGCGCTGAAAATCGAATAGTAGGTCATTATCGGCGGGCGGCCGAGGTGAGGAATTTCTCGCGGCAGGCCGCCGAGCAGAAGTAAACGGTTTCGGCACCGGCCACGTGCTTCAACGAAGTGCTGGTGGCGATGTAGATCCCGCAGACCGGATCGCGCTTCAGTTCGCCAGTAAGCGGGACGGCGCCGCCGGCGGGTTTGCGCGCTTGATTTACCGGGGGACTCACCAGCGCTGAAAAGGCCTTCCCAACCACTCCGATCACCGCGCGCAAAAACGAGATGAGGAAGACCGCGCTTAACAACCAGAAGATGAGGCGGAACATCGGGCCGCTTTCATTGTACCGCCCGGTTCTGCGCCAAACCCTCCGCGTGGTGCATCGTAGTAGTTAGAGGAATTGTTCTGAGCAACGAAGCCATCAAAGCGCTGAAGCTGTTTATCCTGCTGGCGGCGGTTGGCATTCTGGCCGCCGTGATCTTCCACGGCCGCTCGAAGACAGCGGACAGCATGACGCCGGCTTCGGGAAAACGCCAGGCGATCGATTTCCATCTGCCCGATCTCGCCGGGTCGCCCTGGCAGCTCAGCGACCGGCGCGGCAAAGTGGTGCTGGTGAACTTCTGGGCCACGTGGTGCCCGCCGTGCCGCGAAGAGACGCCCGGTCTGGTGCGCCTGTATCGCGATTACCATTCCAAAGGCGTGGACGTAGTGGGCATTTCCATGGACGACGATCCCCGCCAGGCGGTACCGCCGTTCGTGCGCCAGTACGGACTGCCCTACGCGGTGCTCGTTCCTGACGCGAATTTCCAACTTGGCAACGATATCGATTCACTGCCCACCACGCTGCTTATTGACCGCAAGGGCCGCGTAGCCAAGGTCTACGTCGGCGCGGTGGGAGAAGACCAGGTGGAAGGCGATCTGGACGCGCTGCTTAAAGAAACGAGCTGAGGCGGCGCGTCGCAGCGCGATCACAGGAACTGAGGTGGCGCCGATCCAGCGGCCGCCGCGATTGCCGACTCAATCCGTTCGGCAACATAAGCTCGAAGGGCATCGCCGGAAATATCGCTGAGAGTCTGAAGAGACTGTTCGAGGGTCTCGTTTCCTTTCACGATTAGATCCAGCACGTGAATTCGGGCATTTTGATACCGCTCTGCGATCGGCACCACCAGAAGCAGGTTGGCTTCAAAAAGACGCTTTCGGGACACTTGCGCCTGCTCGTCCCCCGCTCGCACGTGCTGGATGCAATCGATCTCTTCTTCACGGGTCAGTGGCGGGAGCGTGTGAAGCATGCTGACGTAGACCTGCAGAGGATCGTCGAGAAAGTGAGGTTCGTCGTCCACGGTGTTCACCCGCGTACCGTGGCCCGCGTTGTCCCCGTGGAAATGCCGCCATCGACCAGTAATGTCTGGCCGGTGACATAGCGGCTGGATTCGGCGGCGAGAAAAACAACGGCGGCATCGAGGTCGTCCGGGCGGCCGGGGCGATGCACCGGAATGCGTTCCACCAGATATTCCAGCCAGCCTTTGTCTTCATAAAGCACCTTATTCTGATCGGTGCGAAACCAGCCGGGGGCGAGGCAGTTCACGGTGATGCCGTGTTTGCCCCAGTCGGCGCCGAGGCTCATGGTGAGTTGACGAATGCCGCCACGACTGGCGCCGTAGGGAGAAAGCCCCGGATAGCCAAACACGCTGGTCACTGATCCGATATTGATAATGCGACCATATCCGCGCGGGATCATGTGCCGGGCGATGGCCTGAGCAACGAAAAAACCGCCACGGAGATTGGTGTCGAGGATGAGATTCCAGTCATCCCAGGTGACATCGACAGCGGGCTTGCGCACGTTCGTGCCGGCATTATTCACCAGAATCTCAATGTGGCCGTAGGCCTTCGCGGCCTCCTCGGCAAAAAGATCGATGCTTTGCGGATCGCGTACATCGAGCGGGAGCGATACAGCGCGGCGGCCGAGCGCTTCGATTTCCTGTTGAAACGGAGCGAGACTCTCGCGATTACGGCTGGTGAGGATAAGGTCGGCGCCAGCCGTTGCCAGGGCACGCGCGAAGTATTGGCCGAGGCCCCGGCTGGTGCCGGTGACGATCGCCACCTGGCCGCTGAGATCGAACAGGTCAGACATGGGAACTCTCCGGAGTGAGAACCACCTTCATGAGATTTCGCTCGCCCGCATAGAGGCGCTTGAACCAACGCGGGCCTTCCTCGAGTGGCGCGACGGCGGTGATGAGGGGCGCAACCTGAATGGCGCCATTGCTCAGCAATTCAATCGCGCGAGGATATTCGCCGGCCGACGCGGCTGAACCCTGTAGGCGGATCTGCCGGGAAACGACCTTCTGCAGCGGCAGCGTCACTTCAGGCCGAATGTTGCCGACCAATGTGACTGTGCCGCCTTTGCGAACTGCATCGATCGCGCCGCGGACCGTTTCATCGCGGCCCACGCATTCAAAGGCGAGGGCGACACCTTCGTTATTCGTTGCGGTGAGCACCTGCGCGATGAGATCGGGTCCCGAGGCCTGGAAAGTAGCCTCGGCTCCAAGCTTCGAGGCGAGGCGCAGTCGGGACTCATCGAGATCGGCGATGAACACGCGAGGAAAACCTTCAGCGCGGAGGGCCTGCAAAGTGAGCAAGCCGATCATGCCCGCTCCAATGACTAGTACAGGGCCGTCGCTCGCCGGCTTCGAGAGCTCCACCGCGTGCAGCGCGACCGAGACGGCTTCCAGCATGGCGGCGTGAGCGAACGAGAGCCGATCGGGCAAGCGATAAACTATGCGGGCAGGCACGGTCACGTATTCCGAGAAAGCTCCATGACGCCGAAATTCGGGAGTGGAGACGCCGACAATCTGGCGGTGATCGCAGAGATTGACGAGGCCCCGTCGACAATAGTCGCAGCGGCCGCAATAGACCGTGGAATCGAAGGTGACGCGATCGCCTTCGGAAAAACCGGTCGCGTCTTTGCCGAGTGCGGCTACGGTGCCCGCGGCTTCGTGCCCCATGACGATGGGTGGAATGCGTCGGCCGGTTGAACCATCGTAACCGTGCACGTCGCTTCCGCAGATGCCGCATGCCGCCACGCGGATGAGGACGTCATCAGGACCAGGTGTGGGCGTTGGAAGATCGGCAATTTCGAGACGCTTGTACTCGGCAAGCAGCAAAGCTTTCATAGAGGCATCTTACAGGGATCGCCGGAAAGGTCTGATAACCGGGCGCCGGGATTGCGATCACAGTCCGTGTTATCCTGTGGGTTACTTCGGTAGAGGCGCGGGAGCCATCAGTAGCCGTTGAGCAATTTCGGGCAGCTCCGAAAAGCGGCGAAAGGGGTAGCAGTTCTTCCCGCCGAAATCGCGCCGTGCAGCAGCGTGCGGCCGGTTGGGGGGTGGCGGTTAAGACCGGCCCACTGTCATCCGGATGGAGTGGACTCCGTCGGATGGAGCGCTATCGGGATCGCAGACTTGATTACTCGCCTGCGCCTCCTTTCCTCCTTCCCGTTTTCCATTCCAAACTGAAAAAGGGCTCGGTTCGCCCGATCCCATTGGCGACGACTATGAACGTCTTCGAATTAACGCAGGCGCTGGTGGACATCGAGTCCATCACGGGGAACGAAGCGCCGGCCGGCGAATACATCGCCCGCCGGCTTTCGCCGCTGGTGGCGCGCCACAACGGGCATCTGGAGCGGATGGTGGTGGAACCGAATCGCTTCAACGTGTTCGCCTGCTGGGGCGATCCGTTGGTGACGCTTTCCACGCACATCGATACGGTGCCACCATACTTCGCGTCATCGGAAGACGACGACTATATCTACGGCCGGGGCGCCTGCGATACGCGCGGGATCATCGCATCCATGATTTGCGCGGTGGATGATTTATTGGCTAAGGAAGTTCGCGGCATCGGTCTCCTGTTTGTCGTCGGCGAAGAGCGGAACAGCGCGGGAGCGTATCATGCGGCGAAGAACGGGCGCGGTTCACGGTTCCTCATCAACGGCGAGCCAACCGAGAACAAGCTCGCGGTCGGCTCGAAAGGCGCCTTGCGAATGGAGGTGTTCGCCAGTGGACGCATGGCGCATTCGGCCTACCCGGAGTTGGGTGAATCGGCAATCGAGAAACTACTCGACGCGCTTGCTGAGATTCGCCGCGTGCCGCTGCCGGTTGATGGACTCCTCGGTCCGTCGACGATGAACATCGGAGTGATCTCCGGCGGACGCGCGCCCAACGTAGTTGCCGACGAAGC
>JBEKFB010000062.1:0-28220 GCA_050013535.1 Bryobacteraceae bacterium | reverse complement strand
AGTTCACCTGTATCCGCCTGACCGAAGGCGAAGACCGCCGTCAGAGCAGCCAGGCAAGCTGCAGTCAGACCATCCCAGGATCTTATCGCGCACCTGCTTCCGATTCCTTATGGTAGCGACATATTCATGCAAGGCCATCTTACCGGCCGAGGTCCGCTTGAAATCAATGGGACGGGCGACCCGCCGGCGGCACGATGTGATATCGTGCGCGTAGCTATGGATTCACCCAATCACGTTTCGCGCCGCTCGTTCCTCGTCTCGACCGCGGCTCTCCCCGTGGCCTTTGCAGCCCAGCAAGGTTCCAGCATTCCTATCGGCCTCGAACTTTATTCGGTGCGCGACAATCTCGCGAAAGACCTGCCGGGTACTCTGCAGGCGGTGGGGAAGATGGGCTACCAGGTGGTGGAGTTCTACGCGCCTTAT
The DNA here is from genome assembly GCA_050013535.1 of Bryobacteraceae bacterium. Taxonomy (GTDB): domain Bacteria; phylum Acidobacteriota; class Terriglobia; order Bryobacterales; family Bryobacteraceae; genus CAWACP01. The sequence continues at coordinate 27,797 of JBEKFB010000062.1, read as the reverse complement.
ATGGCGTGGACGCCGGACCGGGCGAAAGAAGTCCGCGCCATCCTCGATGGCACCGGCATGCGCTGCAACTCGACGCACAATGGAATGGACTCCTTCTCGGCGCCGAGCCTTCCGCACGCCATTGAACTGAACCATATCCTCGGAACTCACTACCTCGTTCTGGCGAGCCCCGGCAAGGTCAAAGTTCTGGATGATTACCGCAAGGTCGCCGACACCCTCAGCCGGGTTCAGGAAAATCTCAAGGCCGAAGGTCTCAGTGCCGGCTATCACAACCACGATGCCGAGTTCCGGCCGCTGGAGGGAACGCGGCCCATCGAGATCATCGCCGCCAACACTCCGCACGATCTGATGCTGCAGCTCGACGTGGGCACCTGTGTCGAGGCCGGTTCCGACCCGGTGGCGTGGATCAAAGCCAATCCCGGCCGCATCCGCTCGCTGCATTTGAAGGACTGGTCGCCCGCGCTGGGCTACAAAGCGATCTTCAATGAGGGCAGTGTGCCATGGCAGAAGCTGCTCGAAGCAGCGGAGAGCGTCGGCGGGGTCGAATACTATCTGATCGAACAGGAGCAGAGCGCCGACCCGATGGCGACGGTGCAGGCCTGTCTGGCGAATTACCGCAAACTGCGCGGCGCTTGACAGAAGGCGAACAAAGAGCGAATATAGTCGGGTGCCTCGCAAGGCCTCGACAGCCGATTTGCTGTGGCCGGAGTCGCGCGCCCCGGGGCTTGTCGGGATCGCGCGAATGGCTGCGGAGAGCCCGCTCATTCAGGCCAAGCGGCGTGTTGAATACCTTGAAATCCAGACGCGAAAGCTCGCCGGAAAGTGCCTTAGCGGGCGCATGTACTCGGTCTGGACCATCAACCCCTATCGCGGCTGCGAGTTCGGATGCCGCTATTGCTACGCGCGTTACGCGCACGAATTCATGGAACTGCGCGATCCGGTGCTGTTCGAGACGCGCATTTTTGCCAAACAGTTCGATGCCGCGGCGTTTCGCAGGGAGCTGGCCCGCGTGCCGCGACGGGAAGCGCTCTGGATCGGCACGGCAACCGATCCGTATCAGCCCGCGGAGCGCCGTTTTGAAGTGACCCGCCGCATCCTGGACGTAATCGCCATGGAGAAGGGGCGCCGCATAGGGATTACCACGAAATCGGATCTTGTCGTCCGCGATCTTGACCTGCTGGCGCGGGTCGCGGAGCAGAACACGATTCACGTCCATCTGACCATCACCACGCTGGATGAAGACCTCGCCCGTCTTATCGAGCCGCTCGCCCCGCGGCCATCCCTGCGGATGAAGGCGGTGCAGCGCCTGACGGAGCAGGGCATTGGCTGCACCGTTCTGGCGCATCCCATCATGCCGCTCATCAACGACAGCGAAGCGAGTCTGGATGCCTTATGCGGCGCGGCGGCACTGGCGGGCGCGGTCTCCTTCAGCGCTGCGCCGTTATTCCTGAAGCCTTGCTCGAAGCAGGTCTTCCTGCCATTCGTCGAAGAGCACTTCCCTCACCTGGCGCGCCGCTATCGGGAACGCTACAATCGTCAGGCGTATCTCACCGGCGATTATCCGGTAAGGCTCAGGGAGCGTGTGGTAAAGCTCATCGCGAAACACGGGCTGAAGGAGCGAGGCGCAGCCGATCTTACGGTGGTCTGGCCGGCCGAGCCCCAAATGGACTTGTTTGAGGAGCGGAACGAACCGCGCGCCGCGAACGTCCTCACGTGTTGAGAAACATCCGCTGTGTGGTCCTGACGAGCGCCGCCGTTGCGCTGCTGGCCGCGGCTGTTCGGGACAATGGGCTGGCGCGCACTCCGCCGATGGGCTGGAACAGCCACAGTTTCGGCGAGCGCATCGATGATGCCACGGTGCGCGCGGTCGCCGATTCGATCGACGCGAACGGCATGCGCGAGGCCGGTTACTCTTACCTCGTCATCGATGACGCCTGGCAGGGCCCGCGCGACGGCCAGGGCGATCCTCGCCCGAACGAACGATTCCCGGACATGCGAGCGCTGGCCAGCTACGTTCACTCCCGCGGATTATTCATTGGTATTTCTTCGTCGCCCGGCACGAAAACATGCCTGGGCTATGAGGGAAGTTACGGGCACGAGGAGCAGGACGCGCGGGTTTTCGCCGAGTGGAAGATCGATTTTCTGGAATATTCGTGGTGTGCCGGCGATAAGCTCTATGCCGACGAGACCAGCCTCCACGCCGCCTATCTAAGGTTGGGGGAGGACCTTCACCGCACCGGCCGTCCCATCGTCTACAGCCTCGGCGATTCCGGCAAGTACGAAGTGTCGAAGTGGGCCGCGGAAACGGGCGCGAATCTGTGGCGAACCTCGGGAGACCCACAGGCGCAAACGGAGTTTGCCGGGCCTGGCCACTGGAACAACCCAGGCCCTCTGATCATCGCCCAGCCGCATTCCGGGCGCCATCGCACGAAGGACGATCCAGCGCTGCGCGCGCAGATGACCATGTGGGCCATGGTGGCCGCACCTTTATTTGTCGAGGGAGATCCGCGCTCGTACTCGGCGACCACGTTCGATGCGCTCACGAATCGCGAGGTCATCGCCGTGGATCAGGACCCGGCCGGTACGCCGGGCTTTCGCAGAAGCGCCAACAACGGCCTGGAAGTCTGGACGCGGTTTCTGGCCGACGGGGGAAAAGCGATCGCGTGGATCAACCACCGCGAGAGCCGCGTTAAATTCGAGATGAACTGGTCCGATTTTGGCGTGGATTCGAAGAGCGTCGTGCGCGACCTGTGGCAGCACCGCGTGCTGGACACCGGCAAGCCAGAAGTCCTGATCGATGTCGACAAGCACGATGTGATGATGGTGCGGGTTTACACCTCGCAATAAGAAAACCCGCCCGCGCCGAAAGGCGCGGACGGGTAAGTGTGTCTAACCGATCAGATCGGTTAAAACAGGAACTTCAACCCAAGCTGAATCACGCGAGGATCGTACGCCGAGGTGATCTGGCCGAACTGGCCGGAACCATACGTGGTGTTGATGTTGTCGAACTGCGTATGGTTAAACGTGTTGTAGGTTTCCGCACGGAATTCCAAGGTTGCTCCTTCCGGATTAAACCACTTGATGCCGGAGAAGTCCTTGAACAGGGAAGTGTCGAAGTTGGTGCGGCCCGGCCCAATTACTGCGTTTTTCGGCGCGTTGCCGAAGGCGCAGATTGTAGTTGCGCAGACTGACGTGTTGTAGGAGAACGCAGCGGGGTTGAAGAACTCCTGCACGCTGCCCGGATACGTCACGCCGGCAACCTCGTTCGGCCGGTTGGTGTAGTTGCTCATGCCCAATGTGGCTCCGGACATGGTCACGTTATTGGGAAGCCCCGATTCCGCGGTCACGATGCCGGACAACACCCAGCCACCCAGCATGGTGTGCAGCGCCTTGTTGGACGTGTCTTTGAAGAACGGCAGGTTGTAGACGTAGTCAACCAGGAAGATGTTGGTGCGGTTGTACGTGCTTATGCCGTAGTCGTACGCGAGGTTGTACGGATTCTCGATGGTGTCCTGATCGCCGCCGTTGCCGCCATTGGCGGACCCGGCCGTGTCGTCGTAGGCCTTCGAGTAGGTGTAGGCGACTTGCAGGGTGAGCCCTTTGGTAGCCTGCATGCGCAGTTCGGTTTGCAGCGCATTATATTTGGAGTTCCCTGCGTTCTCGCCCATCAGGATGCTGCCATAGCCGAGGTATGGCCGAATCGCGTTGATGTTCAAAGTGCCGGCAACCACCTCCGGCCCGAGCGGATTGTTGGGCAGAGGAGAGTTGATGTCGGCGAGGTAGTTCTGATGCCGCGCCATGTTGCCGACGTAAGAGGCCTGAAGAACCGCACCATGCCATACCTCGCGCTGCACTCCGGCGCTCCACTGGTCGCTGGTGGGGTTCTTATAGTTGGTCAGACTGATGCCCTGAACGCTGGGCGGAAGAATCGGAGCCACCGCCGCCGTTCCCGTGAGCACGCTGACCGCCGGATTGGAGAGATACACGTTCGAGAGGGTCGGAGCCTCACTGAACGGAACATTCGGCCCCATGTTGTACACGTCGTTGCCCTGCACGCGCTCATACATGATGCCGAAGCCACCGCGGATTACGGTCTTGCCGCTGCCCGTCGGATCGAAAGCGAATCCAAATCGAGGTGCCCAGTTGTTCCAGTGATTGTTGGTGATATCAGTCGGTGCGCCATCCTGGCCGGTGATCGCCATGCCGTTGGTGTACAGCAGCGCGTTGGAAAGCACTCCCTTGCCGGCGCCCAGGCCGGGGCTGTTTGGCGAGAGGATGCCCGTCTGAGGGTTGACGATTCCGGCGTCCGCCAAACTGTACAGGTTCGGGTAGAAGTTCGACATCCGGTTGTTTTCTTCGTAGGTGTGCGGGATTCCTTCCCAACGCATGCCCAGGTTCAGGGTCAGGCGATTGTTCACGCGCCAGTTGTCCTGGAAGTAGCCGGCGAAGGAGTTGTCTGCCCAGTTACCGCTGTCCTGAACGGCTGTCTCGTTGTAAGACGACGCGTAGCCGAGCAGGAAATCGGCGAAGCCAACGCCCGTATAGGTCCCGTTAAAGGTGTACTGGCCATTGGTGAAGCCGAACAGTTCCTGCGTCTTCTGAGACAACATATACTGGAAGCCCATTTTGAAGCTGTGGCGGCCTTTGGTCCAGGAGAGATCTTCGCGGATTTGATAGTCGTGGAAAGCATTGTTCCACGGCGAAGCATTGCCAGTGGAAAATGAGGAGTTGATCCCGCTGCCCTGGAATGTGACGGCGGGCAGGCGGTTCTCGACATTGGCCCCGAATAGAGTGGGCGGGTCAAAGTCGCTGGTCCGCTGGTAGATGCCCCCGATGGTGTTGTCGATAGTGTTCCCGTTGTAGTTGAAAGCCACCTCATTCACCACGTTCGGGCTGATGGCGTAAGTGGCGTGCACCACACCGCTGTAGGAAGGGTTGTTGAACACGGAGTTGATGCTGGGATAGCTGTCACCGCTCCAGAGGGGGGTGCCTTCGCCCTGGGCAAGCTGTTCGGATACCCAGTGGCCGAAGATCCAGAACTTGTCGCTGAACTGGTGGTCGATGCGAACAATCTGTTCGCCCACGGTAGTCGGGGTGTTATTGCCGCCTTGAAACGTTGGACTGGTGGCGGTGCCCGAGTTTTGCGCGTTCAGAGCGCCGGTGGCGAGAAATGCCTGAGCAACCGGGCTGATCAGAGAAGATGGGATGGTGTTATTCGGGAATGGTTGTCCTGGCACCAAACCGAGAGCGGTAAAGCGGGCGAGCTCAGTCGGATTCAACTGGGCGGCCGTGGGAACGTTAATCGTATACGGGAAAACGCCCGTTAGCATGGCTGCCGAAGGCGTCTGAGCGTTGAAGTTTCCGCCCTGAACCTCCCTGCGCCACTCTTCGTTGTAGAAGAAGAACGTCTTGTTGCGATCGTGATTGTAGTGCGGCAGAATCACGGGTCCGCCAAGATTGAAGCCGAACACGTTGTAACGCAGTTCCTGGGTTGTGCCGTTGTTAGCATTGGTGAAGAAGTTGGCGGCATCGAGCGCATCGTTGCGGAAGAATTCCCACATTCCTCCGTGGAAATCCTTGGTGCCGGACTTGAACACCATGGTCAGGGTGCCACCGGAACTCAGACCGTAATCGGCGGCGTAGTTGGAGGTAAGGGTGCGGAACTCGGCAATAGCGTCGAGGGACGGCATGATCTCGAACTTGCCGCCGGAACCGCGGTCATAGTCTTCGCCGCCATCCACCAGGTAGACATTGTGGTCGGGGCGCTGGCCGTTGAAACTGACAATGGCGCTGCTGCCCTGCGCGCTGGGACCGTTGAACGCGGGCAACGCGGAGGAAGCGCCGGGGATAAGAGTGGCCAGTTCATACAAATTGCGGCCGTTCATCGAAAGATCCAGCACCTGGTTGCCGGTGACGATTTCGCTGACCTCGCCGGAGTCGGCCTGGACCCGGGTGGCCACGGCTTCGACGTTCACGCTCTCTTTGCTCTGGCCGACCTGCAGCGTGATATCTACGCGGAGGCGGTCGCCGACGTTGAGGACCACGTCGTTTTGTTCGAAAGCTTTAAAGCCGGACGATGCTGCTTTGACGGTGTATTTGCCAACGCCAAGGCTGGGGACGACATATTGACCAGCATCGTTGCTGGTGATTTGGCGAACCTGGCCGGTATCGGCGTTTGTGATGGAGATTTGGACGCCAGGAACGGCGGCACCCGACGGGTCGGTGACCGTTCCGACGATAGCTGCTTCCTGGGCCACCGCAACCATGGCGAAAGCAAAGGCAAGCAGGCAAACGATCAGAAAGCGAGACAGTTTCAAATGCTTCACGATTCTCTCCCTGAGCTTATGTCAAGCCACCGGCGCACCGATGCGAACAAAACACCTGAGGCTGGTGTACTTTGTGGGCAGTATGAGCGCCGCATGAAGAGATGGCAACTGATAACCGTTTCACTGCTGCAAGGGGTAGTAATCAATAAGTATTAGAGGCTGGGGTGTAACGGGGAAGCCTGTAACAGCGGTAACGCGGACTTTCGCCGGCATTTTTGGACATACGTGAAATGCCCGGACTTCAAAGGTATTCATCGTACGTACCGCCGGGGTGCATTACCAGAAAATCAGGCCTCGTGTGAACGTTACATTGGGTCGCCGACCGGTTGGCGAGCGAGCGCTCTCGCCTCCGAGCGCGTAATCGCGCCTTTCGGGCCGTGAGGACGAAGGGCGGGCCGAAGTGATTTGAACCGCCGTTCCACCAATTAACATTGCCGAACTGTGTTTCCAAACGGATACAGACCCTTGCGTAACAACAGGACTAGCAATATACTGGGGGCGCATTGAGCTCCCAGTCGAGAACTCTCACGCCATCCATCGCCGAGTGCCGCGAAGAGTTGCAGGCGGTACTCGCTTCCACGATTTTTCAGCATTCCCAGCGCTTGGCGCGCTTGCTCCAATACGTTTGCAGCAAAGCGGTATTGGGGGAGGCGGAGCAGGTAACCGAGTACACAATTGCCGTCGATGTCTTTGGTAAGCCGGAGGGTTTTCGCGAGAGCAAGGACTCGATTGTTCGCGTGGAAGTGCACCGCCTCAGGAAGCGCCTCGCCGATTATTACGGGGGTGCGGGGGCCGATCACCGGCTGAGAATCGTAATCCCACCGGGCAGCTATGCTCCCGATTTCCAGGCCTGCTCGACGGCGGGCGACGGTTCAACGCCGCCACACGAGCCCGTGATTGCAGAATCGAAAGAGCCGGTGAAGCCTGCGCGGCGTAACGGGTCCATCGCAGCGTTACCTCCCGTGGTGGATGCAGACACCGTCATATTGCCCGAGCCGGCGGGAAGCCTCCACTGGCCATACGTTGTGGTCGGTGCCGTGGTACTCGTGGCAATGATCGCCGCCGGAGCGGTATGGGCTGTCCGAAGCCATGTTTCCGCCGTCGCACCCCCTAAGGCTCAGTTCATTCCAGCGATCAACACCGACGTTCATATTCTGGCCGGGTTCACGGGAAGCCCATGGACCGACGGAGCCGGAAGGCGCTGGCAGCCCGACCGTTACTTCAAGGGCGGCATCTCTCAGACGGGACCGGCGGATTTTCGCGCTGCGCCACCCGACCGGCGCTTGTTTCAGACAATGCGTGAAGCGGCGTCCGACGAACTGCCCGAGGATCGCCAGGCTTTCTCCTACGACATCCCGATGCAGGCCGGAGTATACGATCTTCGGCTCTACTTCGCTGATCCGCTGAAGGACAGTCCTGCGCTGAAAGACGGCGAGGACGAAGAGAATGTCCGGCGCTTCACTATACACCTCAACGGCCGGCCGCTGCTTGAGCAATTCGATGCAGTGTCCGATGAAGGGGAAGCCCAGGTGGATGTGCGCGCTTTCAAGGACATCGCTCCGGCTTCCGATGGGAAAGTCCACATCCAGTTCTTCCCCGAACCGCACCGGCCATTTGTTAACGCGATTGAGCTTGTGCCGTCGCGGGCCGGCCACTACAATCCGGTTCGCGTGGCGGCACGGGAATCTTCCTTTACGGATACGGATGGAAAGATCTGGAGGCCCGATAACTACTTCATCCGCGGGCGGCTGGTTCAACATGGCATTCCGGAGAGCGCGGGCGGCCTGCCTGAGTTGTTTCGAGCGGAACGGTATGGCAATTTCGCTTATTCCGTTCCCGTTCCACCGGGTTCCTACACGTTGACGCTGTACTTCGCGGAGACCATCTTCAGTCCATTGGCGCCTTCGTCCCTGTGCCGAGGTCCGGGCTGCCGGGTGTTTGATGTGACCTGCAATGGAGTGAGCCTGCTGCGCGATTTCGACGTCTTCGAAGCTGCGGGCGGTGGGTTCCGGCCCGTAGTTCGGACCTTCCATAGTCTGCATCCGAACGGGCAGGGGAAATTGCTGGTGGCTTTTTCGCCATCCACCAACTATGCCGAAGTCCGAGCCCTTGAAGTGGTGGATGAAGCGCCGTAGGCGCGTTGTCGTGGATGAAGCGCCATAGCCACGCTGCCGGCTATTTCAGGGTGACTATGGTCGCTCCCCAACCGCCTGCTTCCGGTGGTGCATCGCTGTAACTCTCGACGAAAGAAGTGCGCTCGAGAATCGTGCGCACCATCTCGCGCCGCACGCCGATGCCACGCCCGTGGATGATTCGGATCGCCTTCAAATCGAGCCGATGCGCTTCGGCGAGATATTCTTCCACAACAGCTTTCACGTCGCGTGGCGGGACCGAGTGCAGATCGAATACATCGGTGATGGCGATGCGAACCGGCTCGCCAAGTGGAAAGTCGTCCATGTTGCTAGCCTGACAGCGTGGACCCGCATGCCGAGTATACCCGCAGACTCGCCGCCCGCCGCCACGTTTGCGCGGCCGAGGAGCGCCTTTTCCATCGAATTGGCACGGCGCGCCTCGTCACCGGGATTGCAGCCGTTGCCGTCGTGTGGCTGGCGATCGGGCAGAGGCTGATATCGCCATGGTGGCTGATTCCGCCTGCGTTGCTCTTCCTGGCTCTTGTCCTGTGGCATCAGTTTGTCTTTGTCCGGCTCAGCAATGCGCGGCGTGCCGTGCAGTTCCACGAACGCGGCCTGTCTCGTCTCGAAGATCGCTGGCAGGGGAATGGCGAAACGGGTGAGCGGTTCCGTACGCCCGATCACGTTTACGCGGACGATCTGGATGTCCTGGGCAAAGGTTCCCTGTATGAACTGTTGTGCACGGTGCGCACGCCCATGGCCGAGCAGATGCTGGCCGAATGGCTGCTGAACCCCGCGGGCACAGAACATGTGGAGCAACGGCAGCGCGCCGTGGCGGAGCTTCGCTCTCGGCTCGATCTTCGCGAGGATTTGTTTCTGGTGGGCGATCTGGTGCGTCGCGATGTCCGTCCCGCCGCGCTGATGGCATGGGGCGAGTCCGACCCATTGGTATTTGCGGGTTTCCTGCGTATGCTTGCGCCCGTTCTGGCTATCGCCACGGTTCTGCTGCTGATTCTCGACCTCACGGACCTCCTCCCGCTCTGGCTTTTTCTTGCGGCATTGCTGATTGAGCTGTCGGTCATCTTCGTCCTCAGGGAGAAGGTGAATCACGTGGCCGAGGCGGTGGAGGAACCGGCCCGCACCCTTGATTTAGTCGCCGCTGTGCTTCGACGATTCGAGCGCGAACATTTCGATCTTCCCTATCTGCAGCGTCTGCGCTCCGGTTTCGAGCAGGTAAATACTCCCGCATCGCAGCACATCGAACGCCTGGAACGGTATGCGGCACGGCTGGACTGGGCTCACAATCAGTTTTTCCTGCCCATAGCGGCGGTTCTTCTCTGGCGCGAGCAACTGGCGCTGCGCGTCGAAGGCTGGCGGCGCGAACATGGCAGGCATGTCGGAAAGTGGCTGGCGAGCGTAGCGGAGTTGGAGGTGCTCTGCGCCATCGCCGGATATGCTTTCGACCATCCGTCCGATCCTTTCCCCGAACTTGTGGGTGAAGGCGCTGCTTTTGAAGCCGAAGGCATCGCGCACCCGCTGATGAATGACCCGCAAGCCGTCAGGAATGACCTGGCCCTTGGTTACAGCACGAGCTTGCTCATTGTCAGCGGTTCGAACATGTCCGGGAAGAGCACACTCCTGCGGACCATCGGCCTGAACGCGGTGCTGGCTCTGGCGGGAGCGCCGGTGCGAGCCCGAAGCCTGCGACTGTCGCCCCTGTCGATTGCCGCCTCCATTCGCGTAGTGGATTCTCTCGCTGACGGCCGCTCCCGTTTCCTCGCCGAGATCACTCGCCTGCGCCAAATGATGGATCTGGCCCGAGGAGACCGCCGCTTGCTCTTCCTCATCGACGAACTGCTCAGCGGGACCAACTCGCACGACCGCCGAATAGGCGCCGAAGCCATCCTCCGCGGGCTGGTTCAGCGCGGCGCGATCGGCCTCGCCACCACCCACGACCTCGCCCTTACGGCAATATCCGAGACCCTCTCCCCACTCGCGAAAAATGTCCACTTTGCCGATATATTATCTGACGGAGTTCTGGTCTTCGACTATCGCCTGCACGAGGGCGTGACCCGGAGAAGCAACGCTCTGGAACTGATGCGTTCGGTCGGGTTGGAGGTATAAGCTGGTTCACCGTCGGTGCCTTACCCTGGACTTAGCCCCATTGGTACCGACAGGTGGTACATTTTTCGCCTGGTACGGTATCACCAAGCACGATGGCCTGGTACACTCAGGCAACTGGTAATTCCCCATGAAGTGCGCCTATTGCGACAATCCCGTTAAGGCATGGCGTGTCCTGGCCGGAAGCCGATTCTGCTCCAGGGACCACCAACGGCGGCACCATGCCCGCTCGGCGCGAACGCTGCGCGACATGGAGGATATCTATGGGTCGCAATCACTTGCCGAGGAACTGTACAAGAAACGGGTTGAAGCAGAGCCCAAACGCGCTCAGCCGGGGAGCGTGATCACGGTGATGGCGCTGTTCACGGTGGGGTTCCTCGCCCTGGCGGTCCTCGCTCTGCCAGGAGGCGGAAAAACGCCGTCCACGGGTTCGGCGCCACGCCTTGCGGTGGATTACACGCTGCACGCCCCCACGAAATCGACATTCGCCGCCGGACTGCGGAACAAGCTGACCCCTTCCACTCCGCTGACACTGCGGGAAAGCTTCGGATCGGGGTTGTCCAATTGGGTAGGCGGATCCGAGGGCGCGGGCACCTGGGCGAAGGCCGGCGACTACGTTATGCCCGGGAAGCTGCGTTTGTGGAAGCCGTCCACTCACCTCTCCAACTATGAAATGGAGTTTCTTGGGCAGATTCAACGCAAGGGCATGGGCTGGGCCTTTCGCGCGCCCGATCTGCACAACTACTATGGCGCCGAGCTTCTGATTGCCCGCGCCGGACCGCTGCCGAACGCCGACCTGGTCCGTTTTGTTGTCCTCAACGGACATGAGACCGAGCGACTGGAACTGCCCCTGCCGCTGACCCTCGATCGCCACACCGATTACCGGGTTCACGTGAGCATACGCGGTGATCGTTTTCTCACTTCCGTCAACGGCGAACTGGTGAGTTCCTGGATGGATGGGCGACTGAGCACCGGCGGCGTGGGATTCTTCGCGGAATCGGGCGAGCAGGCTGCCATCAAGTGGGTCAGCGTGTCCGAACGCGACAGCATGCTGGGCCGCTTCCTCTCTTACTTCTCGATCATTACGTTTCCATCCATTCCAACGGACCCGATGCCGGGGGCGTAGGCTACCGGCCCTTTTGCCGGTCAGCGTCCTTCGCGACACAGTTTCGAGGTCAGCATCCACTTCAGAAGGCCGCGCGGCTCCGCCGTGAAACGGTCGATGAAGATGCGGACCAACGTCGCCTTCTTGAAATCCACCTGCAGCGACGGGCAGCCGAGCAGATATCCGGTGAGCGAGGTGAACAGCGGGTCATGACCGGAGAGCAGGATGGAATCGACGTCTTTGTGAAGCCGAATCTCTTCCCACACGTCGGGCGGGCTGGCGCCTGGCAGCAGAGTTTTGGTGCGCAGAATGTCGCCATGATACTCGAACACTTCGGCGGCAAGTTCTGCTGTCTGCACTGCGCGGCGGTAGGGGCTGGTAACGATCAACGCGGGTGAAACGGCCGCGTTGTTGTAGGCTGTTTCCAGCACGGCGCGAAGCTTGCGCCTTCCCTCGCCGGTGATGGCGCGTTCGGAATCCTTGGCCGGTGAACCTTCTTCGGCGATGGCGTGGCGAAGCAGGTAGATGTCCACTACACGACAGCTTACCGCGAGTGTCATACTCGTTTGTTACAACATGCGCGTGGGCCGGCCGGAACTCGAGCGCGCGGCTTTTTTCGTCACCTTTGCCGCGTGCGTCGCCATTCTTTTTTCGATCGCGGTATCGCAGATTCTGATGGGTCTGGGCGTAGTGCTGCTCATTTCCTCGCGCACCAAACTGCGGCTGCCGCCGGTGTGGCTGCCAATGGTGGTGTACATGAGCGGCACAGTCATCTCTCTGCTGCTTTCAGGCGACGTACGGCGCGGGCTTCCGCAGATTCGCAAATTCTATGTCTGGGTCATCCTGCTGCTGGTATTCAGCACGTTTCACAAGCTCAGGGAAATTCGCTGGGCCGTTGCCGGCTGGACCGCTGTAGCTACGGGCTCCGCGGTGTACAGCTTCATTCAATTCGGGCGCAAGTATGAGGAAGCGGTGCACGCGCGCGAGAGCTTTTATCAGTCGTATGTCGGCAGCCGAATCACCGGCTTCATGAGCCACTGGATGACCTTTGGCGGCGAAGAGATGGTGGTGCTGCTGTTCCTCGCGGCGTTCCTGTTCTTCGCGGCGGCATCGCGGCGATGGAAGATCGCGGGCTGGATCTGCGGCGTCGTGCTCCTGATTTCCATGGTGTTGGGATTCACTCGAGGAATCTGGCTGGGCACCATAGCAGGCGGCCTCTATCTGCTGTGGTTCCGTCGACGGTGGCTGATCGCGCTGGTTCCGCTGGCGATGCTGGCGGGGCTGGCCGTGGGGCCGGTTCGCGAGCGCATGGTCTCGCTGTTCCAGCCGCACGGCGAACAGGATTCAAATCAGTTCCGGATCGTAGTGTGGCGGACGGGTATTGAAATGATTCGCGCACATCCGTGGTTCGGGCTGGGTCCGGAGCAGGTGGGTCCGCAGTTGGACAGGTACGTTCCCCGCGACATCCCGCGCCCGCTGCCGCCCGGCTATTACGGCCACCTGCACAATATCTATATCCACTACGCCGCTGAACGCGGCATCCCGACGATGCTGGCGATGATGTGGCTGATCGGCAAAGCGCTGTGGGACTTCGCGTCCACGCTCTGGCGCAAGCGGCCCATCGGCGATGCACGATTCGTGTTGCATGGAGCGGTGGCGGCGATCATGGGCCTGCTGGTGGTGGGCTGCGTCGAATATAACCTTGGCGACAGCGAAGTGCTTACCATGTTTCTGACTACCGTGTGCTTCGGGTACATCGCGAAGGAGCGGGTGGAGGCGAGATCCGAATTCGGCTGATTTGTCGCTAGAATGTGAGAGGGAGGACGCCGATGCCGAGGGATTATGTAGAGCAGCGCGAAGGCGGATACTATATCGCCGATAGTCGGGTGTCGCTCGAATCCATTGTCTACGCATTTCTAAGTGGTGACTCGGCTGAGGCGATCGCTGAATCGTTCCATGGGCTGACCCTGGAGCAGGTTTATGGAGCGCTGGCGTTCTATCTTTCGGAACGCGAGAAGGTCGATGCGTATCTCCTTGCGGGCGGCACGGAGTTTGAGCGGCTTAGATCGGATGCACGCCGGCGGCATCCAGCGCTTTACGCGAAGATTGAAGCGGCGCGCGGAACTCCGATCAGTTCCGCCGGATGAAGCCGCGTTTTCTGGCGGACGCGGACCTTAACCGGAGAATCGTGGCAGGCCTGCGGCGGCGCGAACCGAGCATCGATTTCCAGGATGCACAAGCGGGCAACGTGATTGGGATCCGCGATCCGGAAGTGCTGACGCTCGCGGCGGAGGCAGGACGCGTCCTGGTATCCCACGACCGCCGCACGATGCTGAAGCACTTCGCCCGCTTCATTCGGCGGCAGAACAGTCCCGGTTTGATTATCGTGTCGCAGGATCTCGATATTGGGCGCGCAATTGAGGAACTCCTTCTGATCTGGATGGCGACCGACGCTGTCGAGTGGGAAAATGTGGCGGTTTTCCTGCCGCTGTGACCAAGCTCACGGACGTCCAACTCACTTCGTCGTGCAGGATGACAGTTCTGGACTCCCGAACGCTTGGATTCCCATTACTTCGGCGCATGTGCGACTCGTAGTCGCTTGTTGAGTTCCGACGTCGAGCCGACAACGACAATATCGGACAAGTCTCCAACGTCCAGTCTGTAAGGCTCGCCAGTCCCCGGAAGCAAAGCGATGCGGAACTCACTCTGCCACGAAAAGCCAGAGCCTTTCTTGAAAAGTCCCATTGGTCCTTCGTAAGAGGTCTCGTCCACGTACTCGACAAGATCGTAATGCAACTGGTGACCACAGTTCACGGCGGCGATTTTAACCCTTCTCATGAACTCATCGTGGTCTATTAACACCGCGAATGCCTCGCCGAACTCGCGAGCCCTCATGTCCACGAGAGCATGTGCCGCGCTTGTCCGCAGCGCGTACATGCAGAATACGTTGGCTCTCAAATTGGTGTCACTCAGCTGATGTACGGGACCGAGAATCGTGCCTACTGGCTCCCACTTTCCCGCAGTCCTTATCTGAAGGAGTGCTCCGCGCCCTTGGACGATTCGAGACGCACCTTCGTGTGGGTCGCTCCGGGCCGGGTTCTTTTCGATGGAACCGAAATACTGAAGCGTATTCATGAACAGAAGGCCCTGAGCAAACTGCCTGATATGCTCGGTCGAGCTGAACTTGAACGTCCCAAGTATGCGGTTGCTATCCATGCTCCGATTGTGGCGTACTTGACTTGGGCCACGCACTAATAGGGGATAAACGCCTGTCCGAAATCGGAAGTTATAACCTGAAAAACGCGTGTAAAAATGATCCGGCCGCGGCGCCTTGGATGATGTGATTGGCCGCAAAGGCGCCCAGCCACGCGAGCGCAGTCATGTAGGTGAATTGGATAATGGGCCACTTCAGGCCGCCGGTTTCGCGGCGCACCACGGCTATCGTCGACATGCACTGCATGGCGAAGGCGAAGAACACAAGCAGGGCAATCGCCCCGCCGAGCGACAATTCGCTGTGCAGCGCCTGCTGAAGCCCCACAGATTGCGACGTTCCTTCGATTCCATAGATTGCCCCGAGTGTCCCGACGATCACTTCGCGTGCGGCGAGCGAACTGATCAGCCCGATGCCGATTTTCCAGTTGAAGCCGAGGGGCGCGATCACCGGCTCGATTGCATGGCCGATCATGCCGGCCACGCTGTCCTGAATCTGCGGCGGGTGACCGTTGTGAAACGGCACGTTCGCAAGCAGCCACAGCACCACGGTGACGGCGAGAATCACGGTTCCGGCGCGGCGCAGGAACACCATGGAACGGTCCACCAGGCGCAGGGCCAGAGACGTCAGAGTGGGCCAGCGGTAAGGCGGCATCTCCAGCATGAACGGCGCTGATCCGCTCTTCAAGATCGACGACTTGAGAATGCGCGCGGTGAACACGGCCGCGGCAAAGCCGAGCACGTAAAGAGACAGCAACGCGACGGACTGACTCCCGAGAAACGGCCCCAGCACCGGGCGCTCCCGAATGAACGCGGCGATGATCAGGGTGTAGACGGGCAGGCGCGCCGAACACGTCATGAAAGGAGCAATCATGATGGTGGCGATGCGGTCGCGCTTGTTCTCAATGGTGCGCGTGGCCATGATCGCGGGGACCGCGCAGGCGTAAGCGGAAAGCAGCGGGATGAACGATTTTCCCTGCAGACCGAAGCGGCGCATAGTGCGGTCCGCAATGAGCGCAGCGCGGGCGAGATAACCGGAGTCCTCCAGAATTCCGATAAACAGGAATAACAGGAGAATCTGCGGCAGGAAAACTACTACTGAGCCGACGCCACTCCAGATGCCATCGATCAGCAGCGATTTGAGCAGGCCATTCGGCAGCATCGAGCCGAGCCACGCGCCAGTCGCCTGAATCAATGTCTGCAGGCCATCCATGATGGGCCGCGCGCCGGCGAAAATGGTCTGGAACACCGCCCCGACCACTACCAGGAAAATCAGCGGACCATACAGCGGGTGCAGGAACACGGCATCCAGACGGCGTGTCCAGACTGGGGGAGCGGGTGCGTGATAACGGGCCTTTTCACCAACGCTCGCCGCCCAGTTGCGGCACTTCGGAATGTCCTGAAGAATGGGCAATTCCAGCAGGGGAGGCTTCACCTTGAAGCGGCCGGCGGCGGTTCCCTGGATGTACTGGAACACGCGCTCCACCCCGTCGCCAGTGAAAGCGCTGACCAGGGCCACGGGCGCGCCAAGTTGTGCCGCCAGCAGCGGAACGTCCACCTCGCCGCCGCGCGACGCGAGATCGTCGGCCATGTTCAGAATCACCAGCGTGGGCAGGCGCAGACTGAGGATGGGCGCGGCCAGAATCAGGTGACGGCCCAGATTGGTGCAATCGAGTATCAACAGAACGGCATCGGGACGGGGCACGCCGGGCATGTCGCCGTTGAGCACGTCGCGAGTGACGCGCTCGTCTTCGGATCGCGCTTCCAGGCTGTACACGCCAGGCAGATCCACCAGCATGATTTCGCGGTCGGATTCCACGCGCGCGCGGCCGGTGTGCTGTTCAACGGTGACGCCCGGGAAGTTGGCTACTTTCTGGCGAAGACCGGTGAGGCGATTGAAGAGAGTCGATTTGCCGGAGTTCGGCGGGCCGACGATGGCGATGACATGAGGCCGCGCGCCGGAAGCATCCCCGTCCCGAGGTTCGGCAATGGCAACCCCGGCGGAGCTGCCGTGGCACTCGCTCATGAGGCCATAGTCTCCTTAGGCGGACAATGGGACGGCCACGGCGTCGGCTGCGGGTGGCGTTTGGCGGTCACGAAGATGCAGTCGTGCGGCGGTTTCGCGGCGAAGGGCGATTTCGGAACCATCCACGCGGAACACCCGCGGGTCGCCGCCGGGAGCGGCCATGGCTCGAATCACGCGTTGGCCCGGAAGGAACCCGAGTTCCATCAAACGCCTGGCGACGGCTCCGGCGAGTGCGCCCGGCTGGCTTCCTGCCACTCAGTTGCATCCTGGTCTTAGTATCCAGCCGACCCGGCCAGCTTGTCAATAAAGAAATGAGACTGATGTGGTCCGATATTGTAAAAGTAAGTGCCCGTTCAGTTTTCGGCGTCCTGGCCGCAATGCTCTCCGGGGTTCAATCTACCGCGTGCCAGCCTGTTATCGCCCGTTCATCGAAGAGATACGCCATTTGTCACAAATCACGGCGCCCGGGTGCGAAAGTGATGGACGATGGGCTTATGAAGGGAACCAAAGGGACTTACTGGTTGTGCCAGATTGCCGGCTGGGGCGCCTACTGCACGGTTGGAGTGTGGACGGGGGTTCTGGATCATGGCCCTCGGGCCAGCGTACTTGTGGGCTACATCCTGTTCTTCGCCTACAGCATTGGCCTGACACATCTGCTTCGACACCAGATTCGCCGCCGCCACTGGATCAGTCTGCCACTTCCTCAGGCGCTCCTCAGGCTCGCTGCATGCAGTGTGGCGATTGGCGCGATTCAGACCGCTCTCGTGGTGGGCGTGTATACGGCCATCGAGGGTCAACTCGGAGTGTGGAGCGAGAAATCTTCGATCGCATTTCTGTTCATGGGCGTTTCGGTCATCACCACGATCTGGACGATCCTCTATTTAACTATGACGACGTTGCGTTCTTCGCGGGAGGCGCGGCGGAACGAAATGCAGATGAAGCTGGCGCTCAGCAATGCGGAGCTCGATGCGCTGGAAGCCCAGCTCGATCCGCATTTTCTGTTCAATTGCCTGAACTCCTTTCGGGGCATGATCAGCGAAAACCCCGGGCTGGCGCAGGACATGGTCACACGCCTGGCCAATATTCTGCGACACAACCTGCAACGGGACAAGCGTCACACGGTGCCGTTGGCCGGCGAGCTGGATGCAGTGACGGACTACCTGGCGCTCGAATCGATTCGGTTCGAGGACCGGCTTCATGTTCATTTGGCGGTGGACCAGGCCTTCCGGCAGAGTTTGGTGCCTCCCATGCTCTTACAAACTCTGGTGGAGAATGCGATCAAACATGGTGTGGAAGAGGTTCCGGCGGGTGGCGACCTTTTCATTCGAGCCGGGGTTGAAGGCGGTCAGTTGCGAATCGAAGTGGAGAACACGGGCAGCCTGGCGGAACCGCGAAAGGACTCGACACAGGTCGGCCTCGCGAACGCGCGGGAGCGATTGCGCATTCTGTATGGCGACGGCGCCAGACTGCAGCTTGCGGCAAGCGGTGAAGGCCGCGTCACGGCCACCGTGCTGATTCCCGCCAGTTTATGAAGGCGTTGATTATCGACGATGAACGCATGGCTCGTCAGGAGCTGCGCCGTCTGCTGGGCGCTCATCCGGCTATTGAAGTCGCTGGCGAGGCTTCCACCGGGGCGGAAGCACTCGAGCTTATCGGCCGGCTTGCGCCTGAAGTCCTGTTTCTCGACATCCGCATGCCAGGCATGAGTGGGTTCGATCTGCTGGAGCATCTGGACGATGTGCCGCAGGTGATCTTCACCACCGCGTATGACCAATACGCCCTTCAGGCGTTCGATGTCAGCGCGCTGGATTACCTGGTAAAGCCCGTAGCTCCGGCCCGGCTTGCCGCCGCTGTGGCGAAGCTTCGCCCGCGTGAGGCGCCGGCGCGGTTGGAACGCGTATTCGTGAAAGATGGCGAACGCTGCTGGCTGGTGCCGGTAGCGGACATTTACCTGCTCGAGTCGGAAGGGAACTACACGCGGATCTACTTTGTCAATGAGCGGCCATTGGTTCCGCGCTCTCGCGGCGTTGCATGACCGGCTGGATCCGGAAGTGTTCTTCCGCGCGGGACGCCGGCACATTGTGAATCTCACCTTGGTGGAGCGCGTCGAATCCGGCGTAAGCGGCAATCTTCTGGTGGCCTTGCCGGGCGGACTAACCGTGGAGATGTCGCGGCGCCAGTCGGCACGCTTTCGGGACGCTCTCAGTTTGTAGAGTTCTCAGTTTTCGGCGTCCTGCCCGGGCTTCACCTGTACGTGCCGGAGCGGCTGGCCGGGCTTGGCGCCGTCGGAAATCTGGATGTTATTGACCACACGAACCGCCCCAGCGGCCTTGGCCATACGGGTGGCTGCGCCCTTGTGCTGGGGAACGCCGGTTCGGCCCTCCCAGGTGACCACCCCGCCGTGCACCTTTGCGACGAAGCCATCCTTGCCAATCTTGGACTTGGCCAGCTTCATTTGTATCTTCTGCTCAATTTCGGCGTCGCTGTATTTCGGGGTGATGGTTAGTTGTTGGTGCGGGGAAGCCGATCCGGATGCGGCCCGCAGGCCGCCGGTGCACAAAACGAGGGCAAGGAGGAGAATCAATCTGCTCATCAACGAATTAGTGCGCGGGAGCGGGCGGAATTCGCAGTTGAGAACTATTGTTTCGTGGAAGCGATTTGAACCAGGTCTTCGGCGCGAGCGGGCGGGACGCGCTTCTTCGGCGGGATGAGCAGCGATCTCGGAAGCCGGGCGAGATAAGTGAGGCGCTCGATCCACGGCAGCAGGCGCCGCACTGTGCTCCCGTGAAAGAGAAGGCTGCCCGCTACCAGCAGCGGATGAGGAATGGTGGTGCAGCAGCGTGAGCACATATCGATTTCGCCGGCGCGTCCGCTTACGTGCATCTCGCGCAGGCGCCGCATTGGCGCGCTGTTCCAGATCTCTTCGAGCGGCTGGGTACCGATGTTGCCGATTGGCGCGCCGTCGAGCATGTAACTCTGACAGCACGGGTAGACGTCGCCATTGTGCTTCACATAGGCGGGACCGCGCCAGAGATAGTGGCAGGCGTGTTTCCAGTCCGAAGCCTCGTGGCCGGACTCGGGCTGCATCAGGTTCGTCTCATCCTCTTTGATGCGCACTTCATCGACGCCGGGCACCCCTCTCCAGAAGCGAACGAAATCGTCCACTTCACCCGCATTGCGCTCCATGCGAACCATCTGCACCACCACCTGAACGGGAGCGTCAAGGTCGTGCTTGCGGCGGGCAAAGCGAACGAAGTTATCGCGAACTTTCTCGAAGCGCGCGCCCTTGCGATAGTACTCGAACGATTCCTTCGTGGATCCGTCGAAGCTGAGCGTGATATGCGCGAGCGGACCGGTCAAAAGCCGCTCGGTGCTCTCCTCGTCAAGCAGCGTGCCGTTGGTGGAGAGCAACGTTGACACGCGATGGTGGGCGCAGTATTCGATGCGGTCGAAGATTTTCGGGTCAAGCAGCGGTTCGCCCAGGCCGATGAGCATCATGTGCTCGGCGCTGCGGCCCGATTCGTTCACAAGGCGGGTGAAGATCTCATCCGTCATGTCCTCTTTCGGCTGCTTGTGCGTTTCGCGCGGACACATGGGGCAATAGAGATTGCATTTCGCGGTGGTCTCGACGATGTATTCAACGGGCAGCCCGCTGAGGCGAGTGCTGCCGCGCAGATATCCGGCGAGGAGTTTTGCCCGGTTCCAGGCGCGCATGACTTCTCCTATTCTAGTGGGTGGATGCGGATCGTACTCACCGGCGCGTCGGGGTTCATCGGCGGAAGGCTGGTGCCGCGGCTGCGCGCGCGAGGGCATGAATGCCTGCTCAAGAAGCATGGCGAGGGTTGGCCGGCGGAGGTGTTGGAGGGCGCGGACGCGGTGATTCATCTGGCGGGCGAGCCGGTGGCGCAGCGCTGGAACGATGCCGTCAAACGGCGCATTCGCGACAGCCGTGTGGCGGGGACGCGGAAGCTGGTGCTCGCAATGGCAGCCGCGCAACGGAAACCCGCGGTGCTGGTGTGTGGATCGGCTATCGGCATTTACGGCTCGCGCAGCGATGAGATTCTTACGGAGTCATCTTCGCCAGGTGACGGATTTCTTGCCGATGTGACGCGAGAGTGGGAAAGCGCTGCCGATGAAGCAGTCCCGCTCGGCATTCGCGTGGTCAAGGTTCGGACGGGAATCGCGCTCGGTACTGAAGGCGGCACGCTTAAAAAAATACTGCCGATCTTTCGCGCCGGCGTGGGCGGGCGCATCGCATCGGGACGGCAATGGATGTCCTGGATTCATGCCGACGATCTGGCGGATTTGTTTATGTTCGCGGTCAGGCAGGAGACCGTTCACGGTGTCCTGAACGGCACGGCTCCCGATCCCGTGACCAACGCCGAGTTCACCAGGGAACTCGCAAGCGCACTTCATCGGCCCGCTGTGTTCCCAGTGCCACTCTTCGCGATGCGGTTGCTTTATGGAGAGATGGCGGATGTGGTGGTGGCCAGCCAGCGCGTGCTGCCGCGCGCGGCCGAAGAAGCCGGGTTCCGGTTCCGCTATCCCGAATTATGCGGGGCGCTGGAGGCCCTGCTTGCATCTAAGGCAGTATGAATCTGCAATTGGAAGGCAAGAACGCGTTGGTGACGGGATCCACGGCCGGCATTGGTCTGGCCATCGCAACCGCGCTGGCGAAAGAGGGCGCGGCAGTCATCGTGAATGGGCGCACGCAGGAACGCGTGGACAAAGCGATGAAGACCAGCGGCGCTGCAAATGGTATCGCAGCGGATCTGGCGACCGAAGAAGGGGCGCGAACGGTGATCGCGCGCTTTCCCGTCGTCGACATCCTGGTAAACAATCTCGGCATCTTCGAGCCAAAGCCTTTTGAAGAAATCCCCGACGAGGATTGGCGCCGCTTTTTCGAGGTAAACGTCCTCAGCGGCGTCCGCCTGAGCCGCCATTACATCGGGCCGATGAAGGAGAAGAACTGGGGACGCATCGTATTCATCTCCAGCGAATCGGGCCTGCAGATTCCCGCGGAGATGATTCATTACGGCATGACCAAGACCGCACAGCTGGCCATCTCCCGCGGGCTTGCCGAGACCACGAAGGGGACCGCGGTCACGGTGAACGCTGTGCTGCCGGGGCCGACGGCGTCCGAAGGCGTTAGCGAGTTTGTGGACAAACTTGCCGCGGGGAAAGGCATTGACCGGCACGCCGTGGAACAGGAGTTCTTCACAACGGGCCGCCCGAGCTCGCTCCTGCAGCGGTTCGAGACTACCGAGGAAGTGGCGGCGGTGGTCGTTTTTGTGTGCAGCCCATTGGCTTCCGCGATTAACGGAGCGGCAGTGCGCGCCGAGGGCGGGGTTGTTCAGTCGATCGCATGAAAGCGCGCGTGCGCACTGCGGTGACGAGCCCTCCTCAAACCCGCAGGAAAATGCGCCGCCGGTAAAGAGGCCACAGCAGCGCCATGTTCACCAGAACAATGAAAACCGCGTATGCGAGCGACGCGTGGACAGGCTGGAGCCAGGTCGCGAACACATCGCGATAGGCCCACTGATGCACAGTCAGGCCATTCGCGCTCATGTGAATTCGGTCCGTGAGCACGGTGATGACATTGGATAAGGCGAATGCAAAAATCGCGTTCGCGCCGAACACGAGCACGGGAGCTGTCCACCAGCGCCAGCGCCGGATGTCCAGAACGAAGTAGAGAGCCGAAAAGACCAGCAAGCTGACGCCGCCACCGAACAGGACAAACGTGCTGGTCCAGATTCGCTTGTTAATGGGAAGCATCGGATCAAGAAACCATCCAGCCAGGGTTAGAACGATTCCCGCCGCAGCCAGGAGCACCGCCTTGCGCTTCCGGCTGTTAGCGGTGCGCAGCCATTCCCCGGTAAGGATGCCGATCAGGAGCGTAGCGATTGCCGGAAGTGTCGAGAGCAGGCCTTCCGGGTCATAAGTGACGCCGTAACCGGGCGTGGTTCCCCAAACCCACATATGCTGCGTTCCAAAGACCAGGCGGTCGATGTAGGCTCCGGCGTTCCCGACCGAATCGAGCCGATTCCACCCAAAACCGGGCACTGGAACAAGCTTCAGCACACACCAGTAGCCGATCAGAATTGCGAGCACGATGCCTGCGATTGTCCAGGATCTTCGCAAGGCGGCGCGTGGCTGCCGGCCGTTCCCCAGCGCCAGATAAATAAGCGCTCCGAAGAGATAACAAAGTGCGATCCGTTGCAGGACGCCTGGAACCCTCAGCGTGCGCAGATGGTAATCGGGAAATCCATTGACCACCAGGCCGATCGCGAAAATCACCGCGCTGCGTATCAGGGCATGGCGGGCCAACCGGCTGCGGTCATATCCGCGCTCGACGCGTGATGCGAAGGAGAGTGTGATGGCAATGCCCACCGCGAACAGAAATGTGGGGAAGATCATGTCCGTCGCTGTCGCGCCGTTCCATTGCGCGTGAAGCAGTTGCGGGTACACTGCGCCGTAAGACCCCGGGTCCGTCACCAGAATCATGCCCACCACGGCCAGCCCGCGCAGCACATCGAGAGAAACAAGCCTGCCGTCGTTCAGGTGGGACGACGATGCGGCCTCCGGCGAGACCAGCGGTTCCGGTGTTGAGTGAGCGGCCGTTGCGGGTCCTCTTGCAGGACCAATATACACTCGCTGGCGCGCTCAGTTCCGGTCGAGAACGGCTTTCATCCGGCGCACCGCGCGCGGCATTTCCTCCGCGGTAGTGCTCCCAAAACCCAGCACGAAGCCCTGGCGCGGTTTCTCGCCCAGATACGAGGGTGACAAGGGCCACAACCACAGCTTCTTCTCGGCGGCGCGCGCGGCAATCTCGCGATCGTCGGCGATGTCCGGCAGGAGCACGGCTAAATGCATGCCCGCTTCTCCTCCCATCACCTGCAACCGTGAGCCAAATTCACTTCGAATGGCCTCGACAAGCGCGCTTCTTCGCTCGCCGTAGAGCGCTCGCATCTTGCGGATGTGCCGGGCATAGTGGCCCTCCCTCATGAAATCCGCAAGCACCGCCTGATACAACTGCGGCGGGCAGACGTCGATAACGCGCCGCACGGCGGCGAAGCGATCGACAAGGTCCGGCGGAATGACCATGTATCCGAGGCGCAGGGATGGAAACAAGGTCTTGCTGAATGTTCCGATGTAAATCACCCGGGCGTCGCGGTCGAGTCCCTGAAGAGACGCGATGGGCATCGATTCATAGCGATACTCGCTGTCGTAATCGTCTTCGATAATCCACGCGCCCGTCTCCCGAGCCCACTCCAGCAATTGCAGGCGGCGCGAAGCGCTCATGGTTACGCCGAGCGGATACTGATGGGACGGAGTCACCCACGCGGCCTGGGCTTTGCGGCAAAGCCGGATTCCTTCGGCCACGTCGAGTCCTTCGCTATCCACGGGTATCGGAATCAATTCGCAGCCCGCCAGCATCAGTGCGTATCGCAGCAGCCAGTAGCTGGGATCTTCGATCCACACGCGGCCCCCCGGATCGAGCAAAGCGCGTGCACAAATATCCAGCGCCTGCTGCGATCCGCTGACGATCATGATTTGTTTCGCGTCGCATCGCGCGGCGCGCGCGGTTCGCAGATACGCGGCGACGATTTCACGAAAGTCCACAGAACCCATGGGGTCGCCGTAGTTGAGCGATCCGGCATGCACCTTTCGGCAGTGCCGCGTCAGGATGCCCGTCCACTTCTGGAAGGGAAAGTGATCGAAGGCCAATTGGCCGATGCTGAATGCTCCGGTGCCGAAGACCCAGGGCTCGGTCACGCGCTGCGGTACCAGCGTGGATCGGTGCGACGCGGAGCGTGGCGCGGAGCGAACCTGCGCGGCGCGAACGGCCTCTTCGCCGGCTGCCGGCTGATTCGGCAACGAACTGCACACGAATGTTCCAGCGCCGGTTCGCCCCTCGAAATATCCTTCCGCCAGTAGCTGCGCGTAGGCGTTGAGCACGGGAATGCGCGAGATGCCGAGCTCCGCCGCGAGCACGCGAGTGGAAGGGATTTGCTGGCCGGCCCGCAGGTCGCCGCGGAGAATGGCTTCCCGATAGCCGTCGTAGATCTGCTTATGCATCGGCTTGGCCGCCGTGCGATTCACCGCGACGACAGGCGAGAATGCGCCCGAGACCCTCTTCATATCCCCATCATAGTGGTGATGCCGAAGGTGGTCGCAAGGAGCGAATCGAAGTAGCCACCTCGGTCCATATAATGGAATGAGTGAAAACAACTGTTCCTGGAAATGGTCGTGGCGGAAATGGCTGAACCGGCCGCGCCCGCCATGCCAATACCCGATATTGCTATTCCGCATTGTGAGCAGGGGATTGGCGCGGTGATCGTTGCGCCCGATTCCCCAAGACTGATCGCCGGCGTTACCGTTCGGCCACTCGCTCTATGGCCCGATGACCGCGGCTGGTTTCTCGAAGTGGCGCGAATCGGGCAGGGCGAGGTGGCGGGTTTCGAACCCTCCACAACCCAGGTATCATCGGCGCTGAGCTATCCCGGGACGATCAAGGCGTTCCACTACCATCGTCATCAGACCGATTATTGGGTTCCGGTGGCGGGGATGCTCCAGGTGGCTTTAGTAGATTTGCGGCGCGGATCGGAAACGTGGGGTGTGAAGAACACCCTGTACGTTGGCGCGATGCGGCCCTGGGGGCTGAGCATACCGCCGGGCGTCGGGCACGGTTATAAGGTGATCGGCGCGGACCAGGCGGTGCTCGTTTATGTCACCAGCCATGTCTACAATCCCGAAGATGAAGGCCGCATTCGCTATGACGATCCCGCCATTGCTTACGACTGGGAGCGGCAACACAAGTGAAGGTTCTGGTCACGGGCGGCGCGGGATTTATCGGCTCGTGCTTCATTCGTCTTGCTCTGGGGAAGGACGCCGGGTTTGAGATTCTCAATCTGGACAAGCTGACATACGCCGGGAACCTGGAAAATCTTACGGAGGTAATCGCCAATCCTCGCTATCGGTTCGTACGCGGTGACATTGCCGACGGGGCGCTCGTGTACGAGACGATGTCGGAGTTTCGACCGGACGCCATCGTTCATTTTGCCGCCGAATCGCATGTCGACCGCAGCATTCTCTCGCCCGCGCCCGTCTTCGAGACGAATCTGCGCGGCACATTCACTTTGCTTGAGGCGGCACGAACGCACAGTACTGCCAGGTTCCTGCATGTTTCCACTGACGAGGTTTATGGCAGCATCGAGCCACCCGCCGAGGCGGCGGAGGAATTTCCGCTGCAGCCGAGCAGCCCGTACTCGGCGACCAAGGCCGGTTCGGATCTTCTTGCGTTGTCGTATTGGAAGACATACCGCACGCCGGTGGTGGTGACGCGCGCCTCGAACAATTACGGGCCTTATCAATTTCCTGAGAAGCTGATCCCGCTGATGATCTCGAACGCGATGGACAACAAGCCGGTGCCAGTGTATGGCGACGGGCAGCAGATCCGTGACTGGCTGTACGTGGAAGACCATTGCGAAGCGATTCTGGCCGTGCTTGCGAAAGGCCGCGACGGCGAGATTTACAACGTCGGCGGCAGCCGTTCGCTGCCGAATATCGATGTGGTGCGCGCCATTCTGCGTGAGTTCGGCCGTCCCGACACGCTCATCCAGCACGTGACCGACCGGCCCGGGCATGACCGGCGCTACGCTTTATCGAGCGCGAAATTGATTCGGGAGACGGGCTGGCAGGCGAAGATGAACTTCGAGGAAGGGCTCCGCGCTACCGTCCGCTGGTATCGCGAGAATACTGGCTGGGTAGAGAGAGTCAGGTCCGGCGAATATCTTGCCTGGTACGAACGCAATTACGATAATCGGGGTCTGGTGAGTTCCGCGTAGGAATCCGATTACCGCAGTCTCTCTGTTGACGCGTCCTCACACAAGCAACTCGACCAAAACAATCGTCAGGCCTACGGTTTCCGCAACTTCGAAAACCACAGACTTCGGGTGAACGTAACGGATGTGGTTTAAACTGGTCCGCGATCGGGCCCGCGATCGCGGCCTGCCCCCGTTGTTGGCGCAGAGCCCCTATGTGTCCGGTCCGGACAGGAGGGATTTGGTTGCGGGGGACTGCAACGCTCCGACCGTACTCCGGTTACCCTTTCGACTTGAATTGACTGCAACTGCCTGAAATCACTGGTGACACTTGCCATAGGAGTTCCTTTCAAGAACCTGCCAGGAGTCACATCCTAGGATTCCGGCCCGGAGTACCTTTTCGGAAAGTTCGCCGGGAACGACGACCGGACCATCTCCCTCCTAATTCAAGAGGCGGTCTGATGTATACACCGCGCCGACCGGGAACCCACTTCCGAAAACACTGTCCTCACTCGATCTGAACAACGCCTTGCCCCCACAATGCCTGCCAGCCCGCTCCCAGAGCCTCCCAGTTCTCTCGCCACCCACCCGAACGACTCACAGTGCTCCCACGGCGGCGATCAAATGAATGCTCCCCTATAGACTTACCTACAGGTGGCTCGCCCCGCTCCCGCTCACACATCTTTCCATGCTGGTTTTTCAAGGTTGCGTTGTGGGAATGGAGGTGAAAGCCGATCCGTTGAAGCGCAGTCCCAGCACAGCCACATTCCCCGAAGTTGCGCCGAGGCGCGCTCTGCCACGCAAACCCACCATTCCCGACAGGCCGGGAAGGCTCCGCAGAGTGGCTTCCGTCTTTTGGTAGGGCTGCAAGTTCACAGAAGACGTACCCACGACATTCCCATTGTTGTCCCGGAGGGTGATGGAAATCGTCGCGGCGATTGGTCCTGCGTTGGCGATGGCCACGGCAGTGATGTAGGTGGTGTCATCCCAGACCAGAATACTTGAAACTGCATTGGCCGGCGTAAAGGGCACCACCGCTTCCTGATCTGCCCG
>JBEKFB010000061.1:0-15976 GCA_050013535.1 Bryobacteraceae bacterium | reverse complement strand
CAGATGCGGCCCACTTCGCCGGCAGCTCGTGCGGTCTGCGCGTGGCACAGGTCACGATAGAAGTTCAGCGTTCCGTCCAGGCCTTCGGCCACCACGGGATTCTCCGGACCGTGCGCTTCCAACTCCATCACGGCGCGAATCAGTGAGTGCGCCGAGAGCAGCCAGCCAAGCGCATCGGCCAGCGGGAAGGTAACGCCTTGACGGGTGCTGTGATACAGCGCCGCCTGTTCGGCATCCTTCGCCACCTGCAGATGGCCCAGCGACCACAGCCACATTTGCATCGCCGTGGCCAGTGCGCAGGCTCCCGTGCCTGGACGGTGCGAGGCGATGCCGCGCAGCTCCGCCACCATTCCGCGCATCTGCGCGAGGAACAGCGGATTGATCATGGTCATGGAAAGCTGCCGCCGCTGCACGGCTTCGGGGCCTTCGTAAGTGGCCTCCAGTTGCGCGTCCATCCATTTGTGGCCGAGGAAGCCGGGGCAGTCTTCGGTGATGCCATAGCCTCCCATCAGGCTCACGGCTTCGCGCATCACGTTTGCGCCGTGTCCGGTGTTCCAGAGCTTTGTCGCGGGGCAATAGACGCCGGCGAGCGAATCGAGCAGAGCATAACGGACCAGCGGATCGGTATTCAGATCCTCCCAGTGCGCCGGGTCACGGAGGGATTCGGGTTGCCGCTCAAGATCCAGGTACTCCAGCCCCCGCTTCTCCACCGCTCGCATCGCCTTGAACGCCGCCATACCGCCATTAATGCCGCGGGACGCGAGAATGGCGTCCTTCTCCTTTTCGAGGGGATCGAGATTGTCGAACATCCTCGCGGTGTAGAAGCCCAGCGCGGCGGCCGCTTCACCGGTGGCCCACACGTCCACCAGACGATGGAGCGCGTCCTGTTTCTGTTGCAGGCCGAGTTCGTAGCGGGGCGTGCCCGGGCTCACTGCATCGCTGCCGCGGAAGCGGTCGCGCTGATAGCGGATCAGCGGCTCAACAGCCGACAGCAGCTTGGCAGCGGTCATCAGGCCGACCGTCACGCGTGTGCGCTTGAATACCGCTTCGATGATCTCGCCGTGGTTGTAACGAGGAATGATCACGCCGTCCCTTACTGTGTAGCCGCCCACAATGCGGCTGGCGGGAATGCGCAGGCGGAAGATCGGATCGTTGGTGGAGGAGAGCTGGTGGACCAGTTTTCGCGCGGGCACACCACGGTCGAAAGTGCCGGGATCGTTCTCTTCGAGGATGACGAAGCAACTGCCCTTAATGCGCGGGTCGCTGGAATCCACCGCCGCGGTGACGAAGTTCGCGAATCCCATGTTGGTGATGAAGCGGCCGCGCTTCTCCACATTGATGACGGGTTCCTTGCCCTCTTCCCATTCGGCGATGCTGATACGGCCTGAGAGCATGCCGGTCTCAACGCCCACAAACGGCAGAGGCTCGGTTAGCGCGAAAGCGCCCCGCCACTGCTGCCGGTTTTCACCAGGTCCGGGCGGCACGCAGCGCGCCATGTATTCCGCGTATTGCTCCGGTGTCCCGCGCTCGTGAATCGGACCCAGGGCCAGGCCGGTTGCCAGGCTGCCCGTCGCAGCGCCGCCATCCACCCACGCCAGTTCGAAGGCGATCAATGCAAGGGCGAGATTCTTCGGACCTTCGATGTAGCCACCGTGCTCAGGGTCCATGAACGCCGCGGTGATGCCGGCGGCGTCGAACTCCTTCAGCATGGCGTTCTTCTCCTCGGTCCACTCATGGGTGTTACGCGCGCCGCCAGCCACAAGCCGAGCCACCGTGCCGCGTGCTACAGTGCGCGCCGACTGCACTACCATCTGCAGGTCGAGGCGTTCGGCGAATCCCCACATGATCTGGCGAATATCGTCAGTAGGGAGTGTATGCAGGAATTCAGCTTGCTTGCCGCCAGCCACTGTAGCCATGGCAAACTCCTTTGACCGTGGAAATGCACCACATAAAACGCGGCCGCGTCGACAGTGTGGTGTCTGGGGAGAGTGCAATCATTCTGCCAGCCGCAAACCCCGGAGAAAGAGAGAGTTGCAGCGCCGGTTGGGGGATTTGCACCAGCCTGCTGAGATGCAGGCTGTCAGGCTGTGGGTGAAATCGCCCCAGCCGGCTCAGATTGTGCGGCGATTTGAGCGGCGAGGCGAAGCAGGTCGTTGATGTCGATAGGCTTCGCGAGGTAGCCGTCCATCCCCGCCTCACGGCACTCCTGTTCATCCTGTTGCATCGCTCTCGCGGTGAGCGCAAAGATGGGCACGCGAGGAAGGTTCGGCTGCTCGCGGATGGCGCGAGTGGCGGCGAGCCCGTCCATGCCGGGCATCTCGACATCCATCAGGATGAGATCGAATGGCGGCGTGCCACGGGCTGCCTCGACGGCACGCTGGCCATCGTCGACGAGTACGACGTTGTGACCGTGACGCGCTAGCACGCGCTCCACCAGACGCTGATTGACGCGATTGTCTTCGGCCACCAGGACACGCAGGGGCCGCGACGCGGGAATCTCGTCGACCGGTGAAGCGGGACCGGTAACGCCAGGACGGTCCGCTATTCCGAAACGGGCATTGAACCAGAAAGTGCTGCCAATACCCATAGCGCTTTCGGCGTGGATGGCTCCGCCCATCAGCTCGACCAGGCGCCGGGAGATAGTGAGGCCCAGGCCGGTGCCGCCTGATTTTCGCGTGGTGGACTGGTCCACTTGTTCAAACGGCGAAAAGACGGCTTCGATCTTGTTCGCAGGAATGCCGATGCCGGTGTCGCGGACGGTGACCCGCAGGTCGACGTCGGAATCGCCTCGATCCTGCACGGTGACGGAAATCGACACCTCGCCCTCCCCGGTAAACTTCACCGCGTTTCCGCCGAGGTTCAGCAGGACCTGGCACAATCTTCCCGAGTCGCCCAGCAGATACACGGGTACGTCGGCGGCAACGGTGTGACTCAGTCTGACACCCTTTTCGCTGGCTATGCAATCGAGCGTAGCTATCACCTGCCGGACGATTCGCCGGATTTCGAAGGGCGCTGTTTCGAGACGCAGCCGGCCGGCTTCCACGCGCGCCAGATCCAGAATGTCGTCGATAATGCGCAGCAGAGATCGTGCCGATTCGCCCACGGTTTCCAGGTATTCGCGCTGCTCCTCATCGAGAGATGTGCCCAGCGCCAGCGCGGTCATGCCGCAGATACCGTTCATGGGCGTGCGAATCTCGTGACTCATGTTCGCCAGGAATTCGCTCTTGGAGCGGCTGGCGGCCTCGGCCGCTTCTTTGAGCGCGGCCTGCTCGTTCAACTGGGTGCGGATCACCGCGGTCTGCCGATGCACCTGGCGGCGCAACTGGAACAGCCAGGTCGCGGCTGCAAGAACCAGCGTGCACATGATGCCAAGAAGGACCAGGCTGCGCTGCATGGTCCACCACGGAGCGGCCTTGAGAACAACCACGTCGGAGGGCGTGCGAAGTACGATGCGTACTGTATCCGGGCGTGGCGCGTCAGGCGTCGATTCCTGCAAACACACGCCGGTCAGCGCCAGCAAACTGCCCGGCCTGAGCTCCGCCACTGCAGGACTGTTGGGCACGCGCTGCAGATAGGCCTCGAAGACATTCCGGCCGGTGCGCATGATCAACACCTGCTCGCCAGGCGTGACCCTCTGTTCAACCAGCCATCCTTCAATGCGCACCAAACGCAGTCGCAGCCCTCCGCCGATCGCATCCTCGATCCGGATGGAAAGCGGATTCGACGAGGATGAGTGGCCGGTCTTTCGAACCTGAGCGTCTTCGAGTGTCTCGTATGAGCGCCCACGCGCCACATATCCGGCAACTTCCACACGGTCGCCGACGGCCACGTTAGATTGTTTCGCCGGCTCTACCGCTACTCCACCGGTTTCGTCTTCCACGAAGACCGTCCGGCTGCGGCCTCGCGCAGTGATCACCCCACGGACCGTGAGGCGGGTCTGCGGAATTCCCCCGGGCGAATATTGCAGCAAGCTGCGGATGGAGCGGACCTGAGCCGTCGACGGACCAGCCGGCGCAGGGTTGAGCATCTTCATGCACGACGCCGCGGGCAAGCGCAGTTCGATTCCGGTGAATTGGCGGTCTTCGTTGAATTCAGAACTGATTACGCCACGCACCTCAACATTCGAATCCAGAGTGGATGGCGGCGGAGAACCTCGCATGACCACGCGCATCCGGCCGTTCGGTGTTTCGAGCGCCAGAGAGCTGCGCTCGCCGTGGGTGTTCACCCAGCGTACGATCCCTTGTGTTACGGCCCATGTGGAATCGTATTTGCCCGAAGAAAAACTGGCCATGTCGAGGCGGGCCGGCGACGGCATTCGGCCGTTTTCGAGAACTCGCACCGATTGGGCCCGCAACGTTGGAGCGAATCCGCCCGGCGCGCTGAAACCCAGAATTTCCACTTCCTTGTTCTGGTATGACTTGTCCATCTGATCGGAGGGGAACACGAAAATCCCGCCCGTCTGGTCCTGGAGATAAAGCTGGTGAAGTTCGATGTCATGAAAAGTGACCACCCCGCGAATACGGACCAGATGCAGCGCCACGTTGTCCGGAGGAAGCATCTTCACCTGCTGTACCGTGACCAGAGGCGCGGAAGCGTCCCCTGGCGGAGAAGTTCCGGGCGGCACAGCTTCCACTAACGCGCCAAATGTCTGGGCCATGTAGAGACGCGTATCGAGGCGCCGTCCCGATAAATCCAAGCGGCTTACCACCACGCCGCGAACGCCGACTTGTTTGCCCTTTAATTGGGCCGGATCAATATCCTGGCGATATCCGGTAAGTGCATGTACGGTTGCGGGACCGGAAGCGATTTCCAGATCCAGAAGTTGTCCGGCCGTTTGAATGCTTTTCAACACGCCATGAACTTCCACCCACTGGTGCTCCTGTCTGCCCGACAGGATATCTTCCGCTGTGACTGGGCGGGCACGCGGCGGCATCAGCCGCATCACCCAGCGAATCCGCGCGTCACGCACCACGGGCGCATCCGTATCCCAGCCGGTTCGGCCCTCGATATCGATGACATCGCCCGGCGTGACGTCGTCACCCGTCCAGCCCGGATCGATGGCGATGCCACCAGCCTGATCCTGCGCGATGTACAGGTCATCTCCATCGCGGTAAACGACAGAGGCGCGCATGCGCACCGGATGCCCGAGCTGCAATTGATCTCTCTGCAGAGGCAGGATTTGCCGCAGCTCAGTGAGGGGCTTGCCGGGTCGCGATGGGTTTACCCGGCAGGCGGTTCCTGAGAACGAGCACACCACCAGCGCAAGAGCAATACCTCTGAATTGTGGGTATGCCACCACCCAAATATCGGCAAAGGCTATAAGTACCTATAGGGCCTCGCCGGCCCTGGCCCGCTTCCCATTAAACCTGGCCTGAAAGGCGTGAAGCACGAGGGGCAGAAGCGACACAAACACGACGGCAAGGACGAATTTCTCGAAATTCCTGCGGACCATGGGAATGCCACCCAGAAAATACCCCAGGAGTGTCATGGAAATTACCCATCCGCTTCCGCCGACGATATCGAAGGGAAGAAAACGGCGATAGGGCATCTTTCCGACGCCGGCGACAAACGGTGCGAACGTTCGAATGATGGGAACGAACTTGGCGTAGATGATGGTCTTTCCGCCGTGCTTCTGGTAAAAGGCGTGCGTGCGCTGCAGGTACTCCTGTTTGAAGAAGCGCGAATCGGGCCGGCCGAAGATGATCGGGCCGGTACGGCGGCCCAGCAGATAGCCGGACCAGTCTCCGATCATGCAGGAGCAGATCAGCAGCACGATCATAACGGTCATGTCGAGGCGTCCGGCCCCGCAAACAACTCCTATGGTGAACAGAAGCGAGTCGCCGGGCAGAACGAACCCAACCAGAAGGCCCGTTTCGGCAAAGACGATGGCGGCCAGCAATGCGTAGCTGTACCATCCGGTCACCACGGTTGAAAGAAAATGAATCAGCTTATCCGGATCGGTAAGCGTGCGCAGGAATTCGATGAAGGAATGGATCATGCGGCGATCGTCACGCAGTCTGCGGCGGCGCTCAGCCCCGCTGCCGCTCCAGAATGCGATCCATCACTTCCTTGTGGTACTTGAGTTTGCCCTCGTTGATGAGCTTCGTCATCACGCTGTCTTCAAAAAGCTGGTTGTCCCGTTGTGCGTGCTGTTCACGGAGTTCCTGGACGATCTTCTCGCGCTGCGCGGCAAACTGAACGGGATCGGCGGGGGTCTTTCCGGTCACCTTTACAATCGCTTGACCGTCGAGCATCGGCAGGGGACCGATGACCGTACCGATGGGACTCGAAAATGCTTCATGCAGGTATTCCGCCGGCCCCAGACCTTCGGCTGCACCGGTGCGGGTAAAAGGATCAGAGTTTTTCGCGGTTGCGCCGGTGGCTTTCGCCGCCGCATCGAGGTCGCCCGTCTTCTTTGCGATGTCAGCGGCCTTTTGTGAATTGGCGCGCGTCAACTCGCCGGCACGGACATTGATGTAGTTCTCCCGCAGTGAACCCTGCACATCGGCGTATTGGGCCGGACCGCTCGGAATTGTCCTGCGCACCGTTACGACCACCATTCGCGTCTGCCCAACCGGCAACACCTGGCTGACCTCGCCGGCTTTCAGTTCGTTGATAGCCGCCGTGACGTCTTTATCCGTACCTATGCCTGGAATCGGCGCTCCCTTGACGACCCCGTCGAAGCTGGAGCAGGCGATACCCAACTGGACAGCAATCTTCTGGCAATCTGCCGGAGCTTTGGCCAGTGCGGCGCGCGCCTGGTCGGCCAGCGACTGCACGCGGTCCGCGGTCACGCCGTTCTTCAATTCAGTGCCGATTTCATCCTTCACTTCTTCGAACGGCCGCAAATGCGCCTGCTCATGCGCCAGAACCTGAATGATGTGGAAGCCGTATTCGGTGGTGATGAGGTTGCTGATTTCGTTCGGTTTAAGCGAAAACGCCGCCGACTCGAAATTGGGTACGGTCTGGCCGCGAACGATCCACCCCAGATCGCCGCCCTTGGGCCCCGATCCCGGATCCTCGGAGTTCTTCGTAGCGAGTGCCGCGAAATCGCCGCCGGCGCGAACCTGCTTCAGGAGATCCTCGGCCTTCACCTTGATCTTAGCCACTTCGTCCGGCGATTTGCCTCGTGTCATGAGCAGAATGTGGCGCACGTGTACGCGCTCGGGAACGCGGAATTCGTCCAGGTGTGAGTTGTAGACGGTGTGGAGCTGTTCGTCGGAAATGTTAATGCTTGCGGCAATCTTCGCCTGATCGATAATCAGCGCATCGTAATCGCGCTTCTCG
Source organism: Bryobacteraceae bacterium (assembly GCA_050013535.1). Taxonomy (GTDB): domain Bacteria; phylum Acidobacteriota; class Terriglobia; order Bryobacterales; family Bryobacteraceae; genus CAWACP01. Next base: position 8,689 of record JBEKFB010000061.1, on the reverse strand, counting down.
GGAGTCCTGTAGAAGCCACGGTTGCGGTTAAAGTAATCGAGCAGATCGGCGGGAGTGGGATTAATTGTCGATTTCAGGTCCGTGGGAGAAAACTTGATGTATTGCAGCGTGATCTTCTCGTTCTGATCGTCGTAATACTTGCGCGCCTCTTCGGGCGTAACGACGATGGCCGCGGTCGCCATATTCCCAAGGCGGGAGGCCATCTCCTGCTCGCGAACCAGCGCCTCAAATTGAGGGATGGTCATGCCCTGCTGCTGGACAAACCGTTCGTAGGTGGCGCGGTCGCTAAAGCGCCCGCCGCCGATAGCCTGAATGATGTTGGCGAGATCGGCGTCGCTCACCTGCAAACCGAGCCTTTGCGCTTCCCAGGCCATGGCCTTTTGGCGAACCATATTCTCGACGATTCGAGGAACGTAAACGTACAGCAGGTTGTCCGGGATGTGCTGACTCCGCAACTGAGTCTCGATCTGCGAGTTGATCTGCTGTACGGTGATCGGATCGCCACCCACTTCCGCCGCCACCTGATCGTTGTTGTCACGGGTGCCAGCCGAGGGACCGCCGGGAACCAGATACAGCAACATGGACGCGGCGACGATGAGCAGCAGTCCGCCAAGGACAATGCGGACGAACTTATCCCGGCTGCGGAACAGATCAAACATGCGTTGAAACTCCTGAAAGAGAAGGGAATTCTAAGCCACCATTATAACAACGGGTGAGCAGACTCGCCGTGTTTGTCAGGTTGTGTCAAAGCGTGAGCGCTGCCTGTAGCCGGGTGGTTTGGCGCCGCGTCTACAGGGCGGTAAGGTGGGCCCAAACGCTGCTTGAGACCTCGTTCTTACGCCCTTCCGCTGATCCTCCTGGCCTCCGCCGCGGGTGCGCGCGCGAATGTCGCGTTGCTGCTTGAGGAGCCATTTGCGAAGTTCGGGACGTTCAATCCAACAGGACACGCCGCGGTCTATCTTTCCGGGGTCTGCGCGGCATCTCCGGTCTCTTTGAGACTTTGCAATCCGGGCGAGACGGGCGTAGTGATCAGCCGTTACTATCACGTTGACGGCTATGACTGGCTGGCCATTCCGCTCCTGCCGTATCTATACGCGGTAGACGATCCCACCGACGTTCCCTTCGAGATGGACGCGAAAACCGAGGCGGCGCTTCGCAATCGATACCGGCGTGAACACCTGCTCGACATCGTGCCCGATGGCGTGGACGGAACGACGCCCGGCGGCGACTGGACTCAGCTTGTCGGCGCCGCGTATGACCGAACCATCTATGTCCTCGAGATGGACTCGGATGAAGACCAGGACGATCGTTTTATTGCCGCCTTCAATGCGGGGCCGAACCGGAGCCACTTCAACCTGCTCTTTCACAACTGTGCGGGCTTTTCCGCGCGCGTGATCAACTCTTTCTATCCGCATGCGGTACGTCGCAGTTGGATTGGCGATGCCGGCCTCGAAACTCCGAAGGAAGCCGCGAAGTCGCTTATGCGATACGGCAGGAGCCACGCCGATCTCCGCTACCGCGCTTTTATCGTCCCGCAGGTTCCCGGCAGTCTTGGAAGAAGCCGGGAGGTTCGCGGCGTTCTCGAGTCCCTCATTACCGGGCCCGAGTACACTCTCCCACCGCTGGCTTTCGTGAACCCGCTTGTCGCCGGCGGGATGGCCCTCGCCTATGTGGCCAGGTTCGTCTTTCATCCTGGCCACGGTTTTCCGGGCAATATCGGCGTCACGCTGAGCCCCGGCGATATCGCCTCAAATCTTGCCTTCGACGGCCGCTTCACTCAGACTGATTACAGTCACACAGGTTACCGGCGCCAATAACCCCCGTAATAGCGGTGTCCGTAATAGCGGGGAGCAACCCAGTATGCGTGCGCGTAAGGTCGCGCCCCCCAATAGCCGGCATGCCAGCGCCACGCTGCTCCCACCGGATAGTAGTTTCCACCGACCCAGGCGAACCCGGGACCGGGTGCGGGCGGCGGAGCATAGTATGCGGGCGGGGGTGGAGGCGGCCCGTAAACATATGCGCCACCCACGCCAACCCCGACCGCCACGTGGACACCGGCAAACAGCGAGCTTCCGGCCAGCAACAGAATCGCAAGCAATTTGGTTTTCATGATCTCGATCCTCCTGCGCTGAGGAATGCAAGAGCCGTGCCATCTCTAGTCATTTGAAAACACGAGGGCAACGACGGATTGACTCTGGCCGCGGTGCACCGCCCTGGTGGATTTTTGCCAGCGGAACGTTAAGAGGCGTTCACGAGTTCAATCGATGGGTAGCCGTCGAAATAACGGATGAGGTTCAAGGCGGCGTAGCGTTGGGCGACGCGGAAGATGTTTGCGTCGGGGATACCGAGAGCGTCGGCCAGGATAATTCTGATGACGCCTCCGTGAGCGATAATGCCGACGGTTTGATCGTGCCGGCGGGCGAGGAGTCTGCGATACGCATCGAGCACGCGAACACGCATTTGCGCGAAGTTCTCGCCGTTGGGGAACCGGACCTCGGCGGGAGTTTCCATCCATTGCCTGTAGAGCTTGGAATGAGTGGCGGCGATGTCGTCGTAGGTGCGTCCCTCGAAGTCGCCGAAGTGGAGTTCGCGAAAATCCGGCGCGGTGATGACGTCAAGAGAATGGCGTGTGGCGATTGCTTCGGCCGTTTGGATGGCGCGGAGGCGGGGGCTTGAATAGATGGCGGCGAATGGTTCAGCCGCGAGGCGTAGAGCGAGAGAGGCGGCTTGTTCCCGGCCAGCTTGCGAAAGGCTGGCGTCGAGCAGTCCGTAGCAGCGCCCGTGAACGGCCGCGTCGGGTTCGGCATGCCGAATGAGCCAGACGGCTGTCATCGGCTGAGCACAACTCCGGTGAGCAGTACGGCCGTCTCGCATATCTGCGACGTGGCGCCCAGCGTGTCGCCGGTGACCCCGCCAATACGCCTGCGATACAGCGCGCCTAAAGCCACGGAGATGACAAGTGTGACTCCGGCGGCGACCAGCGCCTGCCAGCGAATCAGAAAACCAGTGAGACAAACAGTGAGCGTGGCGACGATCAGCTCTCGCACGCCAACGTGCGAAGACACGGCGTCACTCGGTCGGGCATAAGGAAGGGCGCGGCTCAATAGTACGATGGCCCAGCGTCCGAACGCTCCACCCGCGGCGAGCCAGCACGCCACCAACAGCGGCGTCTTCAGCGCGACAAGGCAGGACGCCGTCACCAGCAGCATCAGGATGAGCGCCGTGGCTCCATACGTCCCGATCGCATGGTCGCGCATGATACGCAATACGTCGTCACGAGTGCGTCCACCGCCGAAACCGTCGAACATGTCCGCCAAGCCGTCGAAATGCAGCGCGCCGGTGAAAAGGGCCTCGCAGATTAGAACGAGAACTGCCGCTACGTATACCGGAACAACCCGCGTTGCGCCGAGCCAGACCGCTCCGCAGACCAAGCCAAGTAGCCCACCGATGAGCGGGAACCATGCGGCCGACCGCGCCACCTGTTCAGTGGAGAACGCACGGCTGATCGGAATGCGCGTGAGAAACGCCACCGCGGCGAGGAAGCTCATGGAGTCTTGTTCGATACGCCGGCGGAGGAAAACGTCGCCATGCCGGTGAATGCGGCGACGGCACTTTGTATGAGTTTCATCGCAAGGGCGGCACCGGCCCCTTCGCCGAGGCGCATGCCGAGATCGAGCAATGGAGCCTCACCGATGATGTCAAGGAGTGCCGCGTGGCCCGGTTCGGTGGAGCGATGTGCAGCAAACATGTATTCGCGGGCGTGGGGCGCCATGCGGACAGCTAGCGCGGCGGCTGCGGTCGCGATGAAACCATCGACAACCACGGGTCGGCGCAATGTCGCAGCGCCAAGGAAAAAGCCGCACATTTCGGCGATCTCGAAACCGCCCAGACGCTGCAGAATATCCAGCGGCGTGGCCAGGTGCGGGCCGTGTAGCTCAAGCGCGCGATCGATGGCGGAAATCTTTCGCGCGAAGCAGTCATCGCCAACGCCAGTGCCGCGCCCGGTCACTTCCGTGGCGGACCGGCCGGTGAGCGCTGCCGCAATCGCCGCCGCGGATGTGGTGTTGGCAATTCCCATTTCGCCGCAGCCCAGCAGATTGTATCCATCGGCCACGGTAGCTTCAGCTTCGGCGAATCCAGCTTCCAGTGCTTCGTTCGCCTGAGCCTCAGTCATCGCTGGTTCGCGAGTGAAGTTGCGCGTTCCATGGCCGACGTGATGGCGGATGAGGCCAGGCACGTCAGGCAAAGGGGTGGCGACGCCCGCATCGACGATTACGAGATCGATGCCGCCCGCCTGCGCGAGCGCATTGATCGCCGCGCCACCATTGAGGAAGTTGAGAACCATCTGTGCAGTGACCTCGCGCGGGTACGCACTGACGCCCTCGTCGGCCACGCCATGATCGGCGGCAAAGATGACAATACGCGCGGCGTCCACCGGCGGAGTCAACGATCCAAAGATCGCAGCGCAGCGGTTTGCGATGGTTTCCAGGCGTCCCAGCGAACCGGTCGGCTTGGTGAGGTCGTTCTGATGCCGCTCGGCGGCGGCCAACCAATGAGGATCCACGGGAGAAATACGAAGGTTCATAAGCGTCACATGGCCGCGTTGCGTTGCCGTCGGGTCAGCAGCCACAGGAAAATCGGTCCGCCGAGCAGGGCGGTCACCGCTCCCACCGGCAACTCGGTGGAACTGACGGCCACGCGGGCCAGCGTATCGGCAAAGATGAGAAACGCCGCGCCCAGCAACACCGATGCCGGCATCAGCAGGCGCAGGTCCTGGCCGAAGACGAGACGCACCGCATGCGGCACTATCAATCCGACGAAGCCGATGGTGCCGCCCACCGCCACCGTGACGCCGACCAGCAGCGAGCTGAGAAAATAGACGGCGCCCTCGGTTCGGCGCACGTTGACGCCGAGCGACGCGGCGGTGTCCTCGTCGACAGCCAGAAGCTGCAGGTCTCGAGAAAAGGCGAGCAGAGCGACGGTCGCGGGAAGCAGTACGACGGCCATGCGCCAGATCATATCGAAGCCGACGATGTCGAGGCTGCCCACCGTCCAGCGCAAAATCTGAAGGGAACGAGTGGGATCGGTGAGATATTCGAGAATCAGGACGCCTGACGCCGCGATCAGATTCACTATTACACCCGACAGTAGCAGCGCGCCCGGGAGCACCACCACGCCGGTGCGGGCGATGCGGTACACCACCAACACGGCCACCATCGCGCCGCCGAACGACATAACGAAAACCAGCGGCACTCCCCATGCGCGCGCTCCCCAACCGAACGCGATGGCCACGCTGGCGCCCAGCGCTCCACCGCCTGAGACGCCGAGGGTGAACGGTTCGGCCAGCGGATTTCTAAACAGCGCCTGAAGAGCTGCCCCCACTATCGAAAGCGCGGCTCCGGTGAGCGCGGCCAGTGCGACTCGTGGCATGCGCACACGGAAGAAAAGCGCACGGGCCATGGGATCTGTGCGCAACGATTGCACGGTCACGTGCTCGTATCCGGACCACAGCCCGAACAGAATTGCGATCGCCAGCACAGCGGCGGAGATCAGCAGAGCTCGCAGCACACGTGGCGACGTCATTCTGACCAGACCACCGTCCTGTCTCCAATGCGCGCGGTGCGCACTTGCGGGTCGTCGAAGATTGCCGCAAGCGACGCCGATGTCAGCACTTCGACGGGTGGACCGCTGGCAATCACGCGGCCGCAGGTCATGGCGAAGACGCGGTCGAATGCAGGGTCGATGAGTTGCAGGTCATGCGTGACCACCAACGCGGTGAGGCCGGCGCGGTCGCGCAATCCGGCCAGCGTCCGTACCAGCGCCGACCGATGTTTCAAATCCAGCGCCGCGGAAGGTTCGTCGAGCAGCAGGCACTCCGGCTTCTGTGCCAGCGCGCGGGCGAGCGTTACCATCTGGCGCTCGCCGCCGGACAATTCCGTGATGGGGCGGTTCGTCAGATGTCCCGCGCCCACCGTTTCCAGCGCCTCCTGAGCGATGGTCCGGTCCGCTTCGTTTTCGAAATGAAAGCGCGGGCTCCACGGGCTGCGGCCGGTGAGAACAACTTCCAAGGCCGTGAACGGAAACGCCGCCGGAGTGGACTGCGGCACCCAGGCGATCCGCCGCGCCCGTTCGCGGGCGGGGATGCTGTGCAGGCTGGTTCCATCGAAAAGGGCCTGTCCGCTGTTCGGGGACAGCACGCCCGAGAGCAAGCGCAGCAGCGTGGATTTCCCACTGCCGTTCGGGCCGATCAGTGCGCCAAGACGCCCACGTTCGAGCGTGAACGTCGCGCCGCGAATCACCTCGTGACCGGGCTGCCAGGAGAACCAGAGGTCGCGTGCTTCTAACATTGGCTTATTGGGAATGGGCGTCACGGCTTCTCCCAATCGGCTGCGGGAATCTCGGGATGAAAAATGCGCGCGAACAGCGCCGCGGTTTTTACCACCATTTGTGAGGCATGCAGGACGTAATCCACGTGAACGGGCACGATGCGGTGGTTGCGCACAGCGGCGAGCTCGGGAAAGTCACGCCATACGGCCTGCGGATCTTCGCCCAAACGCCCCGGCGGTCCCTGCATCATGTCGATGATGATATCGGGATTGTAGGCCAGCAGCGCCTCCTTGCCCACACGCGAGTAACCCTCGTTGGAACGCGGCACCACCGAACGCGCGCCGGCAACGGCAATCAGTTCGGCGATGAAGCTGCCATCGCCCGCGGCGTAGACATCGCGCAGTGTACCGGGCGTTCGATCCACCACACACAGCACGCTGGGGTGAGCCAGCAGGCGAGTCCGTTCACGCACTCGTTCGATACCGGCGCGGGTGGAAGCTTCCATTTGCGCCGCTTCGGCTTCGCGCCCGGTGGCGTGCCCGGCAATGCGAATGGCCGAATATGCGTCATCGAGCGTGTGCGTGGGAAGCGCCACAACGCTCAAGCCAAGTTGGCGAAGTTGCGGGCCGATCAGTTGCATTTGGGCGTCGCTGAGAAGGACCAGATCGGGCCGGAACGCGAGGACCCGTTCCAGGCTCGGCGTGCTCCAGCCGCCGATGCGCGGGAGCTTCTTCACTTCGGGCGGCCAGACGTCGTAATCGGAGACGGCCACCACTCGGTCAATCACGCCGAGGCCGTCGAGGATCTCGGTCGCGTTCGGTGACATTGAGATGATGCGCTGAGGCGGGGCAGGCATGAGGCGGCCTGCCGTTGCCAGCAGGAGCGCAAGTCCCCATCGGCAAGTCATCATTTGATGCGCACCGGAATGCCCGCCACTGTCTGCCAAACCTCGTCCGCCGCGCGCGCCACCGCCTGATTGACAAATCCCTGCAAATCGCGAAACGCCCGCGCCACGGGATTCTCGGGCACGATGGAGCAACCAACTTCATTCGAGACGACAATCAGGTGCGCGTTGCCGCCAGCCTGGCCGAGATCCTTCACCTCAGCCAGAACGCCGCGTTCGAGCTTCTCCGTGTCGTAATCGCGATGTTCCCAGCAGAAATTGCTGAGCCAAAGAGTGAGGCAATCGAGAACGATGAAATCGAATTCGGGTGCGGCACGGCGCACGGCGGCGGCAATGGCCAGCGGTTCCTCGATGGTGCACCACGCGGCGGGACGAGAGCTTCGGTGACGGCGAATGCGCTGCCGCATTTCGTCGTCCTCGGCCTGCAGCGTGGCCAGATACGCGACGCGCGAGTCCGGCTGGCACAGCGACTGCGCAACGGCGGTTTTTCCGCTGCGTGCGCCCCCGATGATGAAAGTAAGCATGAGGTCCGCGCCTCGACATTTCGCACGCGGCGCACGGCTGGAGGGATTGCGTGGCGGGAAGAAAGCTCCCACGCCATCGCGCTCCCACGGAGCGTGGCGCAGCAGACATCCGGGGCAGGTCTCCTGACTCGCAGATCATCGCAGCACCGGCTGCCTTCCCGTCCGCGCGGGACAGTGGCTCAACGCGCCGGCCGCTAACTGCTCACAGTGGCGGGACCGTGCGGGAATTTCACCCGCTTCCCTTTTCACTCACCGCAGTGGCAAGCACCCCGGAAAAGGTAACTTCATGGATATCACGCGAAGGGCGGAGGGGTCAACACGGGAGAGCGTCCCAGCGAGGGGTTTCTCTTCCATCGACCTCGCCCGTTTGGCTAGCGGAACGAATTGCTCGCGTGCGGAACGCCGACGGCCGCCGGGTCCGCGAACTGACCGTGCCCGGGTCTTCCGCGGGCAATGCCTCGAAGGTCAGGCGCAGGTACGATTTCGGCTGGAACTCGAAACGTAGTGGCAGCAAGTTTGGAGACGTACGGTCGAACCACACGCGAAATGTGGTCTCGGTACCGGTTGTCGCGTTGCTTATGAGCCCGGCGAGCTCCACCGCGTCAGCAGGCGACGCAATTAGGCGGTCGTCCACAAACTGAGCGCCCATTTTTCCATCAACGCGTTTCACCGCGTGCAGACGGAACAGTTTTCCGTTGTGCACGAAGGTGGCATCGTTAGTACGGGCCGGTGAGCGCTCCATGCTAAGCACGGTGTAGAGGAAGGTACCGAGACGTTCGCCGTGATTCGGTTCGGCCGGTCCGGATCCGGCGCCCGGTCCGTTGAGATCCTCTTTCACCACGTCCAGCAATTGTTGAGCGTTGGTCCAACGGCACGACGCGGGCAGCGCCACGTGCCCGACTGTGTGCCGGGCATTCGCTCCGTCGATCTCGCC
>JBEKFB010000060.1:0-15835 GCA_050013535.1 Bryobacteraceae bacterium | reverse complement strand
TTGACGCGATGCTTGAAGGGCATCGAGAACTGCGCCTGAATGGTTGGATGGCAGGTGTAGCACAACCCTGGCTCCGCCCGAGCGAGTAAATCGGTATGCGCCGCTGACTGATGAATAGAGTGGCAGGATGTGCATCCGACGCCGGCGCGAGTATGTTGCGAATTGTGTATGGCAGCCCGGTTCAGATCGGTGCCGTGGCAAGTGAGGCAGCGCTCGGTGAACTCCTCCGCGGTGTGCGCCGAGGGCCCGAAAATCGTTCGCGGCGACGGTTTCCTGACGTGGTCGCTGGCCGGCCCATGGCATCCTTCACAGCCTGTGCCCTGCTCATGCTTCAGCGCCCAGGTTCTGAAGTGAGGATTACCCGTGAATTGTTCCCGGATATCCGGGTGGCATTTCTGGCAAACATCGCTACCCACATATGTGGCGGCAATCCCAACCGTGCCGAAGGCCAGCAGCGCGAGGCACAGGAGACTACTTCGTGACATTGCCACCTTCGCTTGCCGGCATCCGCAGTTTGTGCCGTTCACTTAGAGTCCACGCGGAGATGAGCGCGATCTTGTCCGCCGAAAGACGCGCATTGGGATGCATGAGCAGGTAGCGGCCAGGCGGCATCTGGTTGGTTCGTAATTCAGCCGCCATCTTAGTCAGTATTTCCCGCTTGTCGTCGAGCGAATACTGGCCCCAGCGCGAAAAGTCCATGTGACTGCGTGCCGTCGCTACATCGTGGTTCAGCAGCCAGCTCGCCGGAGGAATGCGCCCGTACCAGGGCCATCGCGTTCGGTCGGAATGGCAATCCTGGCACGATCTCGCCAGAATCATCGCCACAGCGGTGTCGCCCGTCACGACTTCCCCCAGCGTCCGTGGAGGTTCGTGTTCGCGAGAAGCGGCCATCATTCCCCACAAGCCCAGACCAACAAGCAGGATCACGGTTGATGTGGAGGCCAGTCTTCTCACTTCAGCGCAGCTCCTACTTTCCCGACAAGCTCTTCAAATAGGCGATGACGGCTTTCCTGTCTGCGCCGCTGTCAAGGTGGAACGCCATGTTATTGTCCGGGACCATCTTGTCCGGCTCCGTCAGCCACGTATTGAGCGAGATTTCGTTCCAACTGATGTTCGACGCCTTCAGCGCGTCGGAATACTCAAACGGGCTAACCGACGCGGCGCGTCGGCCGAATATGTCTCGTAGGCGCGGCCCCTCCTTGTCCTTGTCGAGTGCGTGACATTTGGCGCACTTCGTGTCGAAGATTTCTTTGCCGTGCGATACCGAGTCGGCGTATAGAGCGATTGCGGCGCCAGCCCAAACCAGCAGCACGGCAGCTCTGACAGCGCGAGAGTTTAACAACGTCGTGTTCATGGGTAATGGATATATGATTCGGTAAGGATGACTAGCCGGCATTTCTGCCTGAGATCACCGCTGACAGGGTGGCGGCCAGAACGATGGCATATAAACCGGGAGACCAATTCCGCACCAGATATAGGTCCAGTGCGAGCCGCTCGCGGTAGGTCAGGGAATTACGGCCTCGTACCTGCCACAAGCCCGTAAGTCCAGGCTTGGCGCTGAGGACTTCTTCCGCGTCGTAACCGTAGTAAGTCTTCAGTTCGATGTATGTGAGCGGGCGCGGACCAACCAGGGCCATATCGCCGCGAACGACGTTCCACAACTGCGGCAGCTCATCGATGGAGTGTTTCCGGCAAAAGGCCGCGAACGCACTGGTAACGCGTGGGTCGTCCTGCGTCTTGGTCTCCGGCACGCGTGCATACGCAATCCGCTGCACCAGCCGCCCGCTGGAATGCACAGGCTCTCTGTCTCCCCACATGGTGCGCAGCTTGAGCAGCCAGATGCGCTTTCCACGCCAACCCGCGCGCGCAACGGCCACGAAGGGCGATCTGCCGGACAAAAACGCCACCACCACGGCGGCGAGAACCAGCACCGGGATAAGAGCGATCAACAACAGGAACGCGAGCGCGCGCTCGAGAATGGATACGAACGTCCATGAGGGAGAAAGGGAGCTAGTCCCGGCGCCCTCCGGTGCTCGGGCTGCCGCTACTGAGATTCCCACAGCAGCCCTCGCAGCTTAGCTATTCGCGTCTTGTGAACGCCACGTACCATACAGCCAGCGTAAAGTCGCTGGTAATTGCAGTGGTCCTGATAAGGTCAAATTGTTGTAAACTGCTTCCGCCGCATCGTCGGCCGCAACAGAACAAAGAGAACCGTGAGACATACGGCATCTGTCAGCGCGGGCGAAACGGCAATACCTGGGGCACCGAACAATCGCATCAGCGTGTAATCGAAGAGTAGTGTGGTGAACAGAGCGAGCGGGGCGATCGTAAGCATGAGACGATTCGCCTTCAGCGCGGCTGCGGTTGCGAAACCTAATGCGAGCAGGAAGGCCAGGGGTAACTGGAGCAGCGAGAAGCGTTGCAGAATGGTCACGGCGCTGCTCGCTTGCGCAGTGAACGCCCCGTGTTGCAGCACTCCCCGCACCAGCGGCCCCGACAAAAAGATCAATACTGCTGCAGCGGCTGCGCCGGCCAGAACGGCTGCTATCGCATATCGTGTCACCGTGTGGCGAAATGCGTGCCAATCGCGGCTCGCGCTCATTCTTGAAAGATAGGGCAACGCGGCCGTGGTTAGCGCGGTTCCGGCAATCGTGAGAACAACGCCGGTGAGTTTTGTTCCATAGGAAAGAGCGGATAAGGTTCCGGGCGTCAGGCGCGAAGCGAAGGCCTGATCGACCAGCGCGGAACCGGAGATGATCAACGCTCCCGCCGCAACCGGCAGATACTGCTTACACACCGCACGCAGGTCGGGTGTCCAGCCGCTCCACCGCGGCAAGAGCGGATAACCCATTTGCCGTACCGCCCATGCGACAACCAACGCTTCAATCAGCGCTCCGCCCCACGTACCGTAGCAGAGAACCTGGACGCCGGCATCACGGCCGCCAATGTAGAGGAGAAAAATCGTCAGCACAGGGGTCGCCACAGGCGCCGCCGCCGCGACGACGAATTGCTCGTGCATGTTGAGGATCGCGCGCCAGCAAACAATGGGGCCCATCAGCGGCAACCACGGCAACAACCCCCACAGCAGCGCCCGTGCCAATTCGTTCGTTGCCGCTCCGGATGCGCCACGCAACTCGACGATCGGTTTCGCCAGAAGCGCCAGCGTGCAGGCAATTATCAGCAGCAGCACTGTGCTGGCCGCGAGGATACTGGCCGTGAGCCGGTGCGTGCGTCCCTCGTCGTGCTGGACCCGAATCGACGTGAGAACCGGAATAATGCCCGATGTCAGGGAACTCGCCACCACGTCCGAAAAAAAAGACGGAACGAGAAAGGCGAACAGAAAAGCGTCCAGCTTAGCCGAAGCACCCAGAACGTGCGCCATGGCGATGATCTTGAAGCCGCCAGCCGCGCGGACGATTGCCGCCAGAGTGGCTACTGTGGCCAATCCGGCGAAGATGCGCGAGTTCACGGAGCGCGCCGGAGCGGCCTGCGCCAGCATCATGGCACCAACGTTAGCATTCGCTCAAGGCGCGATCATCGGAGCCGTGTAAGCGATTCGTAAAACCTGCGTTTGAGAATGCACTACCGACTACACGAGCATTCCCTCGCTTGGGTCCCTCAGCCATTGCTAATGGAGTCATGAGCCCTTGAGCGCCAGGACCTGAAGCCGAAACAACTTTAGGGCTCCTTGCGCCTCGGAGAATTTTGGCTCGGGCTTGTGGTTCGAGGCGGAGTGCCCAACCGCGCCACGGTCGGCACACACCGTCGCATATGGCGGTGTGGGCGTACCGGTTGTGACGGCGAGGGGACCCCGACTTCAATTCTTCATAACTTCTCCCCGACGTTTTCAGCTCGTTCCTGTTATTTTGGAGGTTGCGGCCGACGACGACGCCGACAATGGCCCGGTAGCTGCAGGTGGCACGAGGGCCTGTCGCGTTTGAAACGCGGCGCTGTCGGATGAGGTGATGGAGCGAAAAGACTTGGGTGACGCACGCCTGCAGGTCGCGCGCAGTGAAGAGCGTTGGCGCTCCGTCTTCGAGAATTCCGCCATCGGTGTTGCGCTGACCGACCTTAACGGCTGCTTTCTGGCCACCAATCCGGTCTACCAGGAAATGGTGGGCTACAGCGAAGAGGAGCTTCTGGGGCGTTCGTTTCTGGATATCACCCATGAGGACCACCGCGAAGCCAACTGGGCGCTAGCCTCCGAGTTGCTGGAAGGAAAGCGGCAACAATTTCAAGTCGAGAAACAGTATCGACGCAAGGATGGCAGCCTGATCTGGGTACACAACAACATCTCTCTGGTCCCGGGTACAGAGACCATGCCGCGGTGCATCATGGCGCTCTCGGAAGACATTACGGAGCGAAAGAATGCGGAACAAGCGCTGCGCGATGCCGAGGAGTTCAAGAGCCGCCTCATCGCCTGCAGCCAGGATTGCATCAAGATGCTCGACCTGGACGGCCGCCTGCTGTGGATGAACGAGGGCGGCATGCGGGCACTCGAGATCTGCGACGTGGGCCCATTCGTGAATACTTCCTGGGTTCGGTTCTGGGAGGGCGAAGACCGGAAAGCCGCGCAAGCCGCCGTGGAGACGGCCAGAAACGGCGGCACCGGTCGCTTCACTGGGTATTTCGCCACAACGGCTACAAGACAGCCCAGGTGGTGGGACGTCGTGGTCAGCCCCATTCGCAACGCGCAAGGCGAACCGGGAAGTCTGCTGGCTGTCTCACGCGACGTCACCGAACATGAGCGAAACGAAGAGGCTCTGCGTGACGCACACCTGCAGGTCGCACGCAGCGAAGAGCGTTGGCGCTCTGTCTTCGAGAATTCCGCCATCGGTGTTGCTCTAACCGACCTCAACGGCCGCTTTCTGGCGACCAATCCGGTCTACCAGAAAATGGTGGGCTACAGCGAAGAGGAACTCCTTGCGCTCTCTTTTCTGGACATCACCCACGCCGACTACCGCGAAATCAACCGGGCACTCGCGGCCGAGCTGCTGGAGGGAAAGCGGGAACAGTTTCAAATCGAGAAGCAGTATCGACGCAAGGACGGCGCCCTGATCTGGGTGCGCAACAACGTCTCTCTGGTTCCGGGCAGCGAGACCATGCCGCGGTTTATCATGGCGCTCTCGGAAGACATCACCGTGCGAAAAAGCGCCGAAGAGGCGTTGCGCAATAGCGAGGAGCGAGTCCGGCTCATCCTCGATTCCACGGCGGAGGGCATTTTCGGCTGCAATCCCAACGGCACCTGCCTTTTCTGCAATTCCGCCGCGGTGCGCCTGCTTGGATATGACGATACGTCAGAATTGCTCGGGAAGAACATGCATGCGCTGGAACACCACACTCGGGCAGACGGCAGTCCATATCCCATAGAGGAGTGCCCCATTTACATAGGTTTTCAAAAGGGCGAGGGGGTTCATCGAGACGATGAGGTTTATTGGAGAAAGGACGGCACCAGCTTTCCGGTGGAGTTTTGGTCCCATCCGGTATTTCAGGAAGGTAGAACGCTCGGCGCGGTCATCACCTTCGTCGATATCACGGAGCGGAAACAGGTGGAGGAGGCGCTGCGTAAGAGCGAGCAGAGGAAACGCAGCGTCCTCGAAATCAACAACGCTATCATCACGAACCTCACCGAGGAAGCACTACTCAGTTCCATTTCCGAAGCATTGCGGCCTTCCATTCCCTTCGATCGATGCGCCATCACTCTGTACCAGCCGGAAAGGGACACCTTCCGCTTCATGGCCGTGGCGGGAGATTTGCGCTCGGACTACTTCCAGCCCGGCCTGGAGGTCCGCCGCGCCGAAACCACTGCGGGCTGGGTGTTCGACCATCAGCAGCCGCTTCGCCGAAATCTCGAAGAAGAACGGCCTTTCGCGAACGAGAAGCGTCTTTGGGCAGAGGGCCTTCGGTCGCTCTGCATAGTGCCTTTGATTTTGCGGGGAAAGAGCATCGGTACCCTCAGCGTGGTGAACCGGGGCAAGGACCCGTATACCGATGAGCACGCCCAGTTTCTGCAGGAAGTAGCCGTCCAGGTAGCGTTGGCAATCGGAAACATGAAGTCGTACGAAGAGATCGCCACGCTGAAGGCGCTGCTGGAGAAGGAAAACGTTTATCTTCGGGAGGAGATCCGCACCGCGCACAATTTCGAAGAGATCGTAGGTAATAGCCCTGCGTTGCTCGCGGTACTCCGGACCGTTGAGCAGGTCGCCCCCACGGACTCCACGGTTCTCATTTACGGAGAAACGGGGACAGGGAAGGAACTCATCGCGCGCGCCATTCACAACCGCAGCGCGCGCAAGGATCGTGCCCTGGTGAGCGTGAACTGCAGCGCGATCTCGGCGGGTCTCGTGGAAAGCGAACTCTTCGGCCACCTGAAAGGAGCCTTCACTGGGGCGATCGAGCGGCGGATTGGCCGCTTCGAGTTGGCCAACGGCGGCACCATCTTCCTCGACGAAATCGGGGAACTGCCATTGGAGACGCAGGTAAAGCTGCTGCGCGTTCTGCAGGAACATGAGTTTGAGCCGGTGGGCAGCAGCCGCACTCAGCGCGTGGATGTGCGCGTCATTGCCGCCACCAACCGCAACCTGCGCGAGGAGGTCGAGGCCGGCCGATTCCGCTCCGACCTCTTTTTTCGCTTGAACGTTCTTCCCCTCCAACTGCCCCCCTTACGAGAACGTCCCTCCGACATTCCCCAGCTTGTGGCGCTCTGCGTGTCGCGGTTCGCCAAGCGGTTCGGAAAGAAGGTCGAAGGCGTTTCACGGGAGACTATGGCCAGGCTGATGAGCTATCCATGGCCTGGGAACGTCCGTGAGCTGCAAAACGTGATGGAGCGGGCGATCGTTTTGTCGGCGGGCCCTACTCTTCGGCTGGACAAGGATCTTGTGCCGTTGGCTGCCTCCGAGGGTATCCTTGAGACGACGGCTGAAGCCCCGGCTCAGGAGAACCAGCCGGGAACTCCCTCATCTTCGGGGCTGCCTACCCTGGAAGAAGTGGAGCGAAGCCATATCCTGGCGGCCCTTCAGCAGTCGGATGGAGTGGTTGATGGACCGAAGGGTGCAGCGAGAATTCTGAATCTCCATCCCAACACCCTTCGCCACCGTATGAACAAGCTCGGCATCAAGCGATCTGCCCACGGCCGGTTGTGATTCCCCCACAACACCTTCTGCGCTTACCAAATATCGTGGGCGCCGGGTCCTTTGCCGAGCGTGCCCTTAAAGAAAACCATGGCTTCGTGATCCGCATTTGAGGTGTTCGAAGGCGACGCCAGGTCCTCGCAACTGATTGACTCTCTTGACTGGTGAGTAGGGGGCTGACTGGAATAGGCCCATGCAGCAGCGTTTGACCTCTCTTAACGATCTCCACTCGCAATCCTACCTTGTAAATGGTCTGTAAATGGCACGTCAACTGCTTCCTGAGCTGCGGGAGACTCAGTAAGGAATGCCGAAGGTTACGGCTGCCGAGTCGTCAGGCGAGGCGGTGGAACTCAGGGCGGAAGTCGATCACTTTGCCACGCAGAGGCAATCAAACGAAGGCAGGACACTCAATATGGTGCAAGACTCGGAACAACAGAGTACGACAATGACGCTCGATCGGTCTCCGATTCAGATGCACTTCGATAAGAATCGGGTGACTGGGACGATTTCCCTCCCTTCACGCCTGGAGAGCTGGCAGGAACGCGTGTCCAGCACTGAATGGCTTTCTACTGCGATCATTCACGATCTGCGGAATCCCCTGGGGACGGTCTACGCCGGCGCCGAAATGCTAATGGATCTCGATCCTGCACCCGCTCAAGTGAAGCGCCTGGCCACCAATATCTATCGAGCAGCCGGTCGCATGCGCGCATTGTTGGCAGATCTCGCCAGCGCGAGCTGCGGCAGGAAATCGACATCTGAGATCTGCAAAATCCGCGATGTGATCGCTGCAGCATCGGAGATGGCATTACCGGCAGCGGAAGCACAAGGCGTTCAGATCCTGCACGATGTGCCCGATGATATAGAGGTACCTCTGGTGCGCTCTCGCATAGAACGGGTATTCTTCAACCTGATTACGAACGCTCTCGAAGCGATGCCGCACGGCGGGAAGATCGGGATTGGCGCGAGGAAGGCGGACAACTGCGTGCTGATCGAAGTGGAGGACACGGGGCCGGGAATTCCGCGGGGGATCCGTCACCGGCTGTTCGAGCCGTTCGTTACCGCAGGCAAGCACAACGGCCTGGGGCTGGGTTTAGCGCTCTCCCGCGAGACCGTGCTCGATCATGGCGGCGACATGTGGGTTGAACCCGCGCAAGGCGCTCGTTTTGTTGTCCGCCTTCCGCTCAGGGATCCCCACCGAAAGGAGTCCGGAAATTCAGACGATCCTCATGGTGGCCAACATCCTCGGCTCGTTGAAGGAGGGCGTGAGCGATCTGCTGTGGCACGCCGAGCTGCAGCGGATGCATCTCCTGGCAGAGGAGAAAGCGAAGGCGCTGGCCGGCGAGCGGTACCGGCAATACGAAAGTCGCAAGCCGCTGGTCTTAGTACTTAGAGATCTGATCTCGACGGAGCTGATGACTACAGCAGCTGCTGCAGGAAGCATCCCGGCAGCGACCGACGCCACCGGGACTGATCACCTTTCTGCCAAAACTGTCACTGATTTCCCAGCGTCTTTAAGTAAGCAATCACCGCGCTTCTCTCCTGCGCATCGGCCAGATGAAACGCCATATCAGTGTCCGGCGCCATGGCGTCGGGATCGGTCAGCCATCGGTTCAGACTGGCTTCGTCCCAGCGGACGCCCAATTTCTTCACTGCGTCGGAGTAAGGGAAGTCCGGCACGCTGGCCGATTGGCGTCCGTAAACGCCGCGCAGCCGCGGACCTTCCTTGTTCCGGTCGGGGTCGTGACAGCCGCTGCAACGCCGTGCGAACAGGTCCCGGCCATGCTCTTCCTGGGGCGTCAAGGCCAACAGGATCGCCCCGCCGGCCAGCACCGCGCACAGAATCTTCGCAATCATCGGGTTACACCAGCGTCGAATCGACAATCGCCAGATGCTGCGGCCGCGCCACGAACTCCACCTGGGTAATGCCCAACACAGAGCGCAGTTTCTCAGCCGGCACCTTCATCGGACCAGGAATCGGTGCGGTCCCGGCAGCCGGTAGTGGGAACGCGGTCGACATAGCCGTGTGGAAGGTCACGTTGCCCTCCACCTTCTGCATGGTCTGGTGAATGTGCCCGTTCAGCACGGTGACCGATCCGAACCGCTTTACGTAGCCCAGCGCTTCCTCGCTGTCGGATGTGCCCCATCCCCAGTCCGGATACACGGTCCACAAAGGGAGGTGTGCAAACAGGACTATCGGCGTGCTGGCCGAACGACCGCTCAAATCGTCCTTCAACCAGGCCAGTTGTTCGGCTCCCAGCTTTCCCATGCCTTCCAGCGCGGCCGAATTCACCAGGCCCACGAAATGCACGCCGCGATGGTCAAAGCTGTACCAGCCCGTTCCTTTGGTTCCCTTGCCGTAACGCGCCAGGTATTCCTTGCCGTCGTCGGTCGCATTGTCGTGTTCCCCAGGAACATAGAACACCTGCTTTGTGTTTGCGCCCTGCAACAGTTTGCCGAGCGTGTCGAACTCGGCCGGTTTGGCCTGGTGCGTCAGATCTCCGGTGTGAATCAGGAAGTCCGGCGCCTTCGGCAAAGCATTGATCCTGTCTAGGGCAACCTGTAGCGTTGCGTTCACATCGGCATTGGCGGGTTTGTTGAATCCAACGTGGCTGTCGCTGATCTGCACGAACTGAAATCCATCGTCCCCGTCAGTTTGACCGAGCAATTTGGACGTCGGCACGCCAGCAGCCATCGCCCACACCATACCGGAACCTGCCCACGCCATGCAGCGCAGAAATCCGCGCCGGTCAACGCCGTCGGCATCCACGCCAGGCTTCAAAGAGTCTGTCATAAGGCCTCCGTATGCCATGACTGTCGTTCATGCTGTTTTATTCCCGTGGAAATAAATTGGCTTCTCAATGGTTCTGAAGGGCATGAAATGGAAACATTACTATTGGTTGGCCGCCATCCCCGTGCTGGCCTTGCCTTTTGTTCATCCCTTCGGACCAGTGCGGCAGCAACGCTCTACAGCCCTGCTGCCGGGCGTCCAATGGGACGACGCTCGCGCGCTCACGCTGTTTGAAAGAGCCTGTCAGAACTGCCATTCCCAGCGGACCGAGTGGCCTCTGTACAGCTACCTTCCCTTAGTGTCGTGGGCTCTCGAAAAGGACGTGGCCGAGGCCCGCCAACATATGGACCTCTCGCGCTGGGACCGCTATTCCATCGAAGAAAAACGGGACCTGCTGACGCGTATTGGCGCTGAGATCCGAAACCATCAAATGCCACTATCGCGTTATCTTCTACTGCATCCGGAAGCTCGCCTCTCGGAAGCAGAAATCCAGATCATTTATGGATGGACCAGAGGCCAACGCCACGGCCTGCGTAATCAGCGGGAATAAACCGGGTCGCGCCTAAGTCTCCCTGAACAGAGGACTGACGCATGGGCGAGGCAGAAGAATTGTCCTGTAACAGATCTCCGATTAGCTGCGAAAACGCCCGACTTCCGATGGAGACCAAAGACTCAGCCCTCACCCGGCATCTGCTTCTCTGCGCGTCCTGCATCGTGCGAATGCAAGCCAGTTACTACGACGCTCCGCTCGCGCTTGAGCGGAAAATCCGCCAAAGCCTGCGCCAGGCGAAGTCCGTCCAGGCGCCAGACGGCACCGACTGAGGGAAATCTGGTTACCCCGCGGCCGATGCCGCGCGTTCCACGCCTCCGGCCAAAGCGTGCTGCAACCTTTGGCGCGCGCGCGCCAGGCGCGACATGACGGTGCCTATCGGAACTCCGGAGATTGTCGCGATCTCTTTATAGGACATGCCCTCGAGCTCCCGCAGAACCATCACCTCGCGAAACTGTGGCGGCAAGTCCTCCAGGGCATCCTTGAGGAGCTCGGCGTCAACGCGCTGGGCCAGCATTGCTTCCGGATTGGAAGCCTCGCTCGAAGCGCTGTACGTCTCGTCATCGAAAGTCGTCCATGCGTTTGATCGATTGCGCTGCAGCCCGGTGTAAAAGGTGTTGCGGACAATCGTGAGAAGCCAGGCGCGGGCATCGCCGCCCCGGAAGCCAGTGAAGGCCTTCAAAGCTCGCAAATAGGCTTCCTGGACGAGGTCTTGCGCATTCTGATCGACACGAGTGAGCCAGCGCGCCAGATTGTAAGCAGAATCCAGATGCGGCAGAAAGATATGTTCGAAGGATGCGCGTTTGCCCTCGCTTTCCAACAGAGCCGTCTTCGCCTCCGCTGCCATCATGGCCTGTCTCCCTGCGGCGGTGACTCTCTAAGTTGCTCGGCCACGAGCGGCGAAGGGCTAAGGAGGGTGACCGACCGCGTCCTCAGTTCTTTGAGCAGCTGAATTGCCGCGACATCGACGAATGACACATCCGCCAGATCGAGGGCCAGCCGGCTCCCGTCGCCGAGAGCCTGCAGATCGCAGGTTTCGCGAAGTTCCTCGACCCAGCGACCCATCACCCGGCCTTCCACCCTGAGTCTTACTGCGTCATTTGACGACTCGACAACTGTTATTCTCATCATTCCGCTGTAGCTGACTGAAGCACCTTTCATGCCAGTGACGTCCGGAGATCCATGGAGCGCCAGGCGATACTTTGAACGGATCGCTGGACTCACTGAGTCAATTAGTTGCGAGGAGAGGCGTCGGCGGGAAACCAACGTTTCCTCACGCGACGAAACCTCAAACGAAAACAGGGCCCACCAGATTTGGTGAGCATGGGCGAGGCGTCCTGGAGAAAATCACGACTGGTGGTGGCCGAGCACTTGTCGGACTCGGTTTTCTGAATCCTGGAGACACGCTTGCTATTCGACCGAATCATAGTATCCCGGTCTCCAGAACACCGAAACCTGCCGAACGCCTGCTGGCGGCGTGAACTTTACACGCACCGGGTGGAACTTCCCGTCGTGATTCAAAGACTGCGGCTTGTAGCCGAGGACGTATTCGGTTCGAATCTCTTCGTTGATCTGCTGCATCGCGCTCTCCAGATCGGAGAAGTTGTCGATACCGACGTTCCTGCCTCCGGTGATGCCACAGATGCGGTCCAACAGCCCCACCGCGTCGGTCGCGTCGCCTGGGCCAATGAAGGGAATGCTCACGGCGTATACCTGAGCGGCGGTTTCGAGAAGCGTCCGCCTGAGCTCCCGTTCGTTCCGCCGGCTGTGGTTTTCTCCGCCATCCGACAGCACGACGATCGCGCGCCGCTCGTTGTGCGCGCGCTTTAGAAGCACCGCCGCACTCTGCAATGCGTCCAGCAGCGCCGTGTGTCCGTGACTATTGGCTTCCATGAGACGGGTCTGAATTGCACTGCTGTCGCGGGTGAAATCAGTATCGATGTCTGGCTGGTCCGAAAAGGTGATCAGGGCGAATTCATCGGCGTCCGACGCGCCCTTCCAGAACTGCTTCACAGCCTGGGCACACCGGGCGACCCCAGTCTGCATGCTGCCGCTCTCGTCGAAGACGATCACTACCGATACCGGTGTCTCCGTTTCGCTGAGGGAGAGGATAGTCTGCTCGTTGCGGCGCTCGAACAAGTGAAAGGAATCCGTGCGCAGGCCCCGCAACGGACGCCCGTTTCGATCGAGCACGGATACGTTAATTAGCACAAGATCCGACGACGCAGTGAGCATGGCCGGGGTGGCCGGAGCCATCGCAGCGTGCCGGCTTACAGTACCGCCATCGAATGCGTAGGGCGAAACAGGGGTGAATGACTGCGCGTAAACGCAGAGCGAAAAAATCAGGACGGGACCTGTCACACGAAAGTAAACCGATAGCATTGCATCACCTCTCGATAGCTGAGAAACGAGATTGCGGCAGCGCCTCCACCTGGGCGACGGCGACGGACGCGATAGTCACCGGCCGTATTCGGCGAGGCCGTTCGGCAAAGTCAGCCACACTAGCGCACCTCAAGCCAGGTGTCGAGGGCTATGCTTCGTGGACCCTCCGCCGACGCAGCGGTGACTGTGCAGGATCCGGTGTTCTTCAGTTTTAAGTGCGCTCCCGGCTGCGCCACGGCGCACACAGTCTGCTGTCCGTTGGCTTCGTAGACTACCGAGCGGGTGGCGGAGTTCCAAATGAGGCCCGGAACCTCCGCCACAGTGGGCGCTGGTCCCCCGTCGTATTCTTGCTGGATGAGTTCATACGCATACTCGATGACCACGCTGGCGCGGCCGTTCTCCGGATTAGCCGCAAAGCGATAACCGGACATCGACAGCGGCTGGGCAAACATTGAGTCAAAAGGTTCATACAGCGCGGGCACAGAATCGATCCTGATCTTTGTCTCGGCCACTGCGGGAACCGCCAGCGTCATGGCCATGCAGGACGCAAGGAGCATTGCAGAGCTGATGCGATTCAGAAGTCCGCGGCGGGTGGCGCCGTTTTCGTTGGAGTTGAGTTGGTTGGTCATGATGCCAAGGTGACTCTCGCGGGCGGTCGGTTATTCCCAACGGCGAGCCCGGGAATAAAATAGCGGATCACGGAGTCTTACTATTGGAAGACCGGAAGAAATCAGTGCGATTCGAGCAGGAGATCCTGCCGCATCTCGACGCAGCACACAACCTGGCGCGATGGCTGACCGGCAATGACGCCGATGCGGCGGACGTGGTGCAGGAGGCGTCCCTGCGAGCGCTCAGTTTCTTCGACGGCTTTCGCGGGGGCGATGCGCGCGCGTGGCTTTTGCGCATCGTGAGGAATACATGCTACACATGGCTGCGGCAGAATCGCGTAGACAAAATGACGTCCTTTGACGAGGCCGTGCACGACGTGGCCGGGAGCGCGGAAGACCCTGAGCGCCGCACCCTGGCGCGCGCCGATCGGAGGATGCTGCAACAGGCCATCGAGGAGCTGCCGATGGAGTTTCGCGAGGCCCTTGTGCTGCGAGAGATTGAGGATCTCTCTTATAAAGACATAGCCCACGTCAGCGGAGTTCCTATTGGTACGGTGATGTCCCGGCTGGCCCGCGCGCGCAAGCTGTTGCGGGACCGGCTGTCCGGGGAGGTGATCCCATGAGCTGCGACGAAATAAAGGATCTGCTGGACGCCTTCGTGGACGGCGAGCTGGATCTGCGAAGCAACGTTGCCGTGGAAGGGCATCTCAATGAATGCGCCGCGTGTGCCGGCGAGGTGGAAGGGCGCATGGAGCTGCGCCAGGCGATCGGGGAAGCGGACCTGTATTTCCCGGCGCCTCGGGAAGTGCGTCAGCGCATCCGGCGCTCGCTGCGAACCAGATGGATTCCGCGGGTATGGTGGAGTGTGCCGGTGGCGGCGGCGCTGGCGCTGGTTTTCGTGCTAGCGCCGCGCCCGGGATCTACCGCAATGGAACAGGCGGTGGTGTCCGGTCACGTGCGGTCGCTGATGCCCAATCATTTGATGGACGTGCCTTCTTCGGACTCGCATACCGTGAAGCCATGGTTCAACGGCAAGGTTGATTTTTCGCCCCCGGTGAAGGATCTGAAGGCGGATGGATTTACGCTCGTGGGCGGGCGGCTCGATTACCTGCAGGATCGGACGGTGGCGGCGCTGGTGTATCAGCGGAGAAAACACCTCATCAATGTTTTCCTGTGGCCTTCGTCACGCGCTGACAGCGGAGTGACAGCAGAGACCCGCCAGGGATACAATCTGCTGCACTGGACGCGCTCGGGGTTTGAATATTGGGCGGTGTCTGATCTCAATCTTCAGGAACTGGGAGAGTTCGAGCGGTTGCTGCGGGAGTGATGAGGACACACGCCTCCGACCGCGTCAGGCGCCGCGGGTCCCTTCAGTGCTTGCGGAAGGTCGGGACGAAGCATTGCGCTCTCACTCCGGCGTTCATGCCGTTTTAAAGAAAAGCGGACCCGTCCATTGCCTCGACACCGATCCGGTTAACGCGACATTTGCGCAATACCGCAGCATCGGTGCCGAACACCTCAACATTCTCAGGAGGGGCACGATCCACGAGAAGCGTTTTGACGAACTGGTTGACACTGTCTGCACCGGAACCGGGACGTTCATCATTGACACCGGCGCCACGACGTTCGTGCCTCTGTGGAACTACATTCTCGAAAACGAGATTCTGCAGTTCCTGCAAAGTCACAGCCGCCGGGTATTCGTTCACTCGGTCGTGGCCGGAGGTCAGGCGATGAGTGACACGCTCAGCGGCTTCGAAAAGCTTGCGGAGACCACGACCGAGAAGAACGTCATCGTCTGGCTGAACGAGTATTTCGGTGAGGTCGTCAAGGACGGGAAGACCTTCGAGGAGTTCCGCGTCGCCGAAGAGCAGGCTGCGAAACTCCTGGGCACGGTGGTCATCCGGGAACGGAATCCGCACACGTTCGGCGACGATGTTCGCCAGATGCTGGAACGACGCCTGACATTCGAGGAGGCGATCCGGATGGACGAGTTCTCGCTGGTCTCCAAGCAACGTCTCGAGATCGTTCGTCGTGAACTCTTTGAGCAGCTCGACAAGCTGGCAATGGATTAAGCGATGAACACACGGAATGGCCGAATCGATGTTCAACGTCTGATTGCGGAGGTGGCGGCCCGGCACAACATTCTGCTGAAGCCGGACGATGCCGCCTTCGCTCTGGTCACGATGAACGAACTCGTCCTCGAAGAGCTGGTCGAGAGAGTCGAAACACGCATCGGGGCGAGTCTGGCCACGTTGGAGGCATCGACGAAAGATGCCGAGCGGCGCGCCGTGAGAGCGATCGCCATCGAAGTAGACCGATCGGGAGACCGCATTCGCCACCAGATCGAGAGTGACATCTGTGACGCCGGGGTGAAGGC
>JBEKFB010000059.1:0-17284 GCA_050013535.1 Bryobacteraceae bacterium | reverse complement strand
CAGGAGAACGGCATCGCGCATGAGGTGTGCGGCAAGCTGGTGGTGGCATCGAATGAAGACGAATTGCCCCGTCTTCGGGATTTGTTCGAGCGCGGCCGGCAGAATGGGCTCGAAGGGCTGGAAATGCTGGGGCCCGATCAGATGAAAGAGATCGAGCCGCATGCCGCGGGAGTGGCGGCTGTGCGCGTGCCTCAGGAGGGAATTGCCGATTATCCCGCGGTCTGCGCCACGCTCGCCCGCAAGATAAATGGGCGAGTGGTAACCGGCGCCAAAGTAACTGGCCTGCGGAAGACCGCGGACGGCTGGCTTGCGCACACCACTGCCGGCGATTTCGAATCGAATCTGTTGGTGAATTGTGCCGGCCTGTATTGCGACCGCGTTGCCGCGATGGCCGGTGTGCACCGCGATATGCGGATTGTGCCGTTTCGCGGCGAATATTACCGCATCAAGGCAGAGCGCCAATACCTGGTGCGCAATCTCATCTACCCGGTTCCCGATCCGAAGTTTCCATTTCTGGGAGTGCACTTCACCCGGCTGATTCACGGCGGCGTTGAGGCGGGTCCCAACGCGGTGCTGGCGCTCTCTCGCGAGGGGTACAGCAAATGGAACATTAGCGTGCGCGACACCATCGACGTGGTGACTTATTCGGGCTTCTGGCGATTTCTGGGCAGACACGCGAGGATGTGTTTTGACGAGGTGCGGCGCTCGTTCAGCAAGGAGTTATTCTGCGCGTCTTTGCAGAAGCTGGTCCCCGAGATTACCGTGAACGATCTCGAAACGGGCGGGGCGGGAGTGCGGGCGCAGGCTCTCGATCCGCAAGGCGGCATGGTGCAGGATTTTCACATCGTCCGGCAGCCCGGCGCGGTGCACGTCCTGAATGCGCCGAGCCCCGCCGCAACCGCGTCGCTGGCCATTGGCGAAGAGATCGCACAACAGGTCTGCGCGGTCTTACAAGGTTCCTGACACAGGCGTCGCTGCCTCCGCCGCATTGACGAGATAATCGCTCGGTGAATAGCCGGGAATAAGCTCTTTCAGGATGCGAATAAGGCCCGTCAGGTCGCGGGCAGCGCAAACATGGCGAAGCTCGTCCAAGTACGGCCTCATCTTTACAACGGGCGGGCATTCGGCAGCGATACGAATCTTCTCGTGATCAGTGGATCTAGTGTCTTCACCGAGGAAGTTCAAGTCCTCGGAGAGTTTCTCGCCAGCGCGCAGACCCGTGTACTCGATGCGGACTTCCTCGGGGCTCAGACCAGAGAGGCAAATCAGCTTGTGAGCGAGATCGACAATTTTGACCGGCTCGCCCATGTCGAGCACGAAGACCTCGCCGCCACGGGTCATAACGGAAGCCTGAAGGATGAGCTGGCACGCGTCGGAAACGGTGGTGAAATAGCGCCGCATTTCAGAACCGAGCACGTTGCCGAAACGGACTGATGCGAAGTTCGTGGCGCCATTCTGCAGGCCGCCAATCAGCATCTCGGCAACGCGCTTCGTTGCGCCCATGATATTGGCCGGGCGAATGGCCTTGTCCGAAGAGATAAGGACAAAACGCTCCACATCATAGCGCTCAGCCGCCATCGCGACGTTCCAGGTTCCGAAGACATTGTTCTCGACCGCTTCGAAAGGAT
Source organism: Bryobacteraceae bacterium (assembly GCA_050013535.1). Lineage (GTDB taxonomy): Bacteria > Acidobacteriota > Terriglobia > Bryobacterales > Bryobacteraceae > CAWACP01. The sequence goes on along the minus strand of JBEKFB010000059.1, from coordinate 15,656 downwards.
GCGATTCCATCATGGGGACGTGCTTGTAAGCCGCCGCGTGGTAGACGACAGACGGTTGATGGTTCGAGAAAACCTCATCCACGCGCTGGCGATTCTGTACGCTCCCAATCTCCGGATAAAACTCGACACGCGGAAACGAATCCCGCATTTCACGATCGAGCTGAAACAGCGGGCTCTCGGCGATCTCGAATCCAACTATGGCGCGTGGATTGAATCGCTCGATCTGGCGGCAGAGTTCGGAGCCGATAGAGCCCGCAGCGCCGGTAATAAGGACGGTCTTGCCGGCGAGCTTCGCTGAAATGCGGTCTTCATCAATGACAGCCGGCGCGCGGCCGAGGAGATCCTGGAAATCCACTTCAGGCTCCTCTCGCAAGCAAAGGGACGGTTACGGCGGTGGGACGAATGTCGACGATTTTCACGAGGTCTGCATTCAGAATAGCGAAGGTAGTACGATACGGTTTCCGTCCATGCCGACCACGTCAACCGATACCTCGCAACTCCCTGAGAATGCCTACACGCCGCTGCCACCGGGAACGGCGTATCAGCCCGTGGTGCCTGCAGCCACGATTCTTCCGGAACTCACGCTGCGATCAGTAGCGTGGGGCCTGCTGCTGTGCATCGTCTTCACGGTGGCCTCCGCGTATTCGGGATTGAAGGTCGGGCAGGTGATGGAGTCGGCGATCCCCATCTCGATTCTCGCTATCGGACTCGCTCGCACTTATCGCCGCCGCTCCAGCATCCTCGAGAACGTCATCATTACCGGAATTGGTGGCCTGGCGGGGTCCGTGGTGGCGGGCGCAATATTCACGCTGCCCGCTCTCTACATTCTGAAGCTGGACCCGCACCCGGTGGAGACCATCTTTATTTGTCTCGCGGGCGGCTGCCTCGGCGTGTTGTTCCTGATCCCGCTGCGGCGCTATTTCGTGCGGGAGATGCACGGCGTGCTTCCGTACCCGGAGGCCACGGCGATCACCGAAGTGCTGGTCACCGGCGAAAAAGGCGGGGCACAGGCGCGTCTGCTGCTGGAAGCAACGGCCATCGCCGGCGTCTACGATTTCCTGGTTACCACCTTTCACGTATGGCAGGAATACCTGAATTTCCGGTTTATCCCCGTCGTGAAAGCGCTCGCCGACCGGGCACGCGTCACGCTGAGTTTCGACGCCATCAGCTTCATCCTGGGACTCGGCTATGTAATGGGCCTGCGCAGTTCGCTGATTCTGTGCGCGGGCGGCGTGCTGTCAAATCTGGTGCTGGTGCCGTTGATCTGGATGATTGGCCGACACATGCCCGGCGCCGCTGTGTATCCGGGCCAAATTCCTATCGCGCAGATGGACGCGACGCAGATTTTTCGCGGCTACGTGCGCTTTGTCGGCGTGGGCGCTATCGCCACCGCGGGGATTTTCGGCATTCTGAAATCGCTGCGGGTTGTCGCCGGCTCGTTTGGTGTTGCATTGCACGCATTCCGGCGCGGCGAAGCGGCAGCGGACGAGCGCACGGACCGAGACGTTTCAGTTATGACAATCCTGCTGGGCGTTGTGGTTGGCGCGATCGGGGTCGCTGTTTTCCTTGGGCATCTCTCCGGTTCACCGATGGTGATCCTCGCCGGTGCCGCGCTGGCCCTGGTCTTCTCGTTCTTCTTCACCTCGGTGGCGGCCAACGCGATCGCCACCACGGCACGAAACCCGGTATCCGGCATGACCATGCTGACCATCATCATCTCGTCGGTGGTGCTGCTGCGGTTCGGGGTGTCCGGCACTACCGGGATGTTTTTTGTCATGGCCATCGCGGGCATGGTATGTACGGCGCTTTCGGTGTCTGGCCAAGCGATCACGGATTTCAAGACGGGCTACTGGCTGGGCTCCACGCCGGCGGCGCAGGAGAAGGTGAAGTTTCTGGGCGTGATTGCCGCGGCGGTGGTGGTGGGGCTGACCATCGTCATGCTGGCGCACACATTTCAATTCGGCGAAGCGGCGCCGGGCGACACGCGCGTGGTGCTGGCCTCGCCACAAGCATCCATCATGAAGGCGTTGGTATCGGGCTTCATGAGCCATCAGCCCGTGGCGTACATCCTGTTTGGAGTGGGCGCGGCCATCGCGATAGTGATGGAGATGCTCCAGGTCCCCGCACTCACGTTCGCTCTCGGCATGTACCTGCCGCTGGAACTGAACACACCCGCACTGGTGGGCGGCTTCCTGTCGCATTTCCTGGCGAAGCGCGGCAGCTCGGTACGGGAGCGCGGCGTGGTCATCGCATCGGGCCTGATGGCGGGCGGCGCGCTGGGTGGCGTGCTGGGCGCGTCATTCCGGCTGTTGCCGCGATTCACCGAAGAGTGGATTCGCACGCCGTTCTATGGGGACGAAGTTATTTCGCAGATCGTATCCGCGATTCTGTTCGTGTGCCTGATCGGCTATGTTTGGTGGCGAGCGGCAGGGTACAAGGAGGAAGCATGAGCTTTGAAGAGCTGGTGGGGAACGCGATTCTGGGCATCGATACGCTGTGGGGCGGCGACGTATTGTGTGCGTCGGGCACCGGGCGCTTCATTGCCGATTCGTGGTTTTCCGATGAGCCTCTGCCCGCGGCGTACACCGATCCAACTGCCGCGCGCGTTCGCGAATCGGGCGGCGTTTCGGCGAAGACGCCGGACGTTGAGACCATCCGTGCGTATCTCGCCGCCGTGGACATTTCGGGTGCCATTCGCGGGTTGAAGAGCTCGGCACGGACAGAATACGTCGCGGGGCTGGCCCTCTGTTTCGAAGTGATGTGGGAACTCGCCATGGAGATTCTCGGAGAAGGTGAACGCGTCCCCTACGAGCGCTGCGTGCTGGCTTCCACAGGTCAGCCACCCGAGCCCTCAGATCCTATCGTCAAGCGCGAGCGCGTCGCAGAACTGCTGGCACGCGCCGGGTACCCTGGCAGCACGCGCGATGAACTGCTCGATGCGGTGGACCTGTGGAGGAAGGCTCACCGCGTGCCGCTCGCCTCGATAAAGATTCTCGGCGCGACGGTGATCGCCTACTACGACGCACTGAGCGCCGCGAATATCGTCCCATACATGCCGCCCGAACTCGCGTCCGTACCGCGGGCCAACATCGAGTTTCTGCCCATCAAGGACGCGTGGTTCTCCGGCTCCATGAACTACCTGGGCCGGGCGCGGCGTGCCGATGGCTCGCCCCAGTATGAGGCGACGTATGAGATCAACGCGTCGCTGGAGATTTCCGTCCCCGAGTTCCTCCAACTGGTGAGTCATGAGGTGGTGCCCGGCCACGTGACCACATTCGCGTGGCTGCAAAATCTCTACTGGCGTGGCGTGGTGGGGTTCGAAGCGTCGGTGCTCACCATGAACACGCGCGCGGCCGCGCTCTTCGAAGGCATCGCCAACAACGCGATTCTGATGGCCCACGGCGTCACCGAAGTGGACCAGTTGCCCGACGAGGATCTGCAGATCGGGCTATTGCTGGCGCTGTTGCAGGACGACGCAAAGAACCAGTCGTCGTGGCTGACGTGGGGCGCGGGCGTCCCGCAAGCCGAGGTGGCTAAGACGTTGCGCACGGAGTTTCTGGTTACCGAGGAGCGCGCGGGCAAGTTGTCCGGAGCCTGGGGACAGCACCCTTTGCTGGGCCGCATGTATCTTCCGGCTTACCGCGCAGGCACGGCGAAGGTGGCGCAGTTGCGTCGCACGTACCCGCCCGCGAAGCTGCTGCCAGTGCTCTACGGTTGTGCGGGGCTGGTGGATATCGTCACGATTGACCACTCCCTCACGGTTGTGGGTCGGTAACTAAGCCGCAAACGTAAGGGAGCGGTGCTATTGGCACCTGAGCGCCACATTAGGATCGATGCGCGTGGCCCGGCGCGCGGGCAGATAACTGGCCAGCAGCGCAACGGCAACCAGGAACAGTGACGCGCCGATAAAGATCAGCGGATCGCTCGCGCTGACGTGCACCAGCAAACTCGCAACTAAACGTGTTGCCGCCAGCGCTGCCACTAAGCCCAGCGCCAGACCGATCAGTGTCAGGCGCATTCCCTGCCCCACCGTCATCGCCAGCACGTCCTTCGACCTCGCTCCCAAGGCCATGCGAATGCCGATTTCCTGGGTCCTCTGGCTGACCGAGTACGCCATCACACCATACAGCCCCACCGCTGCCAGCACCAACGCAATCGCGCCCAGCGCGGCCAGCAGAGCCGCTGCGATCTTCAGTCCGAACAGCGAAACCTGTACCGACTCGGCTAGTGGCAAAGCGTCGTATACACCCACGCCCGGGTCCAGAGACTGCACCTGCGCGCGCATCACCGGCAGAGCCTGCAGCGGATCGGCCTTGGTCCGCACGAAAAAGGCGATGTCCAGATCGGCCCGGTACACCTGGCGGAACGCTACATAGAAATGCGGCCGCGGCGCCTCGTCCGGCGTCTTGTATTTGCTGTCCTTCACCACGCCCACAATGGAGAACCACTCGCCCCAGCCGCGCACCTTGTGGCCGATGGGGTCGCGGTCGCCGAAATACCGCCGAGCGAAGGTCTGAGTGACGATCATCACCGGATTCGAGTCCATATCGTCGCGTTCAGTGAAGTCGCGCCCTTCCAGCAGTGGAATCCGCAGCACGTCGAAATATCCGGGCGAAACGACGTTGCGGAACAGCTTCATGCTTTCCCCGGGACCGGGGACGTAGCCCGCCACCTGCAGATCCTCCCAGGAATCGCTGGTCCCCAGCGGGACGATGTCCGCATAGCTGACGCCGGCGATGCCCGGCTGCGACTCCAGACGCTCGCGCAACTGCCCGCAGAATTGCTTACGCGCGTCTTTCGAGTAGCCAGCCATGGAAAGGCGGGACACCAGGACATGATCCGGATCGAACCCGGGGTTGATCCGCAGCGCCACCTGAAAGCTGCGCGCAAACAGGCCCGCACCGATGAGGACCACTAACGCCATGGCCACTTCCGACACCACCAGCAATCCGCGCAGACGTGGTGATGCGGCTCCCGTGCCCCCGCTCCGGCCGCTCTCCTTAAGCACGTCGTTCAGGCTGGCGTGAGCCGTCTGCCACGCGGGCGCCACTCCCGACACCAAACAGGCGCCTACACAGAGGAGGATGATGAAAACCAGCACGTCGCCGTTCAACCCGGAATCCAAAAATACCGGGAGGCCAGTAGGCGGCAGCAGATATCCGAGCGACTGGCTCATCCACATGGTGAGCGGCAAAGCTGCCAGCGCGCCCATCATCGCCAGGGCCAGCGTTTCGGTGAGAAGCTGCCGCACCAGACGTCCGCGCCCGGCGCCCAGGGCCATGCGCATGCTCAGCTCTTTCTGACGCGCCGTGGAGCGGGCCAGCAGCAGGTTGGCGACATTGGCGCAGACAATCAGCAGCACCACGACGCCAACGGCCATCAGTATGGTCAGCGGCGCAAGCAGCATGCCCTGGGCCCCATAGTGTCCCTTCCACACGGGAAGCAGCGTGGCGCTCAGGTTGCCGTGTTTGTAGTCCTGCCTGGCGACCTCGCGCGCAAGGGAGACAGTTTCCGCTCGCGCCCGCTCCAGGCTGACTCCCGGTTTCAGGCGCCCAAACGAGACAAACATGTACGACCCGCGGTCCTCAACCATCCAGTCGGGCATGGCCTTAAGCTGGGCCGCCATCATCACTGGCGCCCATAGCTCAAAGGTCAAACCGGCGACGGTCCCGTGGAAACTGGCCGGGGCCACTCCGATCACGGTCAGAGGCTGGCGATTGAGCCGAATGGTTGTACCAGCGATGTTGGGATCGGAATGGAACCGGCTCTTCCAAAGGCGCTCGCTGATTACCACCACCGGATATCCACCCTGCTTGTCGCCGTATTCTTCGGTGTTGAAGAACCGGCCAAGGACCGGCCGCACCCCGAGCACGGCGAAGTAGTTTCCGGAGACCAGCTCGCCGTAGATACGCTCGGCATGCTCATCCTCGCCAAGGCTCATCGCCTCCGGCCGCGCCACGGCCAGTCCGGAGAGCAGTTTCAGGTGGTCGCGGTAGTCCCGGTAATCGGGGTAAGAGACAGTGGGCAGGGCATCGCCGTTGGACGCGACATTCTCGAACATCACCAGCTCATCGCCGTGAGCCACGCCAGGGATGGGATGCAGCAGGACGGCATCGATCCAACTGAACACCGTGGTGTTGGCGGCAATGCCGATGGCTAGCGTGGCGACGGCGATCAGCGTGAAGCCGGGGCTGCTCCGCGCCATCCGAAAACCATAGCGAAGATCCTGAAGGAGGGTTCGCATTCCAATGACAACGTGCAATCCCTGTGCCACAAGCGGATCAGCGTTATGCACGGAATGCCGCCGACGGCGTGTCCGCGTTTGGGAAAGCGTGGGCGGGAGCGAACATCGGCCCTACTGCCCGTGCGCGCACGCTCTAATATCGGAGGTCTCCAGAATCTTTTTCGGCGCGCCCCGCCGGACCACGTCGATCATCGCGCGACCGATTTCCTCCGTAGTCATGACGGAGCCCGGAAACATCCGGCGCAACAACGGAAGCATCGGCTTAGCCAGCAGGTAGCCGATTCGGTAGGCTCTGGTCTTCGACCGCTCTCCATGCATCGGCTGAATCCCTCCAGGCCGGAACATGTAGGCGGCCTTGAAAGGAAGGCGCAGGAGCGCGTTCTCGGTGCGGCCCTTCACTCGCGCCCACATGACCTTTCCTTTCTCCGAACTGTCGGTTCCCGCGCCGGAAACGTAGACGAAGGTCATGCTGGGATTGAGACGGGCCAGCATTTCAGCCGCCGCGATGGTGATGCCGTAGGTCAGGCGTTCATATTCAGGCTCGGACATGCCCACCGACGATACCCCGAGACAGAAGAAGCAGGCATCGAAGCCACTCATGTTCGGCTCTATCGCCGCGTAGTTCCACAGGTCCGCGTGAACCACTTCGCGCAACTTCGCGTTCTTTACTCCGGTCGCCGCCCGCCCGACTGTTTCGACGATCTCGACGTCGGGATCAAGCAGGCATTCCCGCAGAACGGCCTGGCCCACCATTCCAGTCGCGCCGAAGATCAGAACTCTCATCTCACCAGTTCGCCTGTATCAGCGAAACCGCCTCGCGCGGCAGCGGGAAAGTCAGGCTGACGCGTCCGCGGTTCACGGGCAGCGAGTGTTCGGCATCAAGCATCTGCAACTGCCCGGCCGCTTCGAGGCGGGCGTATTGTTCCGGAGTTGGATTCTGCGGGGATCCGATTTCCTTCCACACGGTCCATGCGTTGCTGTGTGTGGCGTCGATGCGATAGTGGCGAACTCGAACGGTTCTGACACCGCCCGGTAGATGCATCAGGGCGAGGTTCACCGGCGTGTTCGCGGCCGCGAGGTCGTCGTCGTGATAGTTCCACACCAGCACGGAAATGCCGTGCTCGGACCGCGTCGCAATGGCGTCGATGTTCGGCTTGCCGCGGACGCCGCTCCGAAGAATCTCATCGACGATCACTGCGCCGCTGCTCTCCACAGGCACCCGGTCGCCTTGCATCAGCGCGAGCATGCGAAAGAGATTCAGCACGGGTTTGTCGATCCCGTTCGTGGCAAGCGTGCGAAAACCATCGAAGTATGGCTGGTCTTCAAACTCAAAAGCCCATGTGAGCATGCCCTCGACGTTGGATTTATCGCGATCGGTCAGCGCGAGAATTCCGTTGAGTGCGGCTGCGGTGTAGCAGGGATACAGGGCCCCATTGCGGTAAGCGTTCTCGGGATGGACTCGTGTCGAGCAGGCCGCGCAGCCCTCCGGATCGGACTCGCTCAGGACGATTGGCAGATTACGGAATTTCGGGAAGGACCCGGCGATCTCGAGACCGGCAGCCACTCCCTGGAGATTGTTGGCGAGGCCCATGCGCGCGTGTCCATCGACGACTTCCGCCCGGCCCTTGGCGTGATAGGTGATGAAATCGAGCGGAACGCCAGTGTGCGCGCAGTGATCGAGAAACTGGCGAAGGAACGCGCCGCCGGTACGGCCATTCGGCCCGGTGGTTGCGGGCCCGCCGACGCGCAACTGTGGTGAGACACTCTTCACGGCGCGGGCGGTGAAATCGTACAGCTTGTCGTACTCTTCCGGCGTGCCCTGCCAGTATTCGATATCGGGCTCGTTCCATACCTCCCAGGACCACGTCTTCACCTCCGGCAGACCATATCGCTCCACCTCATGCGCAACCCACTGCCGGACCAATTCAGCCCACTTCTCGTAGTCTTTCGGCGGATACGCCCACCCCGCGGCGATGGCCGTTTTTGGCCAGTTGTGCTGGTAAGGTTCGGGTTTCGTCGAGAGCGCCTCGGGCATGAACCCGATCTCGACAAACGGCGTTGCACCCGCGTTCACCCAGACATCGAAAATACGATCAACGATGTTCCAGTTGTAAACCGGCTCGCCGTTCGGGGCCTCTGTGTAGGCGTTGGTCGAACCCCACTTCAGCGCGGGCGTGCCGTCGCCGGTAGTGAGCAAGTTGTGGGCCCGGATGTGAACGGGCCCGAGTTGCCCAAGTTCGCCGATCAGTTTACGGCCATTTTTCGCAGTTGTGTAATTCGGTTCGTCATAGCCGAAATAAGACCATACCGGCCGCCACGGACCGATCACCGTACGAGCATCCACCTGAATGTTGACCGGCTCCTGAGCGAGGCCGAGGCCGGATAGCGCAACCAGAAGAAGGGTGGCGAAGAAGCGCATCTTAATACGCTTTTGCGATTACCGCCCGCCGGTCGACAGTTTCACCCGTGACAATACACCTGCCCGGGCCATCGTACGCATCGACCAACGGGATGCAACGCACCGTAGCCTTGAACTCTTTCAGACGTGCATCGACGGCGGGGTCGTCCTTGAGGTGCGCCATGACGAATTTGCCGCCTCCGCGTTCGGCCGTTACATCGGCCAACAACGCCTCCACTTCTTCGACGGAATTGGCCAGCACCGTGTTATCGATCAGCCGCTGGCGGGCCCGTCCGAGCAGTTCCTGTTGCATCTTCTCCAGCTCGGCAGGCAGCAAGCCGGACAGGGATACCTGCGGAACAGGTTGTTTTGTGCCGGTATCGCGCCGCTTCAGCACCACATTGCCGCTTTCGAGATCGCGGGGTCCTAGCTCCAGCACCACCGGCACGCCGCGCCGTTCCCAATGGAAGAACTTCGCGCCGGGCGACTGCCCTTCGCGGTCATCCACCTTTGCCCCAACATCCTTCGCCAGTTTGTGCGCGGCTTCCAGCACGGCGCCTTTATCGGCATCCTTCCGGTAGATGGGCACCATCACAGCTTTCACTGGCGCGAGCCGCGGTGGTAACACCAGGCCCTTGTCGTCGGAGTGCGTCATGATGATTCCGCCGATCATGCGAGTGCTCACGCCCCAACTCGTCTGCCACACAAAATCGAGCTGCCCTTCCTTGTTCTGGAACTTTACGTCGAACGCCTTGCCGAAGTTCTGGCCCAGATCGTGGCTGGTCCCCGATTGCAACGCCAGGCCGTTCTGCATCATGGCCTCGATCGAATAGGTCCGCAGCGCTCCCGCGAACTTCTCCGCACGCGTCTTGACACCCTTGATCACAGGCATGGCCGCCACGTTTTCCGCCACGTCGGCATAAACGTCCAGCATGCGCAGCACTTCTTCCATGGCCTCGTCATGCGTGGAATGCGCGGTGTGGCCCTCCTGCCACAGGAATTCGGTAGTGCGCAGGAACATGCGCGTACGCAGCTCCCAGCGTACAATGTTGGCCCACTGATTCAGGAGCAGCGGCAGATCGCGCCAGCTCTGAATCCATTTCGCGAAGAAGTGCCCGATTATGGTCTCCGAGGTCGGCCGTATGACATAAGGCTCTTCCAGTTCCTTCCCACCGGCTATAGTGACGACGGCCAGTTCGGGAGAGAAGCCCTCCACATGCTCGGCTTCCTTTTGCAGGAAGCTCTGCGGGATGAGCAGCGGGAAATAGACGTTCTGGTGCCCCGTGGCTTTGAACCGGGTGTCGAGCTCGCGCTGCAGGCCCTCCCAAACCGCGTATCCATTGGGCTTGATAACCATGCAGCCCTTGACGATTTCGGCCGGCTCGGCCATGTCGCCCTGAATGACTACGTCCTGGTACCATGCGGCAAAGTCGTCCGCGCGCGCGGTGATCGGAGATTCTGGCATTAAGTCCATGGTACAAGTCGAAAGAATGAGCCATCGCCACGAAGCTCTTGTTGAATTCCCGATTGTGGTTACGATTCCCGTTCAATGGGGCGATCAGGATCTCTTCGGCCACACGAACAATGTCGTGTACCTGCGCTGGTGCGAGACCGCGCGAGTCGAGTATCTGGCGCGCGTCGGGCTGGGGATGTCGTTGCCGCCTGCGGGGGTGGGGCCGATTCTGGCGAGTATCAAGTGCGATTACAAGCGGCCGTTGAAATACCCGGACACCGTACACGTGGGCGCACGCGTCACCCGCCTCGGCAACAGCAGCATACAAATGGAAAACTGCGTAGTCAGCGAAACGCTGGGAGTGGTGGCCGCAACTGCGGAATGCACGATAGTCCTGTTCGACTACCGCACTACCAAGACTGTCCGCGTGCCCGCCGAAATGCGGCAGACTATCGCCGAACTGGAGGGGAAGACTTTCGAGTGATCCGCTTTGCCGCGGTCTCTGTTCCACGCCCCGTCACTTCGTTCACAAAATCGCCGATATCAAGGGCATCGATGCCGGGCGCCAGCACTCGGGTCGGCGGAGCGCTGGGGGATCTTCGGTGAACCACGGTCGCGCGCGCAGGGGTTCTCTCGCCCATCGAGCGTCGCAGGGATGCCATCGATTTCGACATAGCCGGCAGCACAGTGCGCGATGCTTTGCACTCCACCATCCAGAGCTTCCCACGGCTGTCCGGAAACAGAAAATCGACTTCGAGCCCTTGCTGGTCGCGGAAATGATACAGCTCTTTCCGGCGGCCCTTGTTGATCTGGCTCTTCAGAATCTCCGACGCGACATACCCCTCAAACAGCGGCCCAAGGAACGGCGACCTTTCCAGTTCGGCTTGTGAAGTGATCCCCAGCAGATAACAGGCGAGCCCGGAGTCTCCGATGTAGACCTTGGGCGATTTGATCAGGCGCTTGCCGAAGTTTTCGAAATAAGGCGGAATCAGCATCACCTGACCGGTGATCTCCAGCACGTGCAACCACTCGCTCAATGTCGGTATGGAGACGCCAAGTGGGGCGGCGAGATCGGCTCTGTTCAACACCTGCCCGTGACGGCTGGCCAGCAGCGCGATGAATCGGCGGAACGCGCCGAGATCGCGCACGTTGATCACACTCCGGACATCACGCTCCAGGTAGGTCTGGATGTACGAAGCGAACCACAATCCCCGCCCTTTCGGGCGGGCCACTACTTCCGGATATCCACCCGCGAGCAGGCTCACGCGATCGGTCTCCGCGAGGCTGAACGGCAGCAATTGCAGGATGGCGGCGCGACCGGCCATGGATTCGCTGACGCCCTGCATCAACGGCGCTTCCTGTGAGCCGGTAAACAGCCATTGGCCCATCCTGCGGGGCGCGCGGTCGATACGGGTGCGGATGTAATCGAACAGCTCCGGTGCATTCTGGATCTCATCGAACAACACGGGAGTCCGCAGTTCGTCGAGAAATCCGCGCGGATCCGAGTGAACGCGGGCCTGCACGTCCGGATCCTCCAGCAGGATGTATTCAGCGGTTGGAAATGTATGGCGCAGAAACGCCGTTTTGCCGGAGCGGCGGGGCCCGGTCATCACGATGGCGGCGAAGCTGCGCGCGGCGCGGAGCACCTCGCCCCGAATCGCCCGCTCGATAAACCGCATATGAGTATTCTATACCAGAAGTTTAGATTTCTCAATACTAATCTAGATGATGAGTATTCTAAATCAGAAGTTTATACTTCTCAAAATGAACTTGGGGAAGAAGAGCCTAGGCCCTACCGCCGCGGCTCCAGCTCCAGGTTGAAGTTCTCGCCCAGGTACACGCGCCGCACCTCCGGATCGTTGCCCAGTTCCTCCGGCGAGCCCCACCGGAAGATGCGCCCGTTATTGATGATATAGGCGCGGTCGGTCACCGCCAGTGTCTCGCGCACGTTGTGATCGGTCACCAGAATTCCGATGCCGCTGTCGCGCAGGTCGAAGATGATCTTCTGCAGTTCCAACACCTGGATCGGGTCGATGCCCGAAAACGGTTCGTCCAGCAGCAGGAACTTGGGATCGATTACCATTGCGCGCGCGATTTCCACTCTCCGACGCTCGCCGCCCGAGAGCATGTAGCCCTTGCTGTGCCGCACCGTCTCGAGTCCGAGTTGCTCGATGCCGCGGTTGAGCCGTTCGCGCCGCTCCCCCGACCGCAGCGGCAGGGTCTGCAGAATGGCCAGCAGATTCTCCTCCACCGTTAGCTTGCGGAACACCGAGGGCTCCTGGGGAAGATAGCTGACGCCGCGCTGTGCCCGCCTGTACATGGGCATGTTCGTGATGTCGGACTTGTCCAGCGTGACCGAGCCGGAATCCGGCGTCACCAGACCTACAATCATGTAGAACGACGTAGTCTTGCCGGCGCCGTTGGGACCCAGCAGCCCCACCACTTCGCCCTGTTCCACCCAGAGGGAAACATTGTCCACCACTTTGCGGCCGCGATACGTCTTGGAGAGTTCGGTGGTTTCGAGGGTCATTCGTGCGGTTGCCGGAACCTACTTCTTCTTGCGCAGAACCAAGCTGTGAGCGGGCTGTTTTTCCGCTCCATCAACCAGCAGCCTATCATCCTGCGAAAACCACGTCAATTGGCGGCCTTTTGTGGTCCCCTTGAGGCTGTCCACCAGTTGCGGTTTGCCCTCAGTGAGCACCACCCGGCCCTCGGCGGTGAAGTACTCGGCATGATCGGACGTACCGGTTCGCGTGCGCCCCGGCTGAGTGGAAACAACTTCGACGTTCCCGTCGGCAATGGCGTGATCGAGCGAGGAGCTCTCGTCGCCACCACCGTCGGGTTTTGCCGGGTCATTGCCGTCGGCTTTCGCAGGCCCGGTGTTGGCCACCGGAACGATCTTCCCGTCTTTCCCCTTCGAATCGTCCTGATGCGGCTTGAGGAAAGCACGAATCTCGCGCGCTTTCACATGCAGATCGGGACGCTCCATCGTCGCCCCTCCCGTGTAGTGAGCCAGGCGATCGTTATCCGAATAGACCATGTCCGGCGCCCGCACAATCGTATAGACGGAAGCCTTGTCGTGGCTGGCAGCCGCATCGGCGTCCTTCTTCTTGTCCAGAAGCTGGCTGACCACGTGCCCATGCGCCCGGAGCAGGCCGGCATCGCGATCGATGTCCACAACATCGGCCTGAATGCGGCTGGCGCCCTGCCAGAGCACGGCATCTCCCTCATAGTGGATTTTCGCGTTGTCGTCGCTGATCCGCATTTTCCGGGAGCGCGCGTGCAAAGGCTCATCGTTTGACAGCATCGAGTTGCCGGAGTTCTGTTCAGGCAGGCGCGTGGAATTGACGTTGCCGTCGGCCATGAAATCGCCCTGTGCCTGATCCAGCACCACCGTGTTAGCAGTAGTGGTTCCCGTCGAATCCCACACGTGGGCGGCGTTGGTCAGTGTGATAACGTTTTTCTTCTGGTCGATGTCCGCGTGCTCTGAACGGGCTTTGCGGTCGCCCTCCTGATAGCGAAAGTCGCCCCATTGCTGCAACCGTGAGAGCTGCGCCGTGGCCGGGTCGAAATCGGCCCTCATGTCATGACTCCAGGTCAGAGCCGGCGGCGGAGAGTCCTTTGCGCCCGGTTCCATCGGCTTGTCGGTGTGAGTGGTCACGTTCGAACCCAGGAAGTTCTGAATCTGATTCGATGGACCGTAGTGAATGCTCATCCAACTGGTGGTCATCACGCGATGAACCTGTCCCGCCCGCACCGGTATGAACTCAATCGTGCTCGGTGTGGCCGAATCCACCGAATCGATCTCCCGCCCATTGCCGCGCATATGCGCCGTAAGCACGTCGCTGCGCAGGATGCGGCGCTCCGGAGCTTGTCCGCCTTCAGACACCGCGGGAACGGATTCCACCGCCGCGTGACCCATCGCCGTGGCCATTTGCAGCGAGCTGCTCTTCTCCGTGGCGGCCATGACAAGGTAGACACGATCCGAATTCACGTGGGTCACTCCGGCCGCCGCGGTCGAAGTAAGATGCGCGTTGTGCTCGCCGGCGATGTGGTTCATCTGGCCGTTTTCATCGAAGTTCAGCGAGAGCTGATCTGCCGAAAACTCAAGCCGGCGGCCGGTCTGATTGTCGACGCCCTTCGCGTTCTGCGCTTCCACCAGTTGGAGGCGCTTGTCCGACAATGTCACCACGGCGGGTCCGCCACTCATCGAAAGCGTATCGCGCGTGAGCTTCGACCACGGCGACAGATACACTTTCGATTCGAGTTCCTTGTAAACTGCATTGCCGGCCTCGATCCTCATGGGAATTGTTCCCGGCGTTGTCCCCCGCCAGATGAGTTCCACCTGGCTTTGCAGAATCAGCTCATGCGTTTGCGGATCGTAGGATGCGCCAACGCATTTACCGTCGCCCTTCGAGAAGCGAAACGAGGCCGCGCGATCCGTGGACGCTTTGCCGGTCTTATTCTCGAAATGGATTCCGGACGACTCGATCATGAGCGAGTTTTCGTCCGGCGCCTCACCGGTTGGCACGTCCAGCGCGATCAGCGCCGTTCCATCGGAATAGAGAACGCCGGATCTCGTGTCGAAATCGGCGCTCGCGGAATTCACCTTGTCGAAGCTGGAGCCGTCCGGCTTGTAGAGATCCAGCTCCATGCCTTTCAGATGGAATTTGTCGGGTTCGGCAATCTGCTGAAAGTCCTGTGCCCGCACCACTACGTGAGTGCCGTTCGCGTCGCTCTGGCGATAGATCCAGTCCTGGGCAGTGGAGGAAGTGTTCGGCGGGAGCATCTTCGGAACTGCCGGGATAGTGCGGCGCTGATGCCTGACCCTCGAGAACCACGAGTTGACCACTACACCCGCAAGCACGAGAATAATCACCAGCACGAGCGGGCCGATCCTTCGCATCTTTCTCTATTGTAGTAATCGGTCGCGAATGCCATACGCGCGGGAGTCGCAGCGGCTCCCTGGCCCCTTGTCAGGTCGGCCCGTCCCGAACCGTCCGCTACGATGAAACGGGACGCATGTTCATTGGCGAATCACTGAAACTCAGCGTGGAGGCGTTACGAGCCAACAAGGTCCGCACCTTCCTGACCTCGCTCGGCCTGGTAATCGGCAATGCCTCGGTGATTCTGGTGGTCACCATTTCCGTCACTGGACGCGATTACATCCTCGATCAAATCCGCGCCATCGGGTCGAACATCATCTATGGCAGCTATCAGACCGGAAGCAACGAGGAAGCCACCGCGGCCGCTGATTTTGTGAAGCTCTCCGACATTAGCGCCGTTCGCCAGCAACTGGGAAGCCGCATCGTCGCGGCCACCGGCGTCATGACGACATTCGACAGCATGCTCATCGAGGGCAAGGAAAAGGACGTCAAAATCATTGGTTCCGACGATCAATATGCTTCGGTGCGCAATCTGAAGCTTCTGGCCGGCCGCTTCCTCGATCAGAACGACGTCCTGCTTCGTCAGAAGGTCGCCCTGCTCACCGAGAAACTCGCCATTCGGCTTTACGGAAGCCAGCCCAGCGCCATCGGCCAGACCATCCGTATTCATCAACT